>NZ_CP129966.1:660976-991464 GCF_030503595.1 Corynebacterium sp. P4-C1 | reverse complement strand
CTGTCGTTTAACTCCGTCTAGCGTTTAACCCCGTCTAGATACCCGCATATTGAGGGTTTTATTTCAGCTAAAAAGATAGGCCCTTCAGTAAAAACGATATACTTATAGAGCACACCTATAGATCACGATTTAGAAACTAAGATTGACCCAAGTATGATTTTTGCTAAAATCGAGGACATGCTTCACTCGAACACTTCCAAAAATGCAGCAAAGAGACTTGCTGCCGCCGCAATCGTTTCCCTTGGCCTTATCTCCATCCCTTCCACCCCGGAGGCCAGTGCTGCCCCTAGCTGCAAAACGTGGCAGGAAGGAAAAACTGGGTTCGCATCATGCAAGGGAGTCCATTCACACCGAGTAGTTGTATCCTGTAGGCGATTTGATGTCATTCGCTGGGAGAACATTTACCACAAAGTGCGGGGCGAATGGGTAGGAGATGGACAGGTATCCAGCGCAACATGTGAAAATAGCCGTGGAATTGACGTCGTAGGGTACGAGATACGATAGCTCTCAATAAGAATTTTTTCGCCCAAGATTTCTTCTATGGAACTGGGGTTTTCGTATTGCAATCTCCTTTGCTAAATAAAGGTTAAATGACAGAATGTGTGTCTGGCTCGGCGTGTCGTCGGGCGGGCATTGTTTTTACTGCATGGGGCCTTTGCGCATTCCTATGTTGTGTTGGGGCTCGGTTGGGATACCGTTGTCGTAGAGGGGGTCGGTTTGGTTCTCGTGTTGGGTCAGGGTGGAAACTTTGGCGAGTTGGTCTTAGCCCCAGTTGGACTGCCTGGCGATTCGTGCTGGATCGTCGGGCAGTTCGGTTTTTAAGTAGAGCCACCAATCCAGCATCCGGCGTTGTCGTTCGCCTGATCTTCCGCGGTGTGTTCTGGCAAGTAGTTTGATCTGGGAGTTGATGTCGCCTTCGAGACTGTTGGTGGTGGATTTAATCCGGTTTTTCTCCAGCACACCTTCTGGTGGGGTGAGGTAGACAAGCAGCAGGTCGGAGCGCCAGAGGTGGTTGAGGCTGTTGTAGGCCTTGCGCACGTTGTGATGTGTCCGCGTGCGGGTCCATGTACCTGTTTTTGGGTCTTTGACCACCGTTTTCTCGTCCATCCAGGAGCGGTAGATTGTGGAGAATTCGTGCAGTTGTGTACCCCATGCTGCTGCTTCGTCCAGTGCTGGTGGTGCCGTTGCGTTTCATCTCACCGCCGCAGTGGCAGCGTGGTTGGTTCTTTGACATTGCGACACCACACCACGCCGCGTGTAGCACATCACTGCTGCCACACCGAGGATTTACCGTCCCGGAGTCAGATATATGCTCCCGGAGCATATATTTTCCTGAAACCTAGAGGTCAAGCACTACAAATCACCGAATCCAGACACACTTTCTGTCGTTTAACCCAAGATTGCCATAATGGAGGGTATGAAGGTTTTGGTGGTCGACGACGAGCAGGCAGTCCGTGAATCCCTGCGACGCTCCCTCAAATTCAATGGATACGAGGTTGCGCTGGCGGAAAACGGTGTTGAAGCTCTCGCCGCCATCGAGACGGAGCAGCCGGATCTGACCATTCTGGATGTGATGATGCCGCGTCTCGACGGGCTCGGGGTGTGCCGTGAATTACGCTCCACCGGGTACGACCGGCCCATCCTCATGCTCACCGCCCGGGACGGTGTAGCTGAGCGGGTCGCCGGCCTGGATGCTGGCGCAGATGACTACCTGCCCAAGCCTTTCGCTCTTGAAGAGTTGCTGGCGCGCGTGCGCTCGCTCCTGCGCCGTGCTCAAGCCGACACCGTGATGCCGGCGAACAATGGTCCGGCGGCGGAGCTGGTTTTCGAGGATTTGCGGCTTGACGCGATCACCCGGGATGTCTACCGCGGTGACCGTCACGTCTCGCTCACCCGCACGGAATTCTCACTGATGGAATTGCTCCTACGAAATCCCCGCCGCGTATTGTCCCGGCAGAAGATCCTCGAGGAGGTCTGGGGCTACGAGTTCCCGTCCTCGGGCAACGCCCTCGAGGTGTACATCGGCTATTTGCGCCGTAAGACGGAGGCCGGCGGCGAATCCCGCCTCATTCACACTGTCCGGGGCGTCGGCTACGTGCTGCGGGAGACCGCTCCGTGATTCTCCGCCGCCTCGATGCGGGCGGGGATGCTCTCCTGCGTCCCGCCCGCAGTTCTTCCATCCGCGGGAAGATCGCGGCATTCGCCGGTGCCGGTGTAGCGGCGGTGGTCGGTGCCACGGCGGTGATGTCTTATGCCGCAGTTTTCGGTGCGATTGAAGACCATGAGCTCAGTGCGCTGAACACCCGCACCATCGCGTTGATGCGGCAGGTGGAGGACGACAACGCGGATGAGGCAGCGCTGGACGCGATCGTCGATAAATTCCGGGTCGATAACCCGGGTTACCGTGCAGCCGTCTCCCCCAAAGAGCGGAGCTCCTTCGTAGGTGATCCCTTGCCCGTCGACCGGATGGCGCGCGACGGCGACGCTGCTAACTGGTCGCGGATGGAGAACGGCGACGAGATGGTGTCCATCCTGCGAGACGGCGACGGCACGACCGTCGCCGTGGCGCACAACCGCGCGGATTTCGCCCACCTGAAGAGCCGTCTGAAGGCGACCCTCGCGGGCATCGTCGGTCTGGGCACCTTGCTGGCTGCTCTCACTGGAGTCATCATCGCCCGGGTGACCGTGCGCCCGATCACGCGTCTCCGCCGCGCCGTCGACAGTGTTTCCTCCGAGGGCACGCTGGAGCCGATCGAGGTCGCCGGCAGTGACGAGTACGCGAAGTTGACCGAGTCCCTCAACGGCTTGATGGAGTCGCTCGACAAATCCCGTGTGCGCCAGGCCCAGCTTGTGGTCGATGCCGGACACGAACTGCGCACGCCCTTGACCTCGATGCGAACGAATATCGAGCTGCTGATCATGCTGCACCGCTCCGGGCAGATGGCCCAGATGTCAGAAGAGGATCTCAACGAGCTCGAAGACGATGTCAACGGGCAGATGAAGGAATTGACCACCCTGATCGGCGACCTTGTCGACCTCGCGCGGGAGGATGACCTGCAGAAGGAATTCGAGCCGGTGCGCCTCGATGAGGTCATTAAGGAAGCCGTGACCCGTGTGCAGCGGCGGCGCCCCGACGTGAATTTCCGCTTCCGCGTCGATCCATGGGTGCTGGATGCCGACCGTGCTGCCTTGTCGCGTGCCCCGGTGAACCTGTTCGACAACGCGGCCAAGTGGTCCCCGCCGGGCGGAGTCGTGCGCGTTTCACTCCGCGCCGGGAAGCGCAGCGCCGTGTTGATCATCGACGATTCGGGCCCCGGAATTCCGCCGGAGGAGAGGGAGAACGTCTTCGAGCGCTTCTACCGCGCTCCCGAATCGCGCTCCATGCCGGGCTCGGGATTGGGGTTGGCTATCGCAGCTCAGGTGCTTGAACGCCATGGCGCCGTCATCAGCATCGAGGACTCTGATGACGGCGGTGCCCGCATCCGTGTCATCTTCCCCGGTAGGCCGGAAAAAGTCTCACAGTGACCGTTCAGCAACTACTACGATAGGGACGGACTGGAAATGAGAACCGGCACAGCGTTGAAGAGGACAATGACCGATCATGACAACTCCGGAATATCCCACTAACCCAGGTTTCGGCGGCCCCATGGCCCCGCCGCCCTACGGTGAGCAGCAACCTGCTCCTGTCCAGCAAACGCCCGTCCGCCAAAAGAAAAAGGGAGTGGGGGCAGGCACTGCCTTCGCGATAGCTCTCGTCACCGGCCTCGTCGCAGGGATCGGCGGAGGTGCCCTCGGCGGCACACTGGTCTCCGGTAAGGACGAGTCGTCGCAGAGCTCTGGTATCGGCGCCAGCAGCAACGAAAACTCCCTCGACGCTCCGGTGAAGACGCAGCGCGAGCCTGCTCCCGACGGGTCAGTGGAAAAGGTCGCCGAGTCGGTCCTCCCCGCAGTGGTGTCCATCGAGGTCGCGACCCGCCAGGGCGGGGCGGAAGGCTCCGGCTCCATCATCAGCTCCGACGGCATGGTGCTCACGAACCACCACGTTGTCGCCGAGGCCGCTGAAGGCGGCGCGCAGATGCAGGTCACGCTCAACGACGGCACCAAGCACTCCGCGAAATTCATCGCCTCCGACGTCAACACCGACATCGCCGTGATCCAGATTGAGGACGTGAAGGATCTGCCGACGATCCAGTTCGGCGATTCGGACAGTCTCGCTGTAGGCCAGTCCATCGTCGCCATCGGTTCCCCGTTGGGGCTGTCCGCCACGGTCACCACCGGTATCGTTTCCGCCCTCAACCGCCCGGTCCGTGCTGCCCAGGGCGGCGGGGAGAGCTCCTTGATGGACGGCATCCAGACCGACGCGGCAATCAACCCGGGTAACTCCGGTGGACCGTTGGTGGACATGAATGGCCACCTGATCGGCATGAATTCTGTGATCGCGTCTTTGTCCCAGGGGGAATCCGGTGAAGCGGGCTCGATCGGCTTGGGCTTCGCCATTCCCTCGAATTTCGCGCGCCGCGTGGCTGACCAGCTCATCAACGAGGGAAAGGCTCACCAGCCGATGATGGGCGTGGAGGTGGACATCCGCCACACCACCGGTGGTGCATTGGTCAGTAACGTGCAGCCGGGCAGCCCCGCTGAAAAGGGAGGGCTCAAGGCCGGCGATGTCGTCACCCGCATCAACGACCGTCCGATTGAGTCCTCTGACGCCCTCGTCGCGGCAACCCGCTCCTTCGATTTCGGCGAGACCGTGAAGATCGAAGCCCATAATAAGGATTCAAAGGAGTCCAGAACGGTGGAGGTGACTCTAAGTTCCGAGTAGATTCACTAAGTAGCTGAATAGCTGAGAAGCACGACCCCGCGAAGCCCATGAGGAGCCCCGACCATGTCTAACACTCTCGACGCGCTAGACCTCAAAGAGCCCGACGAGGCCTTCCTGCTCGCCGCTGAGGCGGAGGTGGAACTACCGGCGCAACCGTGCGCTCTCGCGGTGCTGATCAGCGACCACAAGCGCAACGGCGCCATCGCCGAAGGGACCGACCAGCTGGTCTTCGAGCTGCTCCAGGAGATGGGCTACAAAGTCGACGGCGTGGTCAGCGTGAAGTCGAAGAAGTCCGAGATCCGTAAGGTCATCGAGACCGCGGTCGTGGGCGGAGTCGACCTGGTGGTCACGGTCGGGGGGACGGGCGTGGGTCCCCGCGACAAAGCTCCGGAGGCCACACGCGCGGTCATCGACCAGCTCGTCCCAGGTGTGGGCCAGGCGGTCCGCGCCTCCGGCCAGTCCTGCGGCGCAGTCGACGCCTGCACGTCGCGCGGAATCTGCGGTGTTTCCGGTTCTACCGTCGTGGTCAATCTCGCACCATCGCGCGCCGCGATTCGGGACGGCATGTCCACGATCGCTCCGCTCGTCGCCCACTTGATCAGCGAGCTGCGCAAGTACAGCGTCCAGTAGAAGAAACGCGATGGCACAGCGCGCGCGGCGCCGGGTGAAGCGCATCTCCGATGCCGATTACGACAGAAAAGCGGACCGTCCTGATCGTGGACGGTCCGCTGGTGATGCCGAGCGCATCGTCGAGTTTGATGATTCGCTGCCCGGATCAGAGTCGAGTGAGGCTGCCGATTACGAAGAGGAACGGCCGCCACACCACGGAGGCTAGTGCTTGATCTGCGGGTTGTTGCCGCCGGCGAGCAGGTCGCGGATCTCGGTGAGGAGCTCCTGCTCGGTCGGGTCGGTCGCCTTTGGGTCAATGCCCTTGCGGAGCTTCTGCTGCTCGTCGAGCTTGTTCATCGGGGCGACGATGAGGAAGTAGACGACAGCTGCGATCAGCAGGAAGTTGATGATGGCGGTGACGAGAGCGCCAAAGTCAATGAAGGTGGACTCGTCGCCGGAGATGATCTTGAAGCCGAAGGAGAAGTCGGCGCCGCCCACGGAGTTGATTAGCGGGTTGATGATGTTGTCGGTGAACGCGGTGACGATAGCGGTGAATGCGGCACCGATCACGACACCGACAGCGAGGTCGATGACGTTGCCGCGCATGATGAAGTCTTTGAAGCCCTTGAGCATGGGGGTCCCTCCTGGGGTCTAAAGGATCTGGCCCGACAGAAGCTACTACAGAGACTCCTAGAACACCGTTATCGGAGGCCTAAGTTTGCGGAAATATCCACGGGGACTCTCAGCCTTAGACACCCAGCACCACCGCCAAAGGTGAAGTGAGAGATGCGGCGGCGACGGTGGCGGCATCGGAGTGGCGGAGCAGGAGCAGGACGCTGGAGCTGTCCTCCTCTCCCGGAGCTCCGGCGATCACGACTGTGCCGGATTCAGCTACTGTCTGCGGGGTGCCGTCGCCGGCGGTGACAACGGAGACGCGGGCCCCGTGGTGCAGCATCGGGATGATGTCGGGGTCAGCGAGTTTAACGGGCACCATCGTGTACGCCTCAGCATCGTCGCCGACCAGTGCGCCGACGAGATCCGGCCCCAGCAGCCGTGTGGAGGTGACCACCTCACCGGAGGATGCATGCGAAGCGATGACCTGGCCTTCCGCAGCCTCAACCGACGCTACGGCGGACGGCGGCGTGAATTCCTCGGGCAGGGAGCGCACGGCGAGATCGCCCGCCTCGACGACATCGCCGGGATGCACATCGCGGGCGAAAACAACGACGCCGGGATCGGCATTCGCCCGGCTGAGGAGCGCGCTCACCGCCGCGCCGGCCACGAGCACAGCGGCGGCTCCCCGGCGCAGCGCAACGGACCGGCGGTAGCCGGGGGTGCGGAGGAAATCAGCGGCATCATCAATAAGACCCATGCCTTATTGGACTGCCGCACCGCCCCGTCCGGTTCCCAACCACATGAACCCCGATTGCGTCACTGCCGCATCGACAGGCTGGTCGTGCGGCTCACAGGGAAGTTCGTCGTAGACCTCCGAGTCGTAAACCAGCGCCACAACGGGGCATTTCACGCCGTCGAGGGCGCGGTCGTAATAGCCCGCACCCTGCCCCAGACGGACGCCGTGGCGGTCCACAGCGAGGGCGGGCACGATCACGGCATCGCACGAAAGCATGCTTAACGACGCCTCCCCGGGCCCCTCCGGTTCCCCGATGCCGAAATGAGCTCCTTCATGGAGTTCGCCTACGAAACGCCCCCAGCGCAGATCCCCCTCTTTAGGAGTGATGGGCAGCCAGAGATCGTGCTTCGCCGCCAACGCGGCGACGAGTTCCACACCGCCCGGTTCGCCCGGGAGGGGGGAGTACGCGGCCACACGGGAGGTGGGGCCGAGCCAGTCGAGGAGATGGTCAGTCAGGGTGACGTCGATAAGCGAATGTTCCATTGTCGCACGCTGCCTGCGCGTCGTTGCGCGGATTGCTTCTTTCGCGGAGTGGCCTACACCGAACACGCCATCATTGTAGGTAAACTGCTCATTCATGCAGAATTCCGACCAGAGCCCGCACTCGCGCGTGAAAACTGTCGTCGTGCCGGCCGCCGGCATGGGCACCCGGTTCCTGCCGGCGACTAAGACTGTTCCGAAGGAGCTGCTCCCCGTGGTGGACACACCGGGGATCGAGCTGATCGCCGAGGAGGCGGCGCAGGCCGGCGCACAGCGCCTCGCGATCGTGACCGCGCCGGGTAAAGGCGAGGTCATGGAGCATTTCGGCGACTTCGAGCACCTGCGCTCCACGTTGCTGTTGCGCGGTAAGGAAGAGCAGGCGAAAAAGGTCTCCCGCGCCGCTGAGATCATCGCCGCGGAAGCCGTGGTGCAGGAAGAACCGCTCGGCCTCGGACATGCAGTGGGCTGCGCGGAGTCGATTCTCGACGACGATGAGGATGTCGTCGCCGTCATGCTTCCCGACGACTTGGTGCTGCCCACCGGTGTGATGGAGAAGATGGCGGATGTGCGCGCGAAGCTCGGCGGTTCCGTGCTGTGCGCCTTCGGGGTGAGGCCGGACGAGGTGTTCAACTACGGCGTTTTCGATGTCCGTGAAGTCGACGCCGATTCCGGTCTAGACGCCGACCGCGTCAAGCGTGTGGTGGGCATGGTGGAGAAGCCAGACCCGGCCGACGCTCCCTCAAACTTCGTGGCCACCGGCCGCTACCTGCTCGACCGCGGGATTTTCGACGCTTTGCGGCGCATCACCCCGGGCAAGGGCGGCGAGCTTCAGCTCACCGACGCGATCGAGTTGATGATCAGCGAGGGGCACCCGGTCCACGTGGTCGTTCACGACGGGAAGCGCCACGACCTGGGCAACCCGGCGGGCTATATTCCCGCGAACGTCGACTTCGGCCTGCACCACGAGAAGTACGGCCCGGCTCTGTACAAGGCGATCAAGCAGATCGTGGCAGACTTCGAGGCGGAGAGCCCGGACATTCGGTAGGAGGGGACCATGCGCAGTGTCGACGACCACCTCGCCATGATCATCGATGCGACGATGACGCCTGAGCCGATCCGCATCGGCATCACCGATGCACTCGGCCTGATGTGCGCCGAAGAGGTGCAGGCGAATGCGCCCCTGCCTGGTTTTTCCCAGGCGGCCGTCGATGGCTACGCAGTCCGCGCGGTCGACGTCGGCGGCGGTAAGAGCCTCGGTCAGAAGGAGGACGCTCCTGCCCCGGAGGCCTCTCTTCCCGTGGTGGGCGAGGTCGCTGCCGGATCCCAGAAGCCTTTGCGCCTCCAACCGCGCCAGGCAGTGCGCGTGGCCACGGGTGCCCCGCTGCCCACGCTCGCCGACGCAGTGCTGCCCCTCGAGTGGTCAGACCGCGGCCGCAAGCGCGTCACCCCGCACCGCCCTGTGCGCTCCGGTGACTTCATCCGCCGGGAGGGCGATGACATCCAGCCCGGCGATATCGCGGTGCGTTCCGGCGCTGTGCTCGGCCCGGCCCAGATCGGGCTGCTCGCCGCCACCGGCCGCGACAAAGTCCTCGTCTACCCGCGTCCCCGGGTGACCGTCATGTCCTACGGCCTGGAGCTGGTCGACATCGACCGGAAGCCGGGCCTGGGCCAAGTCTTCGATGTCAGCTCCTATGCTGTCGCCTCCGCCGCGAAGGACGCGGGCGCGGAAGTGAACCGCGTGGGTATCATCAACGCCGAGCCGCGCCGCCTCAAAGAGCAGCTCGCGGTCCAGGCGCAGAAGAGTGAATTCATGGTCATGACCGGCGCCGTCGGCGGGTCGAGCGCCAAGCCGATCCAGGATGCGCTGGGGGAGCTGGGCGACATCGACACCACGCGTGTGGCAATGCACCCGGGTTCCGCCCAGGGCTTCGGCCTGATCGGGGAGGACCGTATCCCTGTTTTCCTGTTGCCGTCGAATCCGGTGAGCGCGCTCGTCATTTTCGAGGCACTCATCCGTCCGGCGATCCGGACATCCCTGGGCAAGCGCGTGCCCACCCGCCGCACCGTCAAGGCGCGTGCCTTGGGCCGCATCGAGTCCATTCCTGGCCGCCTCGGTTTTATCCGCGCCCGCCTGATGCGCGACGCGGAGACCCACGACTACCTCGTCGACGGTATGGGCGGCGTGTCCGGAAGCCCGGCCCACCTGCTGGCGGGGCTTGCGGAGGCCAACGCGATCATCCGGATTCCCGCCGATGTCTCAGAGGTCCGTCCAGGCGATATCGTGGATGTTCTCTTCCTCCAGCAGCGGGCCTAGACATGTTCAGTTTCTTCGGACGGGCGAGCCACCCGGGTTGGCCCGAAGCGTCCCCGACCGTCCACATCCCCGGCGTTTCCACTGTGCGCTTGCGTCCGCTCAATTCCCGCGACGGGAAAGACTGGTCGCGCATGCGCATCCGGGACGAGGCTGTGTTGCGTCCTGTGGAGCCCACCGTGCCGGGCACGTGGGAGGAGGCTCACTCACCGGCGGCGTGGCGTGTGAACTGGCAGAACCTGCGGAAGTTCGCCCAGGACGGCATCATCGTCCCGCTCGCGATTGAGCTGGACGGCCGTTTCATCGGCCAAGTTACCCTCGGCAACATCCAGCACGGCGCGATCGGGGAGTGCTGGATCGGCTACTGGGTCTATTCCCGCTATTCGGGGCGCGGCATCGCCACCGTCGCCTGCGCGCTCGGGGTCGACCACGCTTTCGCCAGGATCGGTCTGCACCGCGTCACGGCGACCTATCTGCCGGACAACCCGGCTTCGGGCAAGGTCCTCGCGAATTCTGGTTTCCGCGAGGAGGGCTATTTGCACCAGAACCTGCATATCGACGGTGCGTGGCGCGACCACCATTTCGTCGCGCAGAACATCGACGACCTGCCTGGATCCGCCGTGGAACGGCTCGCGACCCGGGGCCGCTGCTGGATCTAGAAATTGCCCCGGGTTTTCGCGGCGTGGGTCGGTCACCGCCTGATCGAGAGTGGATAATGTCAGCCTGGAAATCTTGCCCGGAAAGCAGAAAGGTCGTGGCACATGTCCGGCAGCCTGAGCCTGATCATCGTCCTCATCGTGGTGGTGTGGGCGATTGTTCTCGCCCCGATGGTGATGGGGGACTCGAAGCCGATTCGGCGCTCCGGCGAAGGTTATGACGAGACCCGCGTCCTGCACGAGGGAGCTGCACCCCTGCAGGGTCGTCGTCGCCCGCGCGTGACTAAGGCGGACATCCACAGCTTCGACGAGGAAGACGGCTACGAGGTCGTTGAGGCCGACGAGGCAGTGCTTATCGACGACACCTCCGGCTCCACCTCCCTGAAGAAGCTCTTCACCCGCAAAGAGTCCGTCGACGGCGAAGTCGTCGAACTCGAAGAGCCAGAGGCAGAAACAGGGACAGAAACAGAAACAGACACAGAGACAGAAACAGACGCTGAAACCGCCTCTGAATCTGCCCCCGAAACTGCTTCCGATTACGAGCTCGACGAGTCGTACCTCTCCCCGGAGGACTACGGCTACACCACCGTCACCGAGCTCGAGACTGAAACTGCCACAGACACAGGCACGAGCGACGAGTCCGAAGCTGCACACGAGGAAGACACCGTCTCCGATTCCCCGGAGCCGACGGAGGACGAGCTCGAGTTCGCGCGTGCGCGCCGCGGCCGCGGCGGCTGGGATCCGGAGAAAGCGAAACGGGTGCGTGAGGACCGTTTCCGCCGTCGCCAGCGCACGCTGCTCGGCCTTGTCATCCTGTTCGGTGTGAGCTTCGTCTTCGCGATCGTGTCCGGCGGCTGGGCATGGGCGGCCCCGGCCGCGGCTGCGGGACTGCTGGCATGGTTCCTGACGGCACTGCGCACGACTGTGAAAAAGGAGCGTGCGCTCCGTGCCCGCCGCGTGCGCCAGTTGCGTCGCGCACGTCTGGGCGTTGTGTCGTCCGCTGAGGATGCGCCGGTTCCGCCGCACATGCGACGCCCGGGGGCAGTCGTCGTGGAGGTCGACGACGAGAGCGCCGACTTCGCGAACCTGCCGGTCTACACCGCACCCCGCCAGGAAACGGAGCGGATGCGCGAAATCGCTTAGTTTTTCCGCCAATATGAGGTCGTTGTAGCCGGTAACATCACCAGGTATGACGACCTCTTTTTCTACTCACACACAACAGGTGAACACTGACCCTGGCAAGTCCGCCCAGCTGTGGGAGAAGTTCAGCGACACGAAGCTCAAGCGGCTGATCTTCTCTGCTTTCTACTCCGTCAAGGCGCCGTATTTCCGCACCGTCATGCCGCGCGTTCAGCTCGCTGAGCCGGGACGCTGCGTGGTGCGCCTGGGCAAGTGGTGGGGCGTGCAGAACCATATCGGCACTTTCCACGTCATTGCCGGCCTGAACGGTGCGGAAGCCGCGATGGGTCTGTTGTGCGAGGTGTCCGTGCCGGACACGCACCGCTGGATCCCCCGAGGAATGCGCGCGGATTATCCGGCGAAGTCCACCGGCGGCCTGACTATTACCGCCACGGCGGACTTCCCGGACTTCTCCGAGATCACCCGCGAAACAGGCGGCCGTCTGGTCACCATCGACTGCGAGATTGTCGACGATGCCGGAGTGGAGCCGATCACCGCGGAGATCGACGTCTGGATCACTGCGAAGAAGAAATAACCATCTCCATCATCCCCTTCATCGTCGTGGGCCCGATGAAGACGAAGCCGTAAGTCCGCAATTCGGCGGTGAGCTGCAGCTCGTCGCCGGGGGTGAATCCGTCGGCGAAGGACGCGATGAGCCCGCCCAGCGATTCACCGCGCTCCCACATCGCCACCGCCGCGCGGGCGTTGGTGATCACGGCGTTGATCTTGTGCCGGTTGCGGATGATGGCCGGATTCTTCAGGAGGGTCTCGACGTCTTCATCCTCGAAGGCTGCCACACGGTGTGGGTCGAAACCGGCGAAGGCGTCTTTGAGGGCGCCACGTTTCTTCTCTATCAACTCCCAGGACAGCCCTGGGAGAAATACTTCGAGGGCGAGCAGTTCGAAGGCGTGCGTGTCGTCGTCAAGTAAAAGTGTCGTCATACCTACTTTGACTGTCTCCACCGCCCAAAGGTTCCACGTTGTAGTCTTTAACACATGAATAGCCCCGCCCTCCGCGATTTCGCCCTGCTCGTGGCGCGGCTTGTGCTCGGCGTTGTGTTCATCGCCCACGGCTACCAGCACTGGATCGGACACGGTATGCGCCAGACCGCCGAGCAATTCGACCAGGCGGGAGTGCCGCAGCCGCAATTGGCGGCGTACCTCACCGGCTCCGTCGAGCTCGTCGGTGGGGCGATGCTGATCATCGGCTTGCTCACCACCATCGTCGCGGGTGTCCTCGCACTGATGGTGCTCGCCGCCGGGTACTTCATGCATATCGACGCCGGCTTCTTCGCCGACCGAGGCGGCTTCGAATATCCGCTGGTGCTCGCCGTCGTTCTGGGGCTGGTCGTCGTCTTCGGGTCGGGCCGGGTGAGCCTGGATAAGGTGCTCGTCGATGGTTGACCACAGTGACGTGCAGGCTGCCCTGTCGGCACGCATCGACGGTGAAGAGACCGGACTCGCAAACGATGTGGTGGACGCGCACCTCGCCGAGTGCCCGGAGTGCCGCCGCTACTGGGAGCAATCTTTGGAGCTGTCGCGCACGCTCAACGGCACGCGAGCAGACAGCTCGATGTCTCCGCCGGAGGATCTCTCGGAGGTCATCTACGCCGGTGTCGAATCCGAATTCCACCGTGTTTCGGCCCGCCGTGTGCTGCTCATGACCATGTGTCGTGTGCTGCTGGTGCTGCTGGCGGTCGTCTACATCGTGTGGGCGGGCCGCCTGCTGTCCACCGAGATGACGGATTTGGTGCTGGGCGCGGCGTCGGTGCGCGTGGGCATCGCGTCGGCCCTGCTCTTCGTCAGCTGGAAGCCGTCGCAGATCCCCGGCGTGCTCTTGATCGTCGGAGCGATGTTCGGCTTCAGCTTCGGCTTTGTGGTTCTTGAGGCAGTGACCGGCGGCACCGCACAGTGGGCACCGCTCCTGACGCTCCTGTTCACCTGTGCCGTTCTTGTGGCGATGTGGGCCGTGGATTACGGTAACCCGCTCCGCGTGCTCAACGCGCGGCCGATCTAGATTTCCGGAATATTTGGCTTATTTCCAGCTCGGCAGCCACATCAGCTGGTTGTAGTAGCTTTCCGGGATCGAGAACCCGTAGAGGATCGGGGAGAAGTACAAGAACATTCCGATCACGACGGCGAGGTAGACAACCACGCCGAGCTGCCCTGAAGTGATGGGGCCGACGTACTTGCCCACCCGCTCGAGGTATGTGCCACGTTTGGAGAGCTCACCGAGCGCGAGGGCGAGCAGCACGATCGTGAACGGCGCGAGGGGGGCGGCGTAGAAGAAATACATCTGTCGGTCGAAGGCGGCTAACCAAGGAAGAAAACCGGCGGCGAAGCCGACCAATGGAAGAATGACCCGACGGTCTTTGCGCGTCACCCAGGCCCAGACGGCCCACAGCAGGACGGGCACCGTCAACCACCAGATGGCGGGAGTGCCGAAGAGGTAGATCATCCGGCGGGAATCATCACCGTTGGCGGAGAAGTAGAGGATCGGGCGGGAAGCCACCAGCCACGACCACGGCTTGGAGTCCCAGGGGTGGGAATGGCCCGACGACGACGTCAGCTCGGAGTGGAATCTCAGCACCGAGAGGTGGTAGTAGAACCAGCCGGCGAGTGCCTCGGGCAGTTTGGCCAGCCCGGGCCAGTCGGAGTTGGCAATGGTGCCGTCGGAAAGCGCGTGGCGGTATACAGCAGTTTCGGACGCGAACCACGCGCGCCACGACCACACGTAGAGCACAGCTGGAATGAGGACGATCGACGCGAGAGCCGAAGGGACATCCTTGAGCAGGGTTTCCCGGACCGGGTTCTTCACCCCGTATCGGTGCCGCAGCCACAGGTCGTAAAAGGACGACAATAGTCCGAAGAATGCGATGTAGTACAGCCCGGACCATTTCACGGCCAGCGCGCATCCGAGCAGCACGCCGGTGGCGAAGCGCCACCAGCGGAAGCCCAGGCGGGGATTAATCTCGCCCTCCACGTAGGCGTCGTGGAAGCGCTGATGCACATCGCGCATGTCGCCGGCCAAGGTCCAGGCGGCCATGACGATGAACAGGAGGATGAACACGTCGAGCATGCCGAAGCGGCCGATGACCAGCAACACTCCGTCGCAAAGCGCGATTGTGCCCGCGAAAAGGGCGATCATCGTTGACTGGGACAATCGCCGCGCGAGGAGCATCGTGAACACGACGACGGCGGATCCGAAGAGGGCCGCCATGAACCGCCAGCCGAGCGGCGTGTAGCCAAAGACCATCTCCCCGAGCGCCTCGATTCTCTTCGCCAGGGGAGGGTGCACGACGAGGCCGTAGCCAGGATTCGACTCGATGCCGCCGAGCACCGGATTGAACCAGGACCGGGCGATATCCCACGCCTGCGGGACGTAGTGCTTCTCGTCGAAGACCGGGGTGTCGCTCGAATGCGCGGATGTCAGCCCGACGAAGCGGGTGAACAGGGCGAGGATTCCGATGACGAGTGTGGCGACCGTATCCCGCTTCGACCACGGCACCGTCACGGGGGCCGTTGGTTCAGGTTTGCTGATGCCGAAGGGAATGCCGGTAGCCACTGTCGAACTCACGGCAATGATCTTAGCGGGTGGGTGTGCAAAGCTTGGGGGCATGGAAACGGATTCACTGCCGTCCCGCGGGGTCGTGCTCGCGGCGACTCCGCTTGGCAATATCGGTGACGCGTCCCCGCGCCTGAAGTACGCGCTCGAGAACGCCGACGTGATCGCCGCCGAAGACACCCGCCGCACGCGCAATCTCGCAACAGCCCTCGACGTGGAGATCCGCGGCAAGGTCGTCTCCAATTTCGACCACAACGAGGACAAACGCGTAGCTGAGCTTATCGACGCCGCCCGCCGCTCAACCGTCCTCATCGTCACCGACGCTGGGATGCCGTTGGTCTCCGACCCGGGGCACTCCCTCGTCGCGGCGGCCCACGCCGCGCAGATCCCCGTGACCTGCCTGCCTGGGCCCTCCGCAGTGACCACGGCTCTCGCCCTGTCCGGTCTCGGCGTCGGACAGTTCATCTTCGACGGCTTCGCTCCCCGCAAGCCCGGCGCGCGGAAGGCCTGGCTGCAATCCCTGAGGAACGAGAAACGCGCCGTGTGCTTCTTCGAGTCCCCGCACCGCATTGAGACCACGCTGGCGGAAGCCGCCCGGATACTCGGCGACCGCCAGGCGGCGGTGTGCCGCGAGCTGACCAAGACATTCGAGGAGGTCAAGCGGGGTACGCTCGCCGAACTCGCCGAATGGTCGAAAGGCGGTGTGAAAGGCGAGGTCACGGTAGTGATCGACGGTGGCACTGATACCGCGGAGCCGGAAGACGTCCTTGCGCTCGTGCAGCAGCGCGTCGATGACGGCATGCGCGCGAAAGACGCGGTCAAGGAGGTCGCGAAAAGCGCGGGCATCAAATCGGGCGAGCTTTATGACGCCTACATAGCCTCTCGCAGTTCCTAGTCAGCAATTGTGCACGCTGTGCACATCTTCGTTACGGTCATTGGCGTGAGAAAGGAACCCAATGAGCAGTGAAGAGATGATCAAAGACCCGCACGACCCCGATGCGACTCCTCACACCGAGGACCCCATTAAGCGCGACCGTACGGCAACCGCTGAACTCCAGGACCTCCTCGACGCGAGGAAAGACGGTCAACAGCAAGCAATCGCCTCCCCTGAAGATGCCGTGGAGATGGCCTCGGAGGACGAGAACCTGAAAATCGATTGGACGATTGTCGCTCCGCTCGCTGCGGTCGTCGTCGCCATCGTGGTCTGGGGCCTTGCCGCGAAAGAGAGCTTCAGCGCATTCTCCGACGCGTCGTTCAGCTGGGTCATCGAGAACCTCGGTTGGGCGTACGTCTTCTTCGGCAGCGTCTTCGTGGTGTTCATCCTCGTGATCGCGCTGTCCAAGTTCGGCAAGGTCCGGCTGGGAGCCACCGACGAGCAGCCGGAGTTCAGCACCATGTCGTGGATCGCCATGATGTTCGCTGCCGGCATGGGTATCGGCCTGATGTTCTTTGGTGCGTCTGAGCCGCTCAACTTCTACCGTGACGGCATTCCAGGTATGGATAGCGCGGATTCCGTCGGCACGTCGATGGCGCAGACGATGTTCCACTGGACCCTCCACCCGTGGTCCGTCTACGCGATCATCGGTCTCGCCATCGCCTACTCCACGTTCCGTCTGGGACGTAAGCAGCTGCTCTCCAGCGCGTTCATCCCGTTGATCGGCGAGAAGCGGGCCGCTGGTTGGCTGGGCAAGCTCATCGACGGCCTCGCCATCTTCGCCACCATCTTCGGCACCGCGTGTTCCCTGGGGCTCGGCGCCCTGCAGATCTCCACCGGCCTGGAGGCGTCCGGCGTCGTCGATTCGCCGTCGACGATGCTCACCGTCGGAATCGTGAGTGTTCTGACGCTCGCTTTCCTGCTGTCGGCAATGTCCGGTGTGGGCAAGGGCATCCAGTGGGTGTCCAATTTCAACCTCATTGTCGCGGCAGTGCTCGCCATCTTCGTCTTCGTGTTCGGCCCGACCCTGACGCAGCTCAACCTGCTGCCCACCGCGGTCGCTTCGTACTTGGACCAGTTCTTCCTCATGGCCTCCCGCACTGCCGAGTCCGCGGACACTGAAGCAGGGGAGTGGCTGGGCGGCTGGACCATCTTCTACTGGGCATGGTGGATCTCCTGGTCCCCGTTCGTGGGCAGCTTCCTGGCCCGTATCTCCCGCGGCCGCACAATCCGTGAGTTCTGCCTCGGCGTGACCCTCGTCCCAGCTGGCCTGTCCACCATATGGTTCTGCATCTTTGGCGGCACCGCCATCCACATGGAGCAGAACGGCGAATCCATCTACGGCGAAGGCACCTCTGAGGAGCAGCTGTTCAACCTGCTGCACAACCTGCCGGGCGGCTTCCTCATGGGTATTGTCGCCCTGATTCTGCTGGGCACCTTTTTCATCACCTCGGCGGATTCCGCCTCGACTGTGATGGGCTCGCTGTCTCAGAACGGCAAGACCGACGCGAAGCCGTTGCTCACCGGTATGTGGGGCCTGGCCACCGCAGCTGTCGGCTTGACCCTGCTCATCGCCGGTGGTGACGATGCCCTGAATTCTCTGCAGAGCGTCACCATCGCTGCCGCGACACCGTTCCTTTTAATCCTTATTCTGCTGATGTTCGCAATCGTCAAGGATGTCAGCAACGACACCATCTACCTGGACCTGAAGGAACAGCAGCGCTTCAATCACCAGCTGGCCATCGAGCGCCGTATGCACCGCGATGCGCTCGCCAAGGCCCGTAAACGTCAGCGCATGTTCGGCACTGAGCAGTAGTCACTTATGCTGGGGCGTATGACTGTCTCCCCGAACAACTCCACCTCCGAAAATGTCCTCGTGTGCGTGGCGTGGCCCTATGCGAACGGGCCGCGCCACATCGGCCACGTCGCCGGCTTCGGTGTCCCTTCCGATGTGTTCGCGCGCTACCAGCGCATGCTGGGGAACAACGTGCTCATGGTATCCGGCACCGACGAGCACGGCACGCCACTTCTGGTCCAGGCGGATAAGGAAGGCGTGACGGTCAAGGAGCTCGCTGACCGCTACAACCGCCAGATCGTCGAGGACCTTGCGGGACTCGGCCTGTCGTACGACTTGTTCACCCGCACCACCACGCGCAACCACTACGCGGTGGTGCAGGACTTGTTCAAGGGCCTGTACGCCAACGGCTACATGATCAAGGAGGTCACCCAGGGCGCGATCTCCCCGTCGACCGGCCGCACCCTGCCGGACCGCTACATCGAGGGCACCTGCCCGCTGTGCGGCGCCGACGATGCCCGCGGCGACCAGTGCGACAACTGCGGCAATCAGCTCGACCCGGTCGACCTGATCAACCCGGTGTCCAAGATCAACGGGGAGACCCCGGAGTTCATCGAGACCGAGCATTTCATGCTCGACCTGCCTTCGCTTCACGACGCCTTGAAGCAGTGGCTCGAGGCCCGCCAAGACTGGCGCCCGAACGTGCTCAAATTCTCCCTGAACCTGCTGGAGGACATGCGTCCCCGCTCCATGACACGCGACATCGACTGGGGCATTCCGGTGCCCGTCGAGGGCTGGGAGAACGACCCGGGCAAGAAGCTCTACGTCTGGTTCGACGCCGTCATCGGCTACCTGTCCTCCTCCATCGAGTGGGCGGCGAGGACCGGCAACCCCGACGCGTGGAAGCAGTTCTGGCAGGATCCGCAAACCCCGGGCTTCTACTTCATGGGCAAGGACAACATCACGTTCCACTCCCAGATCTGGCCGGGCGAGCTCCTCGGTTACGCCGGCAAGGGATCGAAGGGCGGCGAGGTCCACGAGCTCGGCGAGCTCAACCTGCCGACGGGGGTCGTTTCCTCGGAGTTCCTCACGATGTCGGGTTCGAAGTTCTCGTCGTCCAAGGGCGTGGTCATCTACGTCAAGGATTTCCTTGCCGAGTTCGGCCCTGATCCGCTGAGGTATTTCATCGCCGTCGCCGGCCCGGAGAACAACGACACGGACTTCACCTGGGACGAGTTTGTCCGCCGCGTGAACAACGAGCTCGCCAACGGCTGGGGCAACCTGGTCAACCGCACCGTGTCCATGGCGCACAAGAACTTCGGCGAGGTGCCGCAGCCCGGTGAGCTTCTCGACGTCGACCGCGCCATCCTCGATCTGGCCTCCCAGACCTTCGAGTCCGCTGGCAAAGAACTCGGCCTCGCCCACTTCAAGGCCGCCATCACCAAGGTTATGCACGTCGTCGGTGAAGCGAATGCGTACATCGCCGACCAGGAGCCGTGGAAGCTCGCCAAAGACGAGTCCCAGCGCGAGCGGCTGGCCACTGTCCTGTGGACTGCCCTCCAGGTCGTCTCGGACTGCAACGCCCTGCTGACCCCGTTCATCCCGCACACCGCGCAGAAGGTTCACGAAACCCTCGGCCGCGACGGTATCTGGGCTGCGTCCCCGCGGGTTGAGGAGGTCATCGATGACGAAGAACTCGATTTGGTCGGTGTCGGTTTGCCTGAAGAGGGCCAGACTTACCCGGTGATCACCGGTGATTACGCATCCCAGCAAGCAGTGTGGGCCCGCGTCGATGTGGTGCCGGGCACCAAGCTGGAGAAGCCGCAGCCGCTGATTGCCAAGCTCGACCCGGAACTTGGAGAGACCGGCCCCGAGTGGGCTCCGGTGCAGTAGTTTCTGGTCACTTCACCTCCGGGAAGAAAGGGAAGTCGAGCCTGAATTCCCGTTCCAGGTCGATCAGGGCCGGGACGCACGCTTCGTAGTCGCCGTCGATGTCGTAGGCGTCCAGAATTGCGTGACCCTTGGCGAAGAACTGCTCACGGTCGCGCTTGAGGCGCTGGATGTCGTCGAGCGTGCATTTCCACCGCGGTGCCGTCGGGGTGGTGTGGCGGGCGAAGATTCCGTCCGGGTCCACCAGCGCGTAGGTGCCGTCCGCGAAAAGCCATACAATGTCGCCGGTGACCGGGTCGGGCACATAGAACGCACGGCGGTCGGTTTTGCAGTTGTGATGGTGCTGGCACAGGGAGAACAGGTTGGCCGCCGCGGTCTGTCCACCTTCCTCGTACGGGATGCGGTGGTCGAGCTGGCAGTTCCACGCCGGCTGGTCGCACCCCGGGTAGATGCAGGTGCTGTCGCGCCCCTGGACGTATGCGCGCACCGACGGTGGCGGGACGTATCCAGCAACGGTGTGCTCTTTCGCGGGGCGGATATCGACGACGGTGGTTCCCATGCTGTGCACCATCTCGGTTCCGGCTGCGGTGGTGTGGCCGTAGCCGGGGATGAATGCAGATGCGGATTCATCGAGAGTTCCGTCTGCGTCAAGCGGCGCGTAGGCGAAAATGGTCACATTCGCCGGTGGGGTGATCGCGCCGGTGAGGAGCTGCACCACGGCTTCCACCTCGGTGATTTCGTGCTCCTTCGAGGCTTCCCGGATGAATTCCTTGATGGCGGCCATGCTGGTGTGGTCTCCGGACAGGGTCATTCCGGAGGTTCCGTGAGCGATGCCGTCGTGAAAGGCGAGGTCGTACTGGCCGGGGGCGGCGCTTTCGCGGGCCTTGGGCTTGCGCTTGTCGTGCGCGACGGACGAGTCGATGCTGCCGATGAGTTTGTGCAGCCGACTGGTCACCTTGTGGGCGCTAGGCAGCTCCTGGTGAGGTTTGTCCGGGGTGAACAGGTCCACGAGCATGTCGTCGATGATGTCGTGGATGGACTGGTCGATGTCGTGCCCGAGCATGCCCACGGCGCGGTCGATGGCTTTGAGCCGGGAGAGGTCCAGGCGAGCAGTTTCCTCCTGCAGCTGTTTGAGGCGCGGCAAGGAGCCGAGCGTCATGTAAGCGTAGACAGCTGCCTTGACCTCGTTGACAGGAATGCCGGTGGCGGTGCGCATGCGGGCCATTTCCAAGTCGTGGTCGTGGGAACCGCAGAAACCGTCCTCGGCATAGTGGCGGAACACCGCGTGGTGGGATTTCCTCAGCGCCATCCCCAGAATGGCGTCGGTGTCGTCCGGATTCTCAGTTTCGAAGAACGGTTCCATCGGGCCCCACCCTTCCCGTTTCCGTGATGTGCAGTTGCATTGCTTCCCCCTCAATGACGTATGGACTTATGACTTTGTTTTCTAGTCGTGCGAACAGTCTTTCACATGGGGTGAACCAAGCCTGTGGAAATCCGTCCAGATTCGAACAAAGTGTCGAAAACATGTCCGAAATGCCAGGTCGTGAGAGAACGGCTTCGAACGCCAGGAAGGATGGGATAGGTGGGAAGGGCGGGAAAGTCAGCGCCCCAAGAACTGCTTAATGAAGGCGGTCAGCTTCCCTGGTTCGTCGTCTTCGAAGCGGGCGTCCACGACGACCAGGGGAGCGGTGTACATGTCGTGGTCGGGGGAGGTGACGACGAGGTCGGTGCCGTAGTCGTCGATAAGCAGTTGCCAGGTGAAGCCGTGCTCGCGGATGAACGCGTCGCCGAGCGCGGTGCCGTACATGCGCGCGACGTCGCCGCGGGAATAGGCGCGGCGGAGGTCGGGTTCGAGGGCGAGATAATCGGTCAAGGTGTCCTCGAAGGAGGCGACGATGTCGTCGAGCGAGCCATTGATGCCTGCGACGGCGGCTTCCGCCAGATCGCGGTCGAGCTGGGAGCGGGTGGCGGCATCGATGTCGTGGAACTTCATGCGCCCGAGGATAGGCTGGAACGCATGTCGAAGAAGAAACCGCGTCCCACGCCCGTTCCGGCCGAGCGAATTGCCGGGCTTATCGACGCCCACACGCACCTCGCCTCAGCCAATGCCCGCACCGAAGCTGAAGTCGGGGAGATGGTGCGCAGGGCGGTGGATGCGGGCGTCGAAAAGCTCTGCACTGTCGGTGACGGGCTCGACGAAGCTGAGCTCGCGTTGCAGGCCGCGCACTTCGATGAGCGCGTGTTCGCGGCGTGCGCGATCCACCCGACGCGGGCGGGCGAGCTGGACGGGGCGGCGCGTGAGCGGCTGACGGAAATGGCGGCCGACGAGCGGTGCGTGGCGGTGGGGGAGACCGGCATCGACACCTACTGGATCAAGCATGATCCCGAGGGAACTGCGCCGCTCGACGTGCAGGAGGAGGCATTCCGCTGGCACATTCAACTGGCCGTTGATTCGGGCAAGGCGCTGATGATCCACAACCGCGAAGGTGATGAGGAAATGATGCGGATTCTCGCTGATTCCCCGCGTCCCGAACATGTCATGCTGCACTGCTTTTCTTCGCCTGTCGACGTCGCCCGCGAGGCCATCGACCGCGGCTACGTCCTGTCTTTCGCAGGGAACGTGACCTTCAAGCGAAACGACGGGCTGCGCGAAGCTGCGGCACTTGCCCCAGTCGGCCAGCTGCTGATCGAGACGGATGCGCCTTATATGACGCCGGAACCGTTCCGCGGCGCGCGCAACGAACCGTCCCTGATCGGGCACACCGCGAAAGTGGTGGCTGAAGCTCGGGGAATGGCAGTGGAGGATCTCGCGCAGGAGGTCAACGCCACCTTCGGGCGCATCTTCGGAGTGTGACATAGCACACGTTAGCGTTGTTGCTGGTGGCCGGTGGCACAGGGGCCAGTGGTGGCGGATGTGGTGTTTGTGGTTGCCGACCCAACGAATTTCTGGTCTCCGAGCGATCTTTACCGTATTGTTACATGAGTTCTTCATTCCCTTCCCCAGTGAGGAATTCTCTTCATGTCGCGCCATCGTCGCATTAACAAGACTTCAACCACCCGCGCCGTCATCGCCTCCACGGCTGTCGGCGCCCTCGCCATCGGCGGGGCCACCACTGCTGTCGCCGCACAGAAATCGGTGACCGTGGACGTCAACGGTGAGCCCATCGAGCTGACCACCTTCGCAGGCAACGTCGGCGGGGCGCTCGAGGCAGCCGGCGTCCAGGTTGGTGACAAGGACCTCGTGTACCCGGCGCCGTCCGACGCGCTGGCCACCGGTGACACCGTCACCGTCCGCACCGCGAAGCCGGTCGCCGTGACCATCGACGGCGGCGAAGCGCAAGAATTCACCACCACGGCGCTGACTGTGTCCGACTTCCTGAAGGAAATCCCGGGCGCTGGCGGCACGGCGCACGCGTATGCGGAGGACGAGCCCCTCACCGACAACATGACCATCGATCTGACGTCCCCGAAGATCGTGGCCATTCACGATGGAGGCAAGACCACCTACACCGCCGCCGCGGCGAAAACGGTCTCCGAACTGCTCCGGTCCCGCGGCGTGCTAGTAGACTCGAACGACCGCGTCTCCCCGGGCATGGATGCCCCGGTGACCGGAAACATGGACATCACGATCGACCGTGTCGACGTGGATGAGCGCACCACCACCGAAGAATTCGATGTCGAGCCGCGCTTCGTCGATGATGAGTCTCTCGCCGAGGGCGAAGAGAAAGTCCGCGAGCCCGGTGAGAAGGGCAAGCGGGAGACGACCCGCCGCGTGGTCACGGTCAACGGCAACGTGGAGTCCGACGAGATCGTCAACAGTGTGGAGTCACGCAAGGGCCGCGCAGCTGTGATCGCCCGCGGGAAGAAGGCATCGGCCTCCGCGCCGGCAGTCGGAGATGGTTCCGTGTGGGATTCCATCGCGCAGTGCGAGTCGGGCGGTAATTGGGCAATCAACACCGGCAACGGGTTCTACGGCGGCCTGCAGTTCACGGCTTCCACCTGGGCGGCCTACGGCGGCACGGCGTACGCGCCGAGCGCCCACATGGCTACCCGTGAGCAGCAGATCGATGTCGCGAAGAAGGTTCAGGCCAGCCAGGGTTGGGGAGCATGGCCCGCCTGCACCGCGAGCCTGGGAATCCGCTAACCTCGAAGGGCATGACAAGCCCCGACATCCAGTTGCTCGGCCCGGTGGAGATCCGGGCCCTCGCTGACGAGCTCGGGGTCACCCCGACGAAGAAACTGGGTCAGAATTTCGTCCACGACCCCAACACGGTGCGCCGCATCGTGGCGGCGGCGGACATCTCCGGCGAAGACACCGTCCTCGAGGTTGGACCGGGGCTGGGATCGCTCACCCTCGGCCTGCTCGAAGTGGGCTGCAGTGTCGCGGCCGTGGAGATCGATTCGCGCTTAGCTCAGCGCCTGCCTGAGACGGTCGCGCAGTTCGCGCCCGAGGTGGCGGGCAACCTCGATGTGCTTAACGCGGACGCGTTGAAAGTCTCCCGTGGGGACATTCCGGAGCCGACGGCACTCGTGGCGAATTTGCCCTATAACGTCGCTGTTCCTGTCTTGCTTCACCTGCTCGAGGAATTCCCCGGCATCCGCCACGTGCTGGTGATGGTTCAGCTCGAGGTAGCCGACCGTCTGGCGGCTGGGCCAGGCTCGAAAATCTACGGTGTGCCCAGCGTCAAAGCGGCCTTTTACGGGGACGTGCGTAAAGCAGGCAACATCGGCAAGAACGTCTTTTGGCCTGCGCCCAACATCGAATCGGGGCTCGTGCGTATCGACATCCGCGAGAAAGGCTGGCCGCTCTCGTTGCGCGACCGCGTTTTTTCGCTTATCGACGCAGCATTCGCCCAGCGCCGCAAGACCCTCCGCGCCTGCTTGAGCGGGATCTACGGCTCAGGTGCTGCCGCCGAGGAAGCGTTGCGTGCCGCGGGTATTGACCCGCAGCTGCGCGGCGAGAAGCTCGCAGTCGAAGATTTCGTGCGGCTGGCGGAAGTGGGCAAAGGGAGCGGGGTGAGCGAGAAATGAAATTCACCGCACGCGCGAACGGCAAGGTGAATCTACACCTCGGGGTGGGAGAGGTACGCAGCGACGGCTACCACGACCTGTCCACCGTTTTTATGGCGGTGGACCGGCCCGAGACGGTCACGTTGACGACTCTCCAGGGTGAAGTGGAAAAACACCCGGATGCGTCCCCGTTGAGCTTCATCACAGAGATGCGCACCACCTACCACGTGCAGGAACCGGACGAAGACCTGGATACGTCGAAGAACCTGGCGTGGAAGGCCGTGGATTCCATCTGCACCGGCTACATGGGCATTCTCGCGCAGGATATGTCGCGGGAGGACATCAAACCGGACCTGCCACCTATGAGGCTGGACATCGACAAGAAGGTGCCGGTCGCCGGCGGCATGGCTGGCGGGTCGGCGGACGCTGCTGCGGCCGTGGAGGCGATCCGGGCCCTCATCGCCCACTACGACAGGCCGCTTCCCGACGAGCTGTTCAACTATCTTGTGCCGGCACTTGGGGCGGACGTGCCCTTCGCTCAGATGGGCGGCATCGCGCTGGGAACCGGCCGCGGGGACTCACTCGTGCCCATGATGGGACGGGGGAAATACTGGTTCGCTTTCCTGAACCCGAAGGTCGGCCTGTCCACGAAGGCGGTGTTTGAGAAGCTGGACGATCTCCGCTTCAACTACGCCTCCATGGTCCCGCACATGGACACCACCACACTGTCGCGGGCACTCGTCTCCGGAGACCCACAGCTGGTGGGGGCCGCCATGCACAACGACCTAGAGGCTGCGGCACTGGCGCTGCGGCCGTCGTTGCAGCAACTCATTCATGATGCCGAGGATGCCGGCGCGATCCGCGCAATGGTGTCCGGTTCAGGCCCGACCGTCGCGGCGCTGTGCGCGGACGAGGAGGGGGCGGGGGCTGTCGTCGATAAGCTTGCGTCCGAGAGCGTGGAAGCGTTCGTCGCGCACGGACCTGTTGGCGGGGCGGCGTTGCTCCGACCCTAGAATGGCCCCCATCATGGCGAACCTGATCAACCTGGAAAATGTGTCCAAGACGTGGGGCCTGAAGACCCTGCTGGATGGAGTGTCGCTTGGTGTGCAGACCGGCGACCGTATCGGCGTTGTGGGGCTCAACGGCGGCGGCAAGACCACGCTGCTGGAGGTGCTCACCGGCATCGAGCCGCCGGACGAGGGGCGCGTTTCCCACACGAACGGGCTGCGCATGGCGGTGGTGACGCAGCGATTCACGCTCCCGGACGACGTGACTGTCGGCCAGGCGGTTGTGGAGCCGCTCGGTCTGGAAGTCTTTGAATGGGCGTCGAACGCGAAGGTGCGCGAAGTGCTCGCGGGCACGGGCGTGGCGGAGCTGGGCCTGGACACTCCGGTGGGGAACCTCTCCGGCGGTGAGCGGCGCCGGGTGAACCTCGCGGCGGCGCTCGTGCAGGACCTGGATTTGATCGTGCTCGACGAGCCGACGAACCACCTGGACGTGGAAGGCGTGCAGTGGCTTGCCGACCACCTGCTCAAGCGCAAGGTCGCCATCGTGGTTGTCACGCACGACCGCTGGTTCCTCGACACCGTCGCCACTCTGACCTGGGAGGTCCATGACGGAAAAGTCGACGTGTACGAGGGCGGCTACAACGACTGGACCTTCGCCCGTGCGGAGCGCGCCCGGCAGGCGGACGCGATCGAGCAACGCCGTCAGAATCTCGCGCGCAAGGAGCTCGCGTGGCTGCGGCGCGGAGCACCCGCCCGTACATCGAAACCGCGCTACCGGATCGAGGCGGCGGAGGCCCTCATCGCCGACGTGCCGGCACCGCGCGACACGGTGGAACTCATGGCGTTCTCCAAGCAGCGCCAAGGCCGCGTCGTTGTGGAGCTGGAGGACGCGCGGATTGAATCCCCCGACGGCCGCACGCTCGTCGACCACTTGACGTGGCGGCTCGCGCCGGGCGAGCGCATCGGTCTCGTCGGCGTGAACGGCTCCGGTAAGACGACCCTGCTGCGCACGATCGCCGGGGACTACCCGCTCGCCGCGGGAAAGCGGATCGAGGGGCAGACAACGAAGATCGGGTGGCTGCGTCAGGAGCTGGACGACCTCGACCCGTCGCGCCGTGTGATCGACGCGGTCGAAGACGTGGCCACCTACATCACGCTGGGGAAGAAGGAGATGTCCGCGTCCCAACTGGCAGAGCGCCTCGGATTCTCCTCGAAGCGGCAGCGAACTCCGGTG
The DNA here is from genome assembly GCF_030503595.1 of Corynebacterium sp. P4-C1. Classification (NCBI taxonomy): domain Bacteria; kingdom Bacillati; phylum Actinomycetota; class Actinomycetes; order Mycobacteriales; family Corynebacteriaceae; genus Corynebacterium; species Corynebacterium sp. P4-C1. The sequence goes on along the minus strand of NZ_CP129966.1, from coordinate 964,562 downwards.
GGAGATCTCTCAGGGGGCGAGCGGCGCCGCCTGCAGCTGACCCGCGTGCTCATGAGCGAGCCGAATGTGCTGCTTCTCGACGAGCCGACCAACGACCTCGACATCGACACCCTCCAGGAACTGGAGAACCTGCTCGACTCGTGGCCGGGAACGCTGGTGGTGATTTCGCACGACCGCTACCTGATCGAGCGCATTGCCGACGTCACCTACGCGTTGTTCGGCGACGGGGCTCTGACGAACTTGCCGGGCGGGATCGAGCAGTATCTCGAGCGCAGGAAAGCTATGTCGGAGGATTCCGGGGTGCTCGACCTCGGGGACACGGCGCCGAAGGAGAAGCCCGCGGACGCACTCAGCGGGCAGGAGCGGCGTGAACTGACCAAGAAGATGAAGTCCCTCGACCGCAAGATGGAGAAGCTCGACGAGGAAGCGGCCGCGCTCGAAGCGGAAATCACCGCGATGTCGGGGGAGGAAGCCCCTGACTTCCAGGCGATCGGCGCGAAGACAGGGCATGTCGCGGAGTTGCGCGCTCGGCGCGAGGAGCTCGAATTGGAGTGGCTCGACCTCGGTGAACGGCTGGAAGGCTGATCCGGACTAGATTTTTGGGAAAAATAGTTCAAAATCCAAAAACAAAGCTGAGTTCTCTGTACCGTTTCCGCCATGGGGAACATGGTGAGCTCAGTCACAAAAGGATTCAATTTCGCGCGCCGCACGTTCTTGGCTGGGACGGGACTCGCCGCCGCGACAGCGGCGATGGGGGTGCCGCGGGCGAGGGGCCAGGAGGCCGTGCTCACTGTCGGCCGCGGTATGGCGGACATGACAGGTGAGCCGCTGGGCGCAGGAATGAATGGCTATGCGGTGATGAAGCAGTCCACGACCGGGATCCGCTTCCGCCAGTTCGCCCGCGCCTTCATCTTCGAGGACGCCCAAGGCACCAGCAGCGTGTTCGTCATCGCGGAGATGGGCTTGATGTTCCAGTCGATTCAGTTGGAAGTGCTGCGCCGCCTGCGCGAGTTATTTGACGGCAAATACAACGAGTCGAACGTGTTCATCACCGCCACCCACACCCACGTCGGCCCCGGCGGCACGTCCGGCCACCTCATGGTGGACCTGACCACGCTGGGCTTCCGCCCCGTCACTTTCGAAGCGACAGTCCAAGGGATCGTCGAGGCTGTCGAGAGAGCGCACGCGGACAAGCAGCCGTCGAACCTGCGCCTGGTGCGCGGCGAAGTGAAGGACGCGGGCGCGAACCGCTCGTTCCAGGCGTTCAAGCGCAACCCGGCAGAAGAACTCCGCGCGTTTCCGAACGGAGTGAACCCGGAAAGCTTGACGCTTTGTATCAGCCGTGGCGGCAAGGACGTCGGCCTGATCAACTGGTACGGCCTGCATGCCACGAGCTTCGGCCACGAGCACACGCTTATCGACGGCGACCATAAAGGCTGGCCCTCATGGCGCATGGAAACGGAGCGCGGAGTTATTCACCGAGATGTCGAGGACCCGCCATTCGTCGCTGCTTTCTCTGCTTCACCCCAGGGCGATATCACTCCGAATGCGGGGCTGGAGCCCAAAACGGGGCCGGGCTACGAGGACGAGGCGAAGTCCGCGCAGATCCTCGGCGACCGGCAGATCGACGCAACCGAAGGGCGGCTGGTGGATATCTCTACCGGTGGAGCGAGGGTGAGGAACCGACACCAGTGGGTGGACATGAGGGACATCAAGATCCGCGGAGAGTTCACGCCCGACGGCACAGAACAGCGCACAGGCCCGGCGATCCTCGGCGCGGCTTTCGCAGCGTCCAGCCAGGAAGACGGCGGCGGCTTGGAGGTGCCCATCTTCAACGAGGGGGAGCGGGGCGGCACTCCTTGGGTGAAAGAACTGAATAATGTCACGGTCCCCGACGACTGGAAGGAGATCCACGGAGCAAAGGAGATGCTGCTGCCGCTGGGCTACGTCGACGGCATGATCCAGCAGGTGCTGATGTTCTCCATCACGCAAATTGCGGGCCTGACCATCATCACGAACTCAATGGAGCCGACCTCGATGGCCGGCTACCGCATGCGCAAACGTGTGGCCGAGGTGCTCGGGGTGCCGTTGGAGACCGTCGTGTGCCAGGGCTACACCAGCGGGTACGCCCACTATGTGGCCACGCCGGAGGAATACGACAACCAGGACTACGAAGGTGGCGCCACTATCTTTGGACGCCACGAGCTGTGCGCGATGGTGCAGGTCTACGACGGGCTGGCGGTATCCCTGCGTGACGAGTCCCGGGTCGATCCAGGTGCGCCTGCGGGCGACCTGACCGGCTGGATCCCGACATCGCTGTCGGGGCTGCCCGGAATCGACCGGCCGGCCTGGGGTAAGCGCTTCGGCGACGTGATCACCGCGACCGAACAGGTCAAAGCAGGGGATACTGCGTCAGTGACGTTCTCGTTTGCCAACCCCAATTCGGATCTGCGCCGCGGGGTCGGCTACCACACCATCACGGACGGGGCAGGAAAGATCGTCGCGGACGACTTCAACTCGTCCACCATTATCGAATTCGTGAAGAACGCCGACGTGGTCAACGCCCGCATTTCATGGGACACCGATGGGGTTTCGCCCGGCACATACACCGTGAGCGCGAAGGGCGTGTCCCGCGATATCGGCGGCTCGCTTACCCCGTTTACCGGCAGCACGGAAGTGAGAGTGGTTTAGCTCGTAGACTGGGGTCCATGATTTTGATCAACGTCCGTTTCCGTCCCCTGCCCGAGAACACCGAGAATTTCCGCGAGCTCGTCGCCGAGTTCACGGAGGCCTCCCGCGCGGAAGAGGGCAACCTCTTCTTCGAGTGGTACCGCAACACCGACGACCCGCGCGAGTACATCCTGGTCGAAGCATTCAAGGACGATGCCGCTGAAGCGCACGTCAATTCCGACCACTTCAAAGCGGCCCAGGAGCTGTTCCCGCAGATTCTGGAGAAAACCCCAGACATCATCAACACCCTGATCGACGGCAAGCTCGAGTGGGACGAGATGGCGGAGTTCCAGGTTTAGCCCCCCCGTGTTTTCTAGGTCAGAGGATTCATTCCCGCATCGGTTCGCTGGCCCCTTAAACTGTGCGCAGTATTTGAACTAGATCTGCTTAGGAAAGGGAGGGCCTATGTCTTCACAGGAAGTGGCCGCCGAGGTAGGGAGGAAGGGGCTCGGCCCACTTCTCGGCGCCGTGTTCCTCATGGCAACCAGCTCGATCGGCCCGGGATTTCTCACACAGACCAGTGTGTTCACCGTTCGGTTGGGGGCTGCCTTCGCGTTCGCGATTCTTATTTCCATTCTCGTGGACATCGCTATCCAGTTGAATGTGTGGCGCGTGCTCGGTATTTCGGGACTGCGCGCGAACGAGCTCGGCAACTCGGTGCTCCCCGGGTTGGGTTGGGTGATGTCGATACTGGTCTTCGCTGGCGGTGCGATCTTCAATATCGGCAACATCGCCGGAGCGGGGCTGGGCATGAATGCGATGTTGGGGATCGACCCGAAGATCGGTGGTGCGATCTCAGCGGCCATCGCCGTGTTCATCTTTTTGTCCAAACGCGCAGGTGTTGCCCTAGACCGCATTGTTGTGGGGCTCGGCGCAATCATGATCCTGCTCATGCTGTACGTCGCTATTGTCTCCCAGCCGCCCGTCGGCGATGCATTGAAGCAGACGTTCCTGCCTGAACAAGTGGATTTCGCGATCATCGTCACGCTGATTGGCGGTTCGGTTGGCGGCTACATCACCTTCGCCGGTGTCCACCGCATCATTGATTCGGGTCAGACCGGTGTAGAAAATATCAAGAATATTTCGAATGCATCTGTGCTGGGCATCGTGGTGATCGGCATTATGCGAGTACTTCTCTTCCTCGCTGTGCTCGGTGTCGTGGCTACCGGCGTGGCGCTTTCGAAAGATAATACGGCCGCCGATGCCTTCTATCAGGCCGCCGGGGAGTTCGGCCTTCGTGCTTTCGGTCTGGTGCTGTGGGCGGCAGGCTTGTCATCTGTGATTGGTGCGTCCTACACCTCGCTGACATTCGTGACCACTCAGAAGATGGGAGTGAAGCTGCGTAACTGGCTCACGGTGGCGTTCATCGTGGCGTGCACGATCCTCTTCCTCTTCGTCGGTGCTGCGCCGCAAAAACTGCTGATTTTCGCTGGCGCGTTCAACGGGTTGATCCTGCCGATTGGTTTCGCCGTGGTCATGTGGGCCGCGCTTTTCCGCAAGGATTTGCTCAAGGGGTACAACTACCCGGTGTGGATGAAGGTCGTCGGAGTGATTGTGCTCGCTGGAACCTTCTGCATGGGTGTTCGTTCGCTCGCAGGGTTGTCAGAGATTTGGGCGTAGAGAAGGAACCCGCCCGCGCACGGGAGTTTTTCCGCACTCATGATGTCGGCACCACTGCGGGGTGGGCGCCGGGGTACGCACAAGCGAATCTCATCGCTGTGGATGAGAAGTATGCGTTCGACTTCCTGCTTTATGCCCAGCGTAACCCGAAGCCATGTCCTGTCTTAGGGGTTCTCGAGGCCGGGCAGCTGGAGTCGAGCCTCATGCCTGGAGGAGATATCCGTACCGATATCCCCGCGTACAAGATCTACAAACAAGGGCAGCTTATCGACGAAGTGACCGACGCGACCGGTTACTGGACCGATTCCACGGTAGCTTTTCTCATCGGATGCTCATTCACATTCGAAGACGCGCTGCTGGCAGAGGAGATTCCTGTCGCCCACATCGAGCAGGGGCGGAATGTGTCGATGTTCATGGCGAATATCGAGACGGAACGTGCCGGTATTTTTGGGGGCCCGATGGTGGTCTCAATGCGACCGATCCCAGCGAACCGAGTAGCGGATGCCGTTCGCATTACCTCGCGCTATCCGGCAGTGCACGGGGCACCCGTGCACGTCGGGGATCCGGCAGCGATCGGCATTCGAGACCTCGAAGCCCCCGATTTCGGCGACCCGGTGGAGATCCCAGCCGGAACGATTCCGGTGTTCTGGGCGTGCGGTGTCACACCCCAGTCGGCTGTGATGAGTTCAAAGCCGGAGCTGGCTATCTGCCATGCTCCGGGCAAGATGCTCATTACCGATATCCCGGATCGGTACTATCAGGTCCCTTAAACGATGGTGGCGATGGCTACGCCCGGTTTCACGCGGTCGCCTTCGTTAGCGGAAACAGAAATTGTGCCAGCCGTAGGCGACTTCAGCGTCGACTCCATCTTCATGGCCTCGACAACGGCCAGCGGTTGACCCTTTTCCACTGAGTCGCCGTCGCTGACCATCCACTTCACGATGGTGGAATCAAACTTCACGGTAACGGCACCCTCTCCACTAGTCCCGGAAGACTCTGGCTCGCTCGTTTGTGGACCGCCACCTCCAGAGCACATGCGGCGGGGGATACCGATCTGGTGCAAGCGGCCGTCGATTTCGATGACGACGGTCTCCCGCTCGTCGTAAAGATGCTCAATATCGCTGGTTTCGTGGTTGGCGCTCGGCGAGTAATTTCCGTCAACCCAGTCGGTGTAAAGGTCGAGGGAATCGCCGTTCAGCTCCGGTGCGTCCACCATGTCGCGGTGGAACGGAAGTACCGTCCGCACGCCCTCGATGGTGAACTCCTTGAGAGCCTGGCGGGAACGCGCCAGCGCAGCATCGCGGGTCGGTGCGATGACGATTAGCTTGGCCATGAGCGAGTCGTAATAAGCCGGAATCTCACTACCGGTGCGCACACCGGAGTCGACGCGGATGCCGTGTCCAGTGGGGACGTCGAAACGCGTGACCGTGCCCGGCGACGGAGCGAAACCATTGGTGACATCCTCGGCATTGATGCGGAATTCGAAGGCGTGCGAGGTGATTTCCGGGTCGCCGCCAAAAGACAGTTCTTGGCCGTCGGCGATGCGGAACTGCTCTGCGATGATGTCTACGCCCGTGACTACTTCCGTGACTGGGTGCTCGACCTGCACACGAGTGTTTACCTCGAGGAAGGAGACAGTGCCGTCCTCTGAGACGATGTATTCGACGGTGCCGGCGCCGATATAGTTGGCGGAGCGGCAGATCTCGCGTGCGCCGTTCTCGATGCTGTTGCGTTGTTCCTCGGTCAGGAAGGGTGCGGGGGCTTCTTCGATGAGTTTCTGGAAGCGGCGCTGAGTAGAGCAATCTCGGGTGCCTAGGACCGCGACATTGCCGTGCGTATCGGCGAGTACCTGGGCTTCGACGTGGCGGGGATGGATGAGGAATTTCTCCACGTAGCATTCTGCGCGGCCGAAGGCTTCCTTGGCTTCGCGTCCGGCGGAGGCGAATGCATCTTCGATGTCTGCTTCGTCATACACGACCTTGAGGCCGCGACCGCCGCCGCCGTAGGCTGCCTTGATAGCGATCGGCATGCCGTGCTCTTCTGCGAACGCGCGGGCCTCTTCCCAGTTATCGATCGGATCCTCGGTGCCCGGGGCCAGCGGAGCACCGACTTCAACGGCGACGCGCCGGGCTGCGATCTTATCGCCGAGCAGATCGATAGATTCGGGAGTGGGGCCGATCCAAGTGAGCCCCGCGTCGACGACAGCGCGAGCGAAGTCTGAATTCTCCGAAAGGAAGCCGTAGCCGGGGTGCACGCAGTCCGCGCCCACCTTGTGTGCGAGAGAGATCAATGCGGGCACATTCATGTAAGTCTCGGACGCGCTGTTGCCGGGGAGGTGGTAGGCCTCGTCGGCGACTAAGGTGTGCAGCGCGCCGGTGTCAGCGTCGGAGTAAACGGCGATGGACCGAATACCCAAGTCACGCGCCGAGCGGGCGATGCGAACTGCGATCTCGCCGCGGTTGGCGATGAGAACGGCTTTGAGCGAGGTTTCTGGTGCGGGAGTGGACATGGGCTTATTCTCCTTCGCTGTAGAGTTCGAAGCGGATAGTGGAACCGGGGGAGAGCTGGGCAGCGATGTCGACATCTTCGCTGATCACAGTGGCGATAGCGGGGTAGCCGCCTGTCACGGCGTGGTCGCGGAGGAATACCACCGGCAGCCCGCTCGGCGGCACCTGGACACTTCCAGCCACCATTCCCTCTGAGGGCAGCTCACCACCGCGCTCGCGCTGCAATGGCTCGTCGGTCTCCAAACGGACACCGACTCGGTTGGACTCGCCGGTCACCGTGAAGGTGGTATCGAGGAATTTTTCGACTTCGGATTTGTTGAACCAGTCATCGCGTGGGCCGAGGACGCAGCGCACGGTGGAGACGTCTTTGGTCACGCGCAGCGGGTTCGAAAGCAGATCGGTTGCGGTGCCAGGATTTCCCATGGCCACCGAGACCGTGTCGCCGGCCTGGATTGGTGCGGGTCCGAGCCCGGAAAGCAGGTCGGTGGCGGCGGAGTTGAGCTCCGTGTCGGCGATCAATCCACCGCGCACAGCGACATAGGAGCGCATGCCCGTCCTTGGTGGGGAAACCACGAGCTGGGCGCCTGCGGGAACAATGATCGGGGTTGCCAACGGGAAAGGTTGCTGCCCCACGAAGACGTCGCTGTCTGCACCGGTGACGCACACGACGGCTTCGGCCAATGCGGTCATGGACAAACCGCCGATATTCTCCAGAAGCGTCGCGTTGCGCTTATTTCCCACTACGTCGTTGGCGATGCGGGCGGATGCTCTATCGGAAGAGCCAGACGTAGTCACTCCGAGACTGCCGTATCCTTGCCTTCCGAGATCTTGGTAAAGGGTTTGCAACCCGGCCTCGTCGACGGTGAACAAGGGCATCCGCGGGGGAGTGTCCAGCTTATAGTGGCTGGTCTCCTGCTCGTCGGTGAGCTTATCGACGCGAACGTAGCGCACCGTGTCTCCTGGGCTAACGAGCGCCGGCGGTTCGGCGGTTGAATCCCACATCGGCGTCGTGGTCGTGCCGATCAGCTGCCACCCGCCAGGGGACGTGCGTGGATAGACAGCCGAAAAATCGCCTGCCAGCGCAACTGCGCCCGCGGGCACTTCGGTGCGTGGGGAGGAACGGCGGGGCACATCGAGTGCATTAGCCTCATCGGCCGGAACGCAATAGGTGAACCCGGGAGCGAAGCCGCCGAAACCGGCTTTCCAGACCGTGGATGTGTGCCACTCGATAAGTTCTTCGGGAGTCTTACCGAGCAGCTGGGCGAGTTCGTCGAGGTCTTCGCCGTCGTAGCAGACCTCGATCTCGATCTCGCGTGACTTTTGGGCCTCGGCAGCCTCCGGCGTGAAGGTGCGCAGAAACTCTGCGGCTTCCTTTGCCGCGGACGTCGAATCGAAGGTGACCAGTACGGTCCGGGCGCCAGCGACAACGTCAGTCTGGCGTTCGAGCGGAGAGGTGTTCAGTGCTCCGTAGAAGTCCATAACCTCTTCGAGGCTGTCTAGGTCGATCATGAGTGCGCGTGTGCCGACGCGTCTGATGTCTCTTCTCACAGAAAACTCCTGATCTCGATTCCTTCGTCCTTCAACCTAGCCACCACACTGCGGGTCAGCTCCACCGAACCCGGGGAATCGCCGTGGACGCAGACGGATTCTGCTTGAACGTCGACGACACTGCCGTCGATAGCCGTCACGGCACCCGTTGACGCGACCTGCAGCACCCGGTCTGCCACTTGCTGTGCGTCGGTCATCACCGCGTTCGGTTCGCGGCGCGACACCAAGGTGCCGTCGGGGTTGTACCCGCGGTCGGCGAAAGCTTCGCGGATAACCCTCAAACCGGCCTTTTCCGCGATTTCCACGGCAATGCCGCCGGGGAGCAGCATGACGGGCAAATCACCGAATGCTTTGATCCCGGCGACTACGGCTTGAGCGTGCTTCTCGTTGTGGACGATGGTGTTGTAGAGCGCACCGTGCGGCTTGATGTAGCGAACCTGAAGTCCCTGAGCCCGGGCAAGGGCATCCAGCGCGCCGATCTGATACAGCGTTTCGTCGGCAAGCTCGGCCGGGTCGTAGTCGATAAAACGACGGCCGAAACCAGCGGGATCCTGATACGCGATGTGGGCGCCGACGACGACGTCTCTTTGTTTCGCGTCCACGAGAGTACGGCTAATGGAGTGTGGGTCGCCCGCGTGGAAACCCGTGGCCACGTTCGCACTCGAGACCATCTCCAGCATGGCCGCATCGTCGGCAACCGGGTTGCCAGCAGTGGTTTCGCCCAAATCGGCGTTGAGGTCGATGTGCTCGTTCATAATTCACCAACTTTCAGAGTTATGGAAAATACTCATAACAGTCTAGTGACCCACCTCTCCGTGGATTCAGGCAAAGACCCCGGACACCAATAGGCTCCACATTGTGCGCCGAAACGTAGCGGGGTCGATGACCGAGTTCAATGAGCGGGAGCAGGCGTATTACCGTTGTAGGTATGACATCCGAGAACACGCATAAACCGCCGAAGCTGTCCAAGAAGGCCTACGAGGAGGAACTGCTCCGCCTCCAGGCCGAGTTGGTCAAGATGCAGCAGTGGGTCGTGGCCACTGGCGCGCGCATCGTCGTCGTCATGGAGGGCCGCGACGCAGCGGGCAAGGGGTCGGCGATCAAGCGCATTACCCAGTACCTGAATCCGCGCGTGTGCCGTATTGAGGCTTTGCCGAAACCGACGGAACGCGAGCAGACGCAGTGGTACTTCCAGCGTTACGTCGAGAAGCTTCCCGCTGCCGGCGAGATCGTGATTTTCGATCGCTCCTGGTACAACCGCGCCGGTGTGGAGCGCGTCATGGGCTTCTGCACCACGGAGGAGTACCGCCGTTTCCTCCACCAGGCACCGATCTTCGAGCGCCTGCTCGTGGAGGACGGTATCCACCTGCGCAAGTACTGGTTCTCCGTCTCCGACGAGGAACAGCACGCCCGCTTCGAGTCCCGCCGCAACGATCCGCTGCGCCAGTGGAAGCTCTCGCCGATGGATCTGGAGTCCATCACCAAGTGGGAGGACTATTCCCGCGCGAAGGACGAGATGTTCATTCACACCGACATCCCGACCGCTCCCTGGTACACCGTGGAATCCGAGGACAAGAAGCGTTCGCGCATCAACGTGATCTCGCACCTGCTGTCCACCATCCCGTACGAGCACATCGAGCCGGACCTGCCGGATGTGCCGGAGCGCCCAGAGTCCGACGATTACGAGCGGCCGCCGCGCGCGGAGTTCCGCTACGTGCCCGACGTGGCCGCCAACTTGGAAAAGGGCAAGCAGAAAAGCACGAAGAAACGCAAGAAGAAGTAGCTATTTCGGGTAGCCGCGGGGGAGCCAGAAACGTGGAGCTCCCCCGCGGATTAGCGGATTAGGGCACGGTCCTTAGCTTGTCGACGTCGTCTTGCGGGGTGTTTCCCACGGTGACGGTGACTTTGGCCTGTCCGTTAGAACGGCAGGGGCGGCAGTGCCGGCACGTCGATAAGGCCTGACTGCACCGCGCCCAAGCCGAGGGCGGCGCTGACAAAAGCGAGTACTGCGAGGATGAGGGCGACGGTGCCACCAGTCGAAGAACCGGTGGAGCTGGTTGAACTTTCCGAGCCGGATTGGGGCGCGCTGTCGGGGCGGGCTTTGGAGTGGTCGGAAGTGGAACCGAGCGGCAGGCAGTCCGCCAACTCGTCGATGGTGTAGAAAGCCGAGTCATCTGCCACGGGCATGCATCCCGCGTGGAACGGGGTTTCCGCCTCGTTGTAAAGCATGCGAACGAGGGTGACACCCGCGTCATTCTGAAACGCGTCCCACTGGATGTTCGCGCCCATCGGCGTAACCTTGTCGCCGCGCCAAGTGGAATTGTCGTAAGACATGACCTCTTCGGCGGGCACACCTTTCTCGGAACCAGGCAGCTTAAGCAAGGCGGCGAGCGGGGCGATGGTCTCGGCGTGGCCGAACCGGTACTCGGCTGCGATGTTGCCGCCGGCGGCGCGATCCTGGACCCCCTTGATCATATGATCGAGGAGGGGTTCGTAGATGTCGTAGGACACCGATTGTCCCTCGATACCCGGGCCGCTTCCGTAGAATTTCTCTACGTCGAGTAAGTAAGCGAGCTGTCGACCGTCCTCATCATCCATGAACTGGTCGAAGATCCAGCCTTCGGCCGGTTTAGCGGGCTCGTTCTCCATCGCGGGGGCGATGATGTACAGGTTGTAGAACTGAAGTGCCGCGTCGGCGGTGCCTTTAACTTTCTTACCGCTGGCGCCGACAAACTTCAGCGTCCCGTTGTCGAGGTCGTCGATGAACTTCTGGTCGAAGATCTTGGTGAGCAGGTGAGTCGCCGCCTGCTGGGATGCCTCGGAATTCTTGGCTTTGTTCACCTTTTCGTCGAGGGTGTCGCTCTCGGTCCACTCGGAGTACGCCGCGTAACGCGGAGAATTCTCGTCGGAGTGGGCGTGCAGCAGGTCGAATCGGTCCTCGACGTTGACGGTGTTGTTGGTCATGCCGTCGGCTAGGTTGTCAGACAGCTCTGGAACAGCCGAGAGCAACCCCTGCCCGAAAAGCTCGCCGGATTCCTTCGCGCGGTCCGCGCCGGAGGACATGAACTTCACCTGGTCGGTATCGCTCTGAGACACCGATTCCAAGAATGTCAGGTTGCGGGCCGCATTGCGGGTGCCGATACCGCGCAATTCGTTGCGGCCGAACGTGGTCAGGTTGCCGTAGCCACCTTCCCCCGGACCGGTGAGCTGTTCGTTTGCGCGAGACATCGCCTCCACCTGAGGGATTAACTTCTCGCCGAGCGGGGTCAACTCTCCACGCTCTTTAGCGGAAGCTAGCATCTGGCCGGCGAGGTCGTCGTATTTGAAACCGGACAAGCCGCGGGAACCGTGACGGCCCACGGAGGCGGTGTAAATCTGGTGGAAACCAGCGGGAGGTTGGCTGTAGGAGGAGATGGGGGCGGCGGGGGAATATGGCTGTTTGGTGGAATAGTAGGTCGCTGCCTCGGCGGCACCAGCAGGAACGAGTGTCGCTGCAGTGGCTGCGACAGTGGCGAGGGCGATGGCGCGACGGGCCAGTGCTGGGGAGTGTGGCACGGGGAACTCCTTAGTGGAAACGGGGGGAAACAACAGGAATTACAGCTTAAAAGCCCCTGGTGAAAAGCTGGTTACACCGATGTGAACATCCGCCACTGTTTGTGTTTTTATCGACGCTCGGATCGAGGACACGACCGAGTGGGAGGAAATAGCAAGAAGAAATAGCTATTTCGGGTAGCCGCGGGGCGTGCTGACCGTTTTGTTGCGGGGGATCCAGAAACGGTAGGGCGCGCCCGCGTTCTTGCTGATTCCGATGCGCGGGCCAACCACCCATTCGGGTTCCTCGGTGCGCATTGTGAGCTGGACGGGTGTGCCGTTGTCGTCCAGGGCTAGGCCGAGGGCGCGCCCGAGATTTCCAGGTCCGCGGGCGAGGTTTTCGTAAGGAATTGGGGCGCGGTCTTTCACTTGTCGACGGCTGCGGGCGAGCTGCTCTCCCCCGACGATCTCCCCGCCGCGCATGAGGCACCCCTGGCCGGTGCCCTCCGGCGCACAGACGATGTTGCCGTTCAAGTGGATGCCGTAGGACAGGTAAACGTAGAAGCGGCCGGGCGTGCCGAACATGGCGGCGTTGCGTTTGGTCCGGCCCCGGTATGTGTGGGCGGCGGCGTCTTCGGCACCGAGGTAGGCCTCGACTTCCGTCAGCCGGACGGTCACGCCGTTGTGGCTGACGCAGCAGCCGAGCAATTGTGGTGCGACGACGTTGGCGGGGGCGGTGAAATCTATGCCAGCCATGCCTGCAGCTGCTTGATCGCGCCGTGATCGGCATTGGAAGCGGCGATAATGTCCGCGATAGCTTTGAGTTTCTCGTGGCCGTTCACCATCGCCACGGCGGTGCCGGCGGCCTCGAGCATCTCGAAGTCGTTCAGGTAGTCGCCGATGGCGGCGGTGTCCGCGATGGCGACCCCGAGGGAATCGGTGAGGGACTGCAGGGCGCGGCCCTTGTTGGTGTCCGGGGACATGACGTCGACCCAGTTCGCGCCGGACACGGCGATGCTTTGGCCCGTTGCCGCCATGGCGATTGGCAGACCGTCGGTCTCGGCGTCTGTTTCGACGTAGAGGGCCACCTTAATGGTCGGGCCGCCGGATTGTTCCGCCGCCTCCACGAGGGAAGGTACGCTGCGCCGCGAGTGGTAGTACTTCTCGGTCTCCGCCGCCGCTGATTCCGGGATGTCCTCGGCGACGAAGGCGAATTCCGGCTGGCACACCACAGGGTGCACGGGGGAGTCGGATTCAGCCGCGGCGCGGAGGACCGCCCCGACCGCCTCCTCATTCATCGGCTTGGTGGAGACAACCTCGCCGCGGTGCCACACCACGCCCCCGTTTTCCGCGATGAAGGTCTCGATGCCGCGCCCGTCGAACATGTCCTGCAGCGTGGCCAGCTGACGGCCCGACGCCGGGGCGATCACCATGCCCTTCTCCTTCGCGTCCTCCAAGACGGACCAGAACTCCTCGGGGATGTTCCCGTCCGGGTCGACGAGGGTCCCGTCCATGTCCAAGACGACAATGCGGGGAAAAGTCATAGCAGTCCTTTGCACGCTGTGGAACACTGGCTTCATGGCAGAAAGCACCACCGGACCAGTACATATTGCCGTCGAGCAGTCTACCGGAGTGATCACTCTGGACAGACCCAAGGCGTTGAACTCCATCAACCCGGAGATTCTCTTTCCCGTCATCGAGGCGCTCGAAGCGTGGCGCGACGATGATGCGGTGGAGCAGGTCGTGGTGGCGTCGACAAGCAAGCACTTCTGCGCGGGCGGCGACGTCCGCTATGCACGCGAGACGGTCCTCGACGGCCGGGGAGAGGAAGCTGACGAGTTCTTCTCCCGCGAATACGGGATGAACCTGATGATTTCGGAGTATCCGAAGCCGTATATCTCGCTGATTTCCGGCGTCGTCATGGGCGGCGGGCTCGGGCTCTCCGCCCACGGCAGCCACATCGTGGTCACCCCGGATGTGTCGGCGGCGATGCCGGAGATGAATATCGGCTTCTTCACCGACGTGGGAATGAGCCACCGGTTGCAGAACCTGCCTGGAAAGCCGTCGCTGGACCTCGGCATGTTCCTCGCACTGACGGGGTACCGGATGAACGCCGGCGACATGATGGCCACCGGGCTGGCAACCCACCTCGTGGAATCACTCGACGGACTCAAAGACAGAATCGTCGCTCAGGGAGCGGGGGTACTGGATGAGGTGGCGGTCGCGCCCGGGGAGTCGGAGCTGGAGAAGCTCTCCCCGCTTATCGACGGACGGTTCAGCTCCCCCTGGTCCGAAATTGCGAACACCATTGATTCCGACCCGGAATTGGTGGCGGTCGTGGCGCCGCTGCTCAAGCAGGCATCGCCATCGTCGCTGGTAGCGACGGCGGAGCTGATGATGGCTAATTCCAGGCACGATCTGGCGGCCGCGCTGGACAACGAACGCCGCTACGCCGAAATGCTCCTCCGCGAGCCGGATTTCAGCGAGGGCGTGCGCGCTGTTTTGGTGGACAAGAGCAACGACCCGTCGTTCGCCCCCGAGCCAGGTCCGGAAAAGTACCGGGACGTACTAGAATAAGGGCCGTTTGAGCAACGTGACATGTGAAAGGACGCAGCGTGAACGCTGAAAGCCCGGTCAATCCGAACCCGCACGACAACCCGATGGACGACTGGAACCACAAACTGCAGCTGGCACAGGAGATGCTGCCGCTGATCAGCCAGCTCCACCGCGAGAACAACGTGGTGACGTCCATCTATGGCCGTCTCCTTGTGGGCATGACGGACATCGAGATCATCAAGGCGCACCGCTACGCCCGCCGTGTCGTGGCGCGCGAGCTGCCGCTGGACGCCACGCTGCCGATCCTTCGCGAGCTGACCCAGATGAACCTGGGCACCGCCTCCATCGACTTGGGCCGCCTGGCCAAGAACTACTCCCGCACCGAGGGTGCGGAGCTGCGCTCCTTCCTCGAGGAGGAGCTGGCTGAGGTCATCGGCGCCGACAGCCACCGCGTCCCGCGCGATGTCGTCCTGTACGGCTTCGGCCGCATCGGCCGCCTGCTGGCCCGTATCCTCATCGCCCGCGAGGCACAGTACGGCGGCGTGCGCCTGCGCGCCGTGGTCGTGCGCAAGAAGGGCGACGACGACGTGATCAAGCGCGCGTCCCTGCTGCGCCGTGACTCGGTCCACGGGGCCTTCAACGGCACCATCACCGTGGACAAGGAAAACGAGGTTATCTGGGCCAACGGCACCCCGATCCAGATGATCTACTCGGACGACCCGGCCGCCATCGACTACACCGCGTACGGCATCAACGACGCGATCGTGGTGGACAATACCGGCCGTTGGCGCGACCGCGCCGGCCTGTCCCAGCACCTGCAGTCCAAGGGCGTGACCCGCGCACTGCTGACCGCGCCGGGCAAGGGTGACGTGAAGAACATCGTCTACGGCATCAACCACGCCACCATCGACGACTCGGAGCAGGACCGCGTTCTGTCCGCCGCGTCTTGCACCACCAACGCGATCACCCCGGTGCTCAAGGTCGTCAGCGACCGCTGGGGCGTCAAGCATGGCCACGTGGAGACGGTCCACTCCTACACCAACGACCAGAACCTGGCCGACAACTTCCACAAGGGCCCGCGCCGCGGCCGCGCCGCCGGCCTGAACATGGTGCTCACCGAGACCGGTGCCGCCAAGGCAGTGTCGAAGGCTCTCCCGGAGTTCGAGGGCAAGTTGACCGGTAACGCCATCCGCGTTCCCACCCCGGACGTGTCCATGGCAGTGCTCAACCTGGACCTGGACTCCGAGGTCGACCGCGAGGAGGTCAACAACTACCTGCGCCGCGTGTCCACCGACTCGAACCTGCGCCAGCAGATCGACTACATCCAGTCCCCGGACATCGTGTCCACCGACTTCGTGGGCACCACCCACGCCGGAATCGTGGACGGCCTGGCCACCATCGCCTCCGGCAACCACCTGGTGCTCTACGTCTGGTACGACAACGAGTTCGGTTACTCCAACCAGGTGATCCGCATCGTCGAGGAGATCGCGGGCGTCCGCCCGAAGATCCTGCCGACCCGCAAGGACCCGCAGGAGATCCGCTAGGGGGGAAGTAACAGTGCTCAAACTCACGGGCAAGGTTCAGGATTACGCCTGGGGCGACACCAGCAGCATCGCCACCTTGCAGGGCCGAGCGCCGTCCGGCGGGCCGGAAGCGGAAGCCTGGTTCGGGGCGCACCCGTCCGCCCCGTCCGGGACCGCTTCGGGGCTGCTCGACGAGGTCATCGCGGCGGACCCCGTGAGTGCGTTGGGCACGGAGGGGACACTCCCTTTTCTGGTGAAGTTGCTGGCGGCGGAGCGGCCGTTGTCGATTCAGGCGCACCCGTCGATAAGCCAGGCGCAGGAAGGCTTCGCGCGCGAGGACGCGGCGGGCATTCCGCGCGGTGCGGCGCACCGGAATTACAAGGATCGTAACCACAAGCCGGAGGTCCTGATCGCGCTGACGCCGTTCAGGGCGATGGCGGGGTTCCGGCCGCTGGAGGAGACGGTTGCGCTTCTCGACGAGCTCGCGGTGCCGCAGCTCGAGAACGACCGGGCAGTGCTTGCCGACGGCAGCGTGGACGTCGAAAAGCGTCTCCGCACCGTGCTCTCCGGTTGGCTGGCGTTCGACGACCCGGTGCCCGTCGTGGAGGCTGTGCTCGAACGCGCCGCGGAACTCAACTCGGATGTCGCGCGCAACCTGGTCTTCATCGGCGAGGAATTCCCCGGCGATGTGGGTGTGCTGGCGGCGCTGCTGCTGCATCACGTCGAGCTGGCCCCCGGTGAGGCGCTTTTCTTGCCCGCCGGAAACATGCACGCCTACCTGAGCGGATTCGGCGTGGAGGTCATGGCGAGTTCCGATAATGTGCTGCGCGGCGGGCTGACGGCCAAGCACATCGATGTCGCCGAACTTGAAGACATCGTCATTTTCGAGCCGATCGACGATCCGGTCCTGGAACCCGACATGACCGTGGAGAACGGAGTAGCGTGCGCGCGTTTCCCGATTCCGGTCCCGGATTTCGCGGTGACGCGGTGTACGGCTGAATCCGGTTCTCTCGAGCTGAGCCGCGGTCCGGCGATCGTTCTCGCGGTGGCGGGGAAGGTCCGGCTCGGTGAAGAAACGCTCGGCCCCGGCGAAGCTGCGTTCCTCGCCGCCGGGGACGGAGAAGTGACGGCGGAATTCACCGCTGGCGGCGATATCTTCGTGGTCCGCCCCGGTCAGCGGTGGGCGTCAATGCACTCGGAGTAGTACTCCACGAGCTTTACTGTGGCGGCGCGCCAGGACCAGCGCTCCGCCTCCGCGCGGGCGGCTGTGCGCATGCCGGGGGAGTCGGCGGCGCGGATGAGCGCGTCGGCCCACTGTTCCGGGGTGGCGTCCTCGTCGACGAGAATGCCTGTCTCGCCGTCATCGATGACGAAAGGAATGCCTCCGGCGCGTGCGCCCACCACGGGAACGCCTGAGG
The DNA here is from genome assembly GCF_030503595.1 of Corynebacterium sp. P4-C1. Classification (NCBI taxonomy): domain Bacteria; kingdom Bacillati; phylum Actinomycetota; class Actinomycetes; order Mycobacteriales; family Corynebacteriaceae; genus Corynebacterium; species Corynebacterium sp. P4-C1. The sequence goes on along the minus strand of NZ_CP129966.1, from coordinate 947,129 downwards.
CGAAAGACTCGAGCGCGACCAAGCCCAGCGTTTCCGTCAGCGACGGGAAGGCGAAGACGTCGGCCGAGGCGAACGCCTGCGCCAAGGACGTGCCGGACATGTAACCGGTGAAAACGGTGTACTCGGGGTCGAAGGATTCTTTCATCTGCTCCAGCTGCGGCCCCGCCCCGATCAGGGCCAGACGGGCGCCAGGAAGCTTCCCGCGCAGTACCTGCATGACCTCGTTGAGGATGCCCAGGTTCTTCTCCGCGCTCATGCGGCCGACGTAGACGACCAGCGGGGCATCGGGGTTACCGCCGGTGAGGCGCATGCGCATCGCCTCGGAGTAATTGTCTGGCCGGTAGCCGTCGGTGTCCACAGCTTTCGGCCACACGGCGAGGTCCCGGAAGCCGTAGCCCCGCGCGGTGTCCAGCATCGGTGCGGAGGTGACAAGGTTCTTGTCCGCCCGGTTGTGCATAAGGCGGATGATGCCGGTGGCGGGCTTCTTCAGCACACCGATCTTCAGGGCCTCGGTGTAGGCGGGCACATCGGTGTGGAAAGAGGCGAGCAGCGGGATCCCGAGGCGCTTAGCCGTGAGCGCGCCGTAGCCGGCGAAGAACACCGGGTTGACCGCGTGCACGACGTCCGGGTTGAAGGCCTTGAGTGCCTTCGCCACGCCCGGGGAAGGAAGACCGACCTTGATCTCCGGGTAGATGCGGTGGAGGGAGAAGCTCGGGGCGCGAACCACCGGGAAGCCGGCGTAGGTCTCCGGGGTGTCGCCGGTGGCGAAGATCATCACCTCGTGGCCCATTTCGGCGAGCTGGTCGATGGTGCGGATCACCCTCGTGACCACCCCGTCAATCTTGGGCAGGAAGACCTCCGTGAAAATCGCGATGCGCATTAAGCGTTCTCCGGAACACCCTCAGATTGCGCGCTGGTCCACAAGGAGCGAGCCGGGATCTTGCTGCGGTCGGCTCGGCCGGCGTATTTCTTGGCCACGTCCTCCACCTCCTGCAGCAGGCCCTCCGCGAGCTTGGTCGGTTCGAGGCCCAAGCTCAAGAAGGTGTCGTTGGAGACATGCAGCTCGTTCTCCGCCGATTCCTTGCGGGGGTTGGGCACCAGCGCGTATTCGGCCCCGGAGATCTCTGCCACGAGCTCGGCGAGGTCGCGGACGCGGTGGGTCTCCGTCATTTGGTTGAAGATCTTGACACGGTCGCCTTTCGCCGGCGGGTTCTCCAGCGCGAGCTGGACGCACTTGACCATGTCGCGGATGTGGATGAAGGCGCGGGTCTGCCCGCCCGTACCGTGAACGGTGAGCGGGTATCCGATCGCCGCCTGCATGAGGAAGCGGTTGAGCACCGTGCCGTAGTCGCCGTCGTAGTCGAAGCGGTTGATCAGGCGCTCGTCCCGCTCCGTCTGCGGGGTGTGCGTGCCCCAGATGATGCCCTGGTGCAGGTCGGTGATGCGCAGCTCGTCATTCCTGGCGTAGTACGCGAACAGGTTCTGGTCCAGCACCTTGGTGAGGTGGTACACCGAGCCCGGGTTGGTGGGGTAGAGGATCTGCTGGTCGACGAGCTCTTCGCCGTTGTCGACCTTGATGTCCAGGTAGCCCTCCGGGATCTTCATGCCGGCGGTCCCGTAACCGTACACGCCCATCGTGCCCAGGTGGACGATGTGGATGTGCAGTCCGGATTCGACCACGGCGACGAGCAGGTTGTGGGTGGCGTTGACGTTGTTGTCCACCGTGTAGCGCTTGGTCACCGGAGTCTTCATGGAATACGGGGCGGCGCGCTGCTCGGCGAAGTGGATGATCGCGTCGGGGCGGTACTCGTCGATGAAGGATTTCAGTCCTTCGTAGTCCTGGGCGACATCGATGTTGCGGAATTCGATGGTCTTGCCGGAGACCTCGTGCCATGCGGCGGTGCGCTCGTCGATGGATGCGATCGGGGTGAGCGATTCCGCGCCCAGTTCCTCGTCGATCCGGCGGCGGGACAGGTTGTCCACGATCACGACATCGTGGCCGATGTCGGAGAGGTGGAGGGACGCTGGCCAGCCACAGAATCCGTCGCCGCCGAGAACCGCGATTTTCATGTGTCAACCTTTCTATTTCCAAGCTTCTCGGTCACGTTACCTGGGAACGGGCGATCGCGCCGGGTAAGCGGAAAACGGCCACAGCGCGCGCCAATCCATGTATGTTTCGGGTATGAAATAATACTCGGGAGACATCATCATCGTGGGGGCCGGCCTCGCCGGGCTGGTGGCGGCACACGAAGCGGTCAAGGCGGGACGCCGCGTCGTGTTCGTGGAGCAGGAGAGCCGGGCGAACCTCGGCGGACAGGCATTCTGGTCGCTGGGCGGCCTGTTCATGGTGGGCACACCGGAGCAGAAGCTCGTGGGGGCGAAGGACTTCGAGGACCTTGCCTGGGCTGACTGAGAGAATTCCGCGGACTACGACGACGAGGACTACGACCGTTGGCCGCGCGAGTGGGGCCGCGAGTACGTCCGCTTCGCGTCCAACGAGATGCACGGCTACCTCAAGGATCTGGGGTTGCGCGTGCTGCCGACAGTCGGGTGGGCAGAGCGCGGTTCGGGCGACGCCTCCGGTCACGGCAACACAGTGCCACGTTTCCACCTGACGTGGGGTACGGGTCCCGAGGTCGTGCGTGTGTTCCGGGAACCAGTCGAGCGTGCGGAGCAGGCGGGCAAAGTCGAGTTCAAATTCCGCCACCGCGTCGACGGCATCATCGTCGAGGACGGCCGTGCGGTGGGGGTGAAGGGAGTGAAGCTGGCGGATGACTCAAGTGACCGAGGCGCCGCCTCGAACAGCGACGAGGTCGAACCTTTCGAACTGCGCGGCGCGGCCGTGGTGATCTCCACCGGCGGCATCGGCGGCAATCTGGCGAAGGTGCGCGAGATGTGGCCGGAAGACCGCTGGGGGCCGTGCCCGAACGACATGGTCACCGGTGTGCCGGAGCACGTCGACGGTCGCGGAATCGATATCGCGGCGCTCGCCCACATCGGCAGGACCGGTCACGGGTATTCGTGGTTCATCCTCAACCAGCACATCGCGGACAAGGAATTCATTTTCTCCGGTTCGGAACAAAACCCGGATCTTACCGGCAAGTCGTTGAAGAAACTCGCGGGCAAGGTAGGGCCGGGCACGCACCCGGCGGTGAAGGCGTTCATGGACAACGGCGTGGACTGGGTCACTGCGGACACAGTGGAGGACTCGGTACGCAAGATGAACGAACTCGGCTCCGACGGCATAGAGGTCGACGTGGATCTGGTGCGCAAGCAGCTCGTCGAGCGCGATGCGCAACTGACCAACAACTTCTCCAAAGATGCGCAGGTCAACTACATCCGCACCGCGCGGAATTTCCTCGGGGACAAGATCGTGCGGTGCGCGGAGCCGCACCGTCTGCTCGATCCGAAGAAGGGGCCGCTCATCGCGGTGAAGTTGCACGTGCTCACGCGTAAGACGCTCGGCGGGATCGAGACGGACTTGGGCGGTAGGGCATTGCTTGCCGACGGCTCCGTCTTCCCCGGCCTCTACGCTTGCGGCGAGGCGGCCGGTTTCGGGGGCGGCGGAATGCACGGCAAGAATGCGTTGGAGGGAACCTTCCTCGGCGGCTGCATCCACTCGGGCAAGCGGGTGGGGGAGCACGCCGCCGCGGATAATTAGCGCTGCCAGTGGAGCGCCGCAGTAGCTGCCTGCCCGCGAAGGCGGTCCTTGTCCTGGTCGGGGATGAGCGAGCCGCCGGTGAGCCACACGAGGTGGGTGGCGGTGTCGGGGACATCGGGAAGACGCCACGGAATGGTGAGACCTGCGGTGGCTGACGGCTCGGCGATGATGCCGGCGCTCCGCTCCAACCAGTTGACGGCGGCCAGGAAAGTGGTGTCGGAAAGTGTGTGGAAGCCGCTGACGAGGTGCGCCGCGTGCTCCATCACGAGCGGGGAGGGCCGTTGCACCGCCAGCCCGTCGGCGACGGTCCGGCCGGACAGGCCGTAGTCGGCGCAGGTGACATCCGGGTTCCCGGTGAATGCGCCGAGCGTCATGCACGGGCTAGCCGTCGGTTCGACGAAATGGCAGGAGACAGCCTCGCCGAAAGCCATCTTCAGGCCGAAGGTGACTCCGCCTGCGCCGCCGCCGACGCCGCAGGGGAGATAGACGAACAGCGGGTTCTCGGGGGTGAACGTCTGGCCGGCTGCGGCGAACTGCTCCTTGAGTCGCTGGCCAGCGACGGCGTATCCGGTGAAGAGGCCGAGGGAATTCTCGTCGTCGATGAAGAAAGCATCGCCCGCGCTCTCCCGTGCCGCGGCCACGGTCTCGGTGAAGAGTCCGCGGTGCTCCACCACAGTCGCCCCACGGGAACGGAGCAGGTCTTTCTTCCACTGCTTCGCGTCCGTCGACATGTGGACCTCTGTGTCGAATCCGAGCAGGGGGCCGACGGTGCCGATGGACAGCGCCAAGTTGCCGGTCGAGGCGACGGAAAGTCTGCCGTACCGCTGCTCCTCCGCGAGGCGGAAGACTTCGTGGACGCCGCCGCGGGCCTTGATGGAGCCGCTGATCGGCAGCGAGTCGTCGCGCTTGACCCAGAGCTGGCCAGGTAGATCGCGCTCCATGAGGCGCGACATGAAGTCCTTGGTCTCAGGAACAGGGGCGAGCTCCGACTCGATGGTGCCGTCGCCGGTCTCTGGGAAATGGTCGGCCACCCAGGGGGCGAAGCGATCAAATCGGGCGGATGCCTCGTGGACAGCTTCAACCACGTCCGGCGCGAGGGAAGACGAGTCGGGGGTGGGGGTCCAGGAGATCTCGTGCTGGGCGGACAAGCCGTCGATAAGCGAGAGCGGTGTACGCGTCGGCGGGGTGGGTTGAGCTGGGCGGTCCCAAGGCATGGTCATGGGGATCCATTGTACGAGTAGCGCAGGTGTAGAGTTACGTGGGTCACATTTCCATGCAGGAGGGAGACAGATGATGAACGCGCAAAAGTCTCGACCGCAGCTGGTCTTCGCCAGTGTTGTGGCCTTTCTCATCACGGCGGGGTGGTCGGCGAACCACTTCGCCTCCGTCCTGGTGGTCCTACGAGAAAAACAGGACATGTCCACGCTGCTGGTCAACAGCGCCTACGGGATCTACGCCCTCGGACTGTTTCCGTGCCTGATTGCCGGCGGTCTGGTCGCGGACCGTTTCGGCTCAAGACCCGCGGTGATGGTCGGCGCGGTGGTGGCGGCGCTGGGAAATATCGCGCTCATGTTTTGGCAGGAGGTTCCGGCCGTTCTGCTCGGCGCGAGGTTCGTCATCGGCCTCGGCGTCGGGCTCGTGGTCAGCGCGGGCACCGCGTGGGCGGGACGTTTGCGGGGAGCAGCGGGCACGACGCTCGCAGGCATTTTTCTGACCTCCGGCTTCATGCTCGGACCGATTGCATCGGGCATCATTGCTCACCTCGTCAGCGCGCATAACGCGATCTACATCCCGTACATCGCGTCGATCCTGCTGTCGTTCGCGGCGGTGGCATTCTCCGCAATGGTGGGAGACGTGCCGAACACCCGCGAAGTAGTGGTGGAGAAGGAGGAAGAAGAGCAGGGGGTCCGCGCACCCGCGCACGAGCGGTCGGCGAAGAAGGCGCTGGCCACGGCATTCCCGATGGGGCTGTGGGTGTTCGCGTCGATGACCAGTGCCATCGTTGTGCTGTCCGGGCGTGTGGGGCAGCACTTCGAATCCAGCGCATTCCTACCCGGTGTGGCGGCTGTTGTGGCGTTCGGCTCCGGCCTTGTCATCCAGGCGCTCGGGCGGCGCTTCGAGTTCGGGCCGTCCTCCGGCGTCGTCGGGGCGGTGTGCTCTGCTGTCGGAATGTCGGTGGCGGCGGTCGGCGGGGCGGCTCCGTCGGTGGCGATGTTCGTGGTCGCGTCGATGTTCCTGGGGCTGGCCTACGGGCTGTGCCTGCGGGAGGGGCTGCTCGACGTGGAGACGTTCAGCCCGCCGGAAAAGCGCGGTGCCGTCATCGGCATCTACTACGTGGCCACCTACATCGGTTTCGGGTACCCGCCGCTGATCGAGTGGCTCGCTGGTTACGTCGGCCCCTCGTCGCCGTACTGGGTACTGGCGGCGCTGGCCCTGTGCTCGGCGGTCATCCGCACCGTCCAGATCCGCTCGGGGTACCTGCGGCGCGGCTAAGGCTCGACGATGAAGGCCACGTTCGTCGTGGCCAGTTCGTGCTCCCCGGGGCCGGCGGGCAGGGCGCGCAGTTCGGCCTCGGAGTCCCGGGAAATCGGAATGAGCCAGCCCTGGTTCGGGTCGAGGGCGGGCGGGCCGGATACGCCCGGCTGAAAGGTCACGGGGCGGGAGTCGGGGGAGGTCAGGCGCAAGGGGGCGTCGATAAGTGTAATGCTCCTGAACGCGTCCGCGTCGACGGTGACGACCACCATGATGTCGTCCGATTCCGGGCTGAGATTCGCGGTGTGGACCGACAGGGTGCGCGCGCGGACGACGGCGGTGCGGGTGCGCTTCTTCGCGAAGACGAGCGCGACGACGATGAGCGGGACCGCGATCAGCATGAAGATGATCACGAGGATGAGGATCGGTTCCCAGATGCTCGTTTGAAAACCGAGATCGCTATTTTGTGCCCATGACATGGCCCAACCCTACAACGGTGTGGCCCGGACTCCCGATAGTGTGAGACGCATGAGCCAGGAAACTCCGGGTGAGGATACAGAAACCGTGGTGCACGCGGCGGAATTCGTGCAGCACTACGGTCTCGGGGAGATCGAGGTTCTCGGGCCCCGTCAGACGCGGCCGGAACCGCTGCGCCGCGGTAACTGGCTGTCCTGGAAAGCGTGGAAACTCGTGCTCGCGCGCACCGTGTTCGACTTCGGCCCGTTGGCGATCACCGACCGTGGGGCGACGATGACGTATTTCAGCGTTACAGCTTTCGCGCCGCTGCTCCTGGCGTTCTACTCCCTGGTGACCCTGCTGTTTCCCACCGACGAGGCAGCGCTGCACGAGATGCTCGGCGGACTTATCGACGAGGCCGTGCCTGAGACCCTCCGCCCCCAGGCCTTCGAGCTCGTGCTCACCGTGGTGGGCAGCCCCGCGCAGAGCACCGTCGCGCTGGTGCTGTCGATCGTGGTGTCGCTGCTGGCGGCGTCCGCGTATGTGCGGGCGTTTTCGCGCTCCACGAATGTCATTTACGGCCGGTCGGAAGGGCGCAACCTGGTGGTGACGTGGGTGACCATGTGGGCCATCACGCTGCTGCTCGTGCTCGGACTCATTGTCGTGGTGGCGGCGCTCGTGCTGCGCGAGTCTATCGTTGACGCGGTGTTCGGCCCCATTGCGGAACCACTCGGGCTCACCGGTGCAGTGAATTACGTGAAGCACATTTTGTTGCCCGTGTGGGAATGGGCGCGGTATCCCGCTGTTGTCGTGGCGGCGGTCGTGCTCGTGTCGTGCCTGTTCTATTTCGCGCCGAATGTGCGGCCCGGGCGGTACCGGCCGCTCACTGTCGGGGCCATCTTCGCCATGCTCGTCATCGGCGCCGAGTGGAGTCTCTTCGGTTGGTACCTGTCCACCTTCGGGCTGCGCAGTGCATACGGTGCGTTCGGGACGGTGCTGGCCGTGCTCGTCGCGGTGTGGTGGATGAATATCCTGCTACTGCTCGGCGTGAAGATCGACGCGGAGATCCTCCGGGCGAAGGAGCTGCAGGCAGGCTACGACTCCGAAGAGATGATCCAGGCGGCCCCGCGCGCCCAAGATGCGGTGCTGTGGCAGCGCAAGATCAGCCTGTGGCTCCACCAATTAGCGGAAGAAGTCAAAGAAGATTCGCGGGCAAAAACACAAAATAGAGGGTGAAGTTCCTTAAACTTGTGAACCATGATTGACGCACGCGATACCGCCCTCGTGATTGAGGGCGGCGGAACCCGAAACTCGTACACCGCCCCCGCGATCATGAAGCTCATCGAGGAACGTGCGCGATTCGGCTGGGTTGGCGGCGTGTCTGCTGGTGCGATCCACGCCATCAACTTCTTGTCCGGGGACGCGAAGCGCACCGAGGAAGCATTCACCACCTTCATGGGGCACCCGAAGATCGGCGGTCTGCGCTCGCTCGCGCTCGGGCGAGGTCTGATGAACGCGGAGTTCATGTTCCAGGACCGTGGCGGCGAACTGCCGTTCAACCTCGAGGCGTTCAAGGCCAACGAGACCCCGATCCACATCGAGGCAGTGCGCGCTGACACCGGCGAATCTGTCGTGTGGCAGAACGCGGACCTGCAGGACGAGGACACTATCAACCTGGTCATGCGCGCTTCCTCCACGATGCCGATGCTCATGCCGATGGCGAAGATCGACGGTGTGCCCTACGTTGACGGCGCGCTCGGCGACGACGGCGGCTTGCTCGTTGGGGCGGCTGAGCGCGCCGGATTCACCAAACTCCTCGTGCTGGCCACGAAGCCGCGGGATTACGTCCGTGAGCCAGTGAACCGTCCCGCCATGATCCGCCGCATGTTCCCGAAGTACCCGGACGTAGCCCGCCGCACCATCGGCCGACCGGATGCCTATAACAAGGCCAAAGCCCGCATCGACGAGTTGGCGGAGCAGGGCAACGCCTATGTCTTCTACCCGGAGCAAATGATGGTGGAAAATGCCGAGTTCAAGGTGCCCAAACTGCAGAAGAATTTCGCCGCGGGCAAGGAGCAGTTCGACCGCGAATGGGGCGCGATCAAGGAGTTCCTCGAGAACTAATCCGCGGTTCGACCTAGAATCGTCCGCATGATCGACGCCACCGACACCGCTTTAGTCATCGAGGGTGGCGGGATGCGCAATTCCTACACTGCGCCGGCGATCGTCCGCCTGATCGAGGAAGATGTCCGTTTCGGCTGGGTCGGGGGAGTCTCAGCGGGTGCGGCGCACGCGGTGAATTACGCGTCGCGGGATGCGCACCGGGCGAAGGAGTCGTTCACGAATTTCGTTGCGCACCAGAAATTCGGCGGGTGGGTCTCGCTCGCCCGCGGCAACGGCTACTTCAACGCGGAGTTCATCTACGAAGGGTCCAACGATATTTTGCCGTTTGACTGGGAGACCTTCGACGCCAACCGCGACACTGAGGTGCACATCGAGGCCGTACGCGCGGACACCGGCCACACTGTGACGTGGAACCGCAAGGACCTCCATTCAACGAAGCTCATCGGGCAAGTCACCCGCGCTTCGTCGACGCTGCCGAAGGTCATGCCCATGGGCAGCATCGACGGCATCCCTTACGTCGACGGTGCGCTCGGGGTATCGGGAGGCTTGCTTATCGACGCCGCACTCAACGCCGGCTTCTCCAAATTCCTCGTCCTGGCCACGAAGGAGCGGGATTACGTCCGCCCCGACAACACCAGGCCGATTGCGACGCGACGGCTGTTCACTAAGCATCCTGCGGTAGCGGAAGCGTTGATCGCGCGCCCGCCGCGCTACAACGCTTCCAAGGACAAGATCTTGGAGCTGGAAAAACAGGGCAAGGCCAAAGTTCTTTTTCCCGATGCCATGAGCGTGGACGCTTCGGAGCGCAACGTGGGCAAGCTCAACGCCAACTATCTGCTGGGCAAAGCGCAGATGGAGCGCGAATGGGACGGGTGGATGGACTTCCTTGCGTGACCTCTTCGTGACACGATGCCTATGAAATTTTGAGGAAGAAGCTGTTGTGGCGGAAAGTGCAGCGCGTGCGTCCAGAGAAAACTCAAAGTCTGCGAGCTGCGACGTTAATGATCTTGTGCTCTGATCTGACAGTTGTAGCGTGAGTTTCACCGCGGTGATCGGAAAGTAAATCCAACGACAGCCCCCGGCAAAACAGCAAAACAGCGAACACGTGGGACAGAAAGCGTATGGAAATCATGACTACCCAGCGACGAGGAAACACGACCGCAAAGGCATTCGCAGGTGCCGCGCTAGTCGGCGCGGCGCTGATGAGCCCCAGCATCGCGACTGCCCAGGAAGCAGTGCCAGCCGACAATTGCGCCCCCAACCCCAGCGCCCCCGAGATCGCTGCAGCCACCAAGCAGCTCAACGACGAGCACCACACCGACCGTGGTGGTTGGACATACGCGGGCGGTTCCACCTTCAGCCCGTGTGCGGACCTGAGCTACGCCCTCACCAAGCAGGGCGGCCAGGGCAACGGTGAAGAGACGAATGTGCTGCTGCTGTTCCACAAGGGCCAGTATGTCGGCATCGACTCCAATCACCCGCAGACCATCCAGCACATCACGCCGCACGATGACGGCACCTTCACCGTCGTCTACCGCGACGTCGAAGCCCAGATGGCTGCCGGCGCACCGAATTCGGATGCCAGCAAGTTCACCACCGAGGTGACCTATTTCTGGGACGGCGACAAGGTCGGCCACCACGGCAGCATCCCGAACGAGTCCTTCCCGGAGTTCTAGACAACAGGACTCTTCCGCGGTAGCAAGCGGCGCCCGACTGAATGAAAGTCGTGCGCCGCTTTTTGTGCCGGGCGTAGTCTCCTGAAGGATGAAGAACCCATCGAGCATTGCACAAACCGCTGCAGCGCTGCTCCTTATCGGGGCAGCCGTCGGCGGCTCAACCGCTCACGCCGAGACTCAGTCTGCTCCTACGGGGACGCGCCTGATGCACCGCGACATCAACTCCTCCGACTCGGTTCCCTGGGCGGGGCCGAACATGGCGGGGAAGATCAACTGGTCTGTGCCGCTCGGAACGTGCTCGACGACGTTTCAGGCATCGGACGGCATGGTGCTGGCCCTGTGCACCAAGTATGTGGGCACGGAACAGAAGCAGAAGAACGCACTGGGATTGGACCTGGGATTGGACACCGTGGTTCCGTCGGTCGTCCTCTTCGATCCGGAGACCGCCCAGCCGCTGGCCACGCTGGAATTGCAGAAGACCTCTCTGCTCGGCGGGGTGTACGGATACTTGGACGAGCACGACAACGTGGTCATCGCCGAAGGCACCGATGTCCTCCATATCGGGCACCGGGTTGAAGGCGGGAAGTGGCAGTTGAGCGTCGATAAGCGCATGCCTCTCGGCTTACCTTCCGGAACGTCACTCGGCGGCCTTGCACCGGATCAAGCGGGGCGCACCTGGTTTGTCACCAAAGACTCGACGATCGGACTCATCGACGAAGGGCGCGTGGTCACCCGCCCGCTCGCACAAGCTCCGGGAGGGGAGACCATCGCGAACGGGCTGACCGGCAGGCCGGACGGCATGAGTGTGCTCACCAGCCACTCCCTGAACGAGGTCGAATACAAAAACGGGAAGATCGAGCTGAAATGGCGGCGCGATTACGACCGCGGCAGCGCCCGCAAACCCGGGCAGCTGTCGTGGGGATCGGGGACTACACCGACAGTCTTCGGACCCGACGGGAAATGGGAAGCGATCGTCGACAACGCCGACGGATCCCCGAACCTCATCGTCGTCGATGCCGATACAGGTGAGGATGTGTGCGTCATGCCGGCGTTCACTACGAGCGGCCCGGGCACGGAGAACTCCCTGATCGCCAGCGGAAATTCGCTGTTCATCCCGTCCACCTACGGCTTCACGTATCCGCCGAGGGCAGTGGAGGGGAAAGCGGACCCCGAATTCGCCCCGTTTACGGGCGGCCTCGCACGAATCGACGTCACCCCAACGGAAAGCGGCGCTCACTGCGAGAGGAAGTGGGAGAAACCGCGCAAGATAGAGACCTTGCCGGTGCTTACCGAGCAGGACCGCACAATCTGGTCGCTGAGTTCTGATCCCGCACGACTGCGCGTGGATCTCGTCGGTGTCAGCGCTGATACGGGCGAAGAAGTGTCTCGGCGCCAGGTGGGTTCGTTGCCAGCGGATTTGCCGATGCAGCTCACCGGCATGGTCACTCCCGACGGGGCATACTGGCAGGGGACAGTGACCCGGATGCTCCGTCTGAAATAGCTAGTCGGCGACGAGGAGGACTCCACATCGGTCCAGCTCTACCAGCCGCCAAAGGAGCCCCTCGATTACGCTATGACGAAGGCGGTGTTCAACAACCCCGCTAAGGTCACTCCCGTTTCCAGTGGAATCTGCGTCACCGATGGCGCACCGACTCGGTAGAAGCGGCTTGAAAACCACTGCCTGAAGAAATTGGAAGGTGCTCATGCTCAATCACCGTCAATACACCCGCCGGTTCCTCGCCGGGCTTTCCTTTTCGTGTGCTGTTTTCCTCGCAGGATGTAGCGACGACACTATCGCGGAGCCGCCGCTCCAGTCCGTTGATTCCAGCGTGAAAGCTACCGACGGGGCGACGAGCAGCACTACCATCACGACGCTTTTCGAGACAGAGACTGAGACTGAAGCAGGGCAATCCGAACAAGAGGAGCCTGAGAAGCATGAAGAATGCGATACGGACCCGGCTTCTCCCGAGATCCACAAAGCCGTCGATGAGGCCAACGAGGAATACCCGAATAAGTTCGGGGGCTGGAAATTCACGGGGCGCACCAACTTCGACTCGTGTGCCGATTTGAGCTACGCTTTCGTGACCCAGGCGGAACAGGGAAACGCGCAGTTCGGCACGCTGATCCTCATGTTCCACAAGGGCGAGTACATCGGCGTTGATTCGCTTTACCCGCAGCAAGCGATGGAGATCACACCGAATGACGACGGCAGCTTTACCGTGTTGTACAAAGACTGGGAAGCGTTGGATGAAGCTGGCGCAGGCAACGCTGAATCGCCGAATTACAACAGCACTGTTACCTACTACTGGGACGGCGACAAGGTCGCCCACGACGGGCGGATCCCGAACACCTCTTTGACACCGCAGTAAGGGGAGCGGCTAGTCGGCGACGAGCGGCTCCATGGTGAGTTCCGGGTGCTCCTTTTCGATGAAGGCGAGCTTCCACTTGTCGCCGAACAGGGCGATGAGCTCGCCGTCGGTGCGGGTGAAGATCTCCACGCCGCGCTGGCGGCCCAGCTCAGGTGCGGATTCGGCGTCGGTGCGGCGGGCAACGGAATATGGGATCGGTTCGGTGACCGTCTCGACGTTGTACTCGTTTTCCATCCGGGCCTGCATGACCTCGAACTGCATGGGGCCGACGGCGGCCATGACGGGGGCGGCATCGCCGCGGGCGTCGTTGCGCAGAATCTGCACGACACCTTCAGCATCCAACTGCTCGAGCGCCTTGCGGAACTGCTTGTATTTGCCCAGCGACTTCGCACGCAGGGTGCGGAAGTGCTCGGGTGCGAACTGCGGCATCGGCGGGAACTGGACCTTCTTGCCTGAGTAGATGGTGTCGCCTGGGGCGAGCGCGCCTGCGTTTACTAGGCCGATGATGTCGCCAGGGAAGGCCGTTTCCACTGTGTCGCGGTTGCGGCCGAACACGGTGAGGGCATACTTCGTGGAGAAGCTGCGCCCAGACTGGGCGTGGATGACCTGCATGCCGCGGTCGAATTCGCCGGAGACTACCCGCATGAACGCCAGCGTGTCGCGGTGGTTCTTGTCCATGCCGGCTTGGACCTTGAACACCACACCCGAGAATTCGTCGCCGACCTCGCGCTCGGTGTCCATCGCGGTGGTCGACGACTCCACTGCCTTCGGGTCGGATTCGCGCCCTTCCGGCGCGGGGGCGATGGCGCACAGCGTGTCCAGGATCTGGTGCACACCGAAGTTGAGCATCGCGGAGGCGAAAATCAGCGGGGAGGTCACGCACTGCTCGAAGAGCTGCTGGTTGTGCACGGCGCCATCGGCCGCGAGCAACTCCGCCTCCTCCACGGCGGTCTCCCACGCATCCTCCTCGCGGGCGAGGGCGTCGCCGGGGGAATACTCCTCCTCCGGGGCGATGGTGGAGCCGCCGGCGGTGCGGATGAAGTGGATATACTGGTCGGCCTCACCGTCGTCGTTGATGTGGGCGAGCCCGCGGAAATCTCCTGCTTCACCGACTGGCCAGTACAGGGGAGTGGGCTGGAGGTCGATCTCGGTGACGATCTCGTCGACAAGCTCGAGCGGCTCGCGCCCCACGCGGTCCCACTTGTTGATCACGGTGACGATCGGCAGGCCGCGGGCCTTGCACACGCGGAAGAGCTTGAGGGTCTGTGGCTCCAGTCCCTTCGCGGCGTCGATGAGCATGACTGCGGCGTCGACGGCGGACAGCACGCGGTAGGTGTCTTCCGAGAAGTCCGCGTGACCCGGGGTGTCCACCAGGTTGATCACGTAGGGCTCGCCGTCCTGGCCCTCCGGCAGATACTCGAACTGCAGCGCGGACGACGCGATCGAAATGCCGCGGTCTTTCTCCATCTCCATCCAGTCGGACACCGTCGATTTGCGGTTGCCCTTGCCGTGCACCGCGCCGGCCTCGGAGATGATGTGCGCGTGCAGCGCCAGCGCCTCCGTCAACGTCGACTTACCGGCGTCCGGGTGGGCGATGACGGCGAACGTGCGGCGGCGGGCGGCCTCGGAAACGGTGCTCATGACCTGTAGAGGGTAGTCGCTCCGGCAGCGGCAGGGCTAACCAGTGCGGGGCAGTGGAATCAGAGTAGGGACTCTGCGAATAGTGCCTGGTCGATCGCGATGCCGACGGCAGCTCCCGCTCCTGCGGCTTGTGAAACCTGGTCGGGGGAGCTGATCACATTGCCGGCGGCCCACAGCCCAGCCTGTGATGTCAGCCCACGCTCGGTGTGAACCCACCCGTCAACAACATCGCACCCGGCTTCGCGCAACAGCTCATCGTTCGGTTGGAAGCGTGGACCTGTGAAGCAGGAATCAAAAGTGGTCTCGTTATTGCTGGTGCGAATTGTGACAGCAGAACGGCTTGCGTCGGCCGCGTCCACTGAAACGACAGGCTCCTCGGTGACGGTGATTCCCAGCGATGTGAACAACCCGCGTTCTTCCGCAGGAAGTTCAAGACCGTTCGCGAAGAACGTCACTTTTTCTGCCCATTTGGTCAGGAGCTTAGAGATGTGGAACGTGAAACCGGGGTTCTCTCCGCCAATCACCGCGAGGTTCGTTCCTCTCTCCTCGTACCCGTGGCAGTAAGGACAGTGGAAAACACGTTTCCCCCACAACTCAGGCAGACCGGGGACATCAGGGAGTACATCTGTGATGCCGGTGGCGACGAGAACGTGGGAAGACTTTACAGCCTCTCCACCAGTCAGCTGGACCGACCAACGAGACTCGCCGTCATGCGACTCCGTCAGCTTGTTCGCGCGTTGAGGAAGAATCGTTCCGCCGAACGACACGAATTCTTCGTGAGCTCTAGAAAGAAGCTCCGAGGGATTGATCGAGTCTAGGCCAAGGATGCCGTGGGCGTGCTCGCTGAAGCGGTTGCGGGGCTTACCCTCGTCAACCAAACAAACCGAACGATTCGCTCGCGCCAAATTGATCGCGGCCGCCGTGCCGGCAAAGCCTCCGCCGATAATGGTGACGTCCATGCTGTAGCCCCCTGGAATTCTTCCGCCAGTCTTGTGCGTTGAACACACTAGTTGCTTGGGGCTCCATAGCGGGAGGCCGTGACGGCCTCCGTTAGAGTGGGAGCGAAGTTAGGTGACTTGTACGCAATTGAGAGGAGACGTTATGAAGATCGGTGTGATCGTCGGTTCCATCCGTAAGGGACGCACTGCGGAGAAGGTCGCGGACTGGATGAAGGAGAGCATCGGCGAGCGGGAGGGGTTCGACTACGAGTTCATCGACCTCGCGGATTACGCGCTTCCGCTTTACGACGGCGCCGGGCTACCCATGCTCATGAACAAGCAGTATGACAACGATGAGGTGACCCGCTGGTCGCAGGCAATCGATGCGTGCGACGCCTTCATCTTCATCACCCCCGAATACAACCACTCCGTGCCCGCCGCACTGAAGAACGCCGTGGACACCCTGGGCCCGGAGTGGGTGGGCAAGCCCATCGCGTTCGTCGGCTACGGCGGCGTCGGCGCTATCCGAGCGATCGAGCACTGGCGCCAGATCGCCGCGAATTTCCACATGCACGACATCCGCGAGCAGCTCGGCTTCATTCAGGCGATGGAAATGAAGGACGGCTTCAACCCGATGCCGCACCGCGCCAAGGAGCTCGCCGCGATGTGCGATCGCCTCGAGGAAATGGCAGGCAAGCTGCGCGGCTAGTCACCGCGCGTGGATCTGGTTCTGCGTGCGCTGCAGACCTTCAGCGACGACGAGGCGGGCTGCCTCGGCGGCGGTGGCTATCTGCTCATCGAGCCCTTCGTCATCGATGGGGCTAAGCATCCAATCTGGAACTGGCATCCCTTTCGGTGGGCGGCCGATGCCCATACGGACCCGGATGTAGTCCCGTGTGCCTAACTGCTCCGTCAGGGATTTCAGGCCGTTGTGGCCGTTCTCGTTACCGCCCTGCTTGATGCGCACCTTGCCCGCGGGCAGGTCCAGCTCGTCGTGCAGGACAATGATCCGCTCTGGCGGGATTCCGAGCTTCTCCGCGACTGGGGCGACGCCCTCGCCGCTGTTGTTCATGAAGGTCGTCGAACGCACTGCCAGAGCGGACGTGCCCGGAACTGGTGCTGTGTGCGCTTTGAAGCCGGGAAGGGGGTTCAGCGCAGCGCCGACAAGCTCGTTGAGCGCCATGTATCCCACGTTGTGGCGGGTAGCGGCGTATTTCGCGCCGGGGTTGCCCAATCCGACGATGAGCCACTC
The DNA here is from genome assembly GCF_030503595.1 of Corynebacterium sp. P4-C1. Taxonomy (NCBI): domain Bacteria; kingdom Bacillati; phylum Actinomycetota; class Actinomycetes; order Mycobacteriales; family Corynebacteriaceae; genus Corynebacterium; species Corynebacterium sp. P4-C1. Next base: position 930,540 of record NZ_CP129966.1, on the reverse strand, counting down.
TGCATCGGGAAACTCGGGACTGTGCGTGGGCCGGCGGGACGTGAACAGGGCGCGGAGTTTATCGAACACGCAGCCCAGTCTAAGGGGCCATGTTGCTAGTGTGGGCGTCATGCCACCAGATCTTCCCGCACGCCTGCCCCGCATCGTCGCAGCCCCCATGGCGGGCGGCCCGAGTACCCCCGAACTCGTGAATGCCGTCGGCTTCGGCTTCCTCGCGTGGGGGACATGCCCGCTCGACCAAGCGCGCGACGAACTCAGCCGGGTGGAGGAGCCGTTCGGCATTAACCTGTTCTACCCGCAGCGCGAGGAGCCGCGCCGGGAGGACCTCGAAGCGGCCGCCGCAGAGCTCGGGGCCGAGATTCCTGAGCCGGATTACACATTCGGCTTCCACGACAAACTCGACCTCGCGCTTGCCGACGGTCGCGCGACGATTATTTCCTGCACCTTCGGCTGCTTCACGGAGGCGGAATTCGCACGCATCCACGACGCCGGCATTCAGGCGTGGGTGACGGTGACCAATGAAGTAGACGCGATCAAGGCAGCGGAACTCGGTGCCGACGGACTGATTGTCCAAGGCCCGAAGGCCGGCGGCCACCGCTCCACGTGGACGATCACCGAAGAGCCCGACGAGCGCGACCTGGAGCAGCTGCTCAGCGGCATTTTCCGCCACGTGAACATTCCCATGATCGCCGCTGGCGGCGCGCGGACCTCCGAGGACGTCGAGCGGCTCATCGAGTGGGGCGCGGTATCCGTTGCCTGCGGCAGTGCATTCCTGCTTGCCGACGAAGCCGGCACCAGCCAGACCAACCGCTCCATCCTGAAAGCCGGTGGCACCTCCGTGTCCACTCGCGCCTTCTCCGGCCGCTACGCCCGTGGCGTGGAAAGCCGCTTTACTCGCGAGCACCCCGATCTGCCGCCGCTGTACCCGCAGCTCAACGCGATGCAGAAGCCACTGCGGGAGAACCCGGACTACTCCTACTGCCTCGTCGGCGACGAGTTCGCCGGGAAACTCCAGGAGGGCCCCGCCGCGGAGATCGAGGCGAAGCTGCTGGGTCGTTAGACGGTGGTTACGACTGGCGCGGTTCGAGTTCGCATGGCAGTCCCTTTCTACGAGATGGCGGCGATGAGCTCGTCGGCGGCGTCGGCGAGCGTGATGGGCAATTCCGCCGCCTCCTGCTTGGCAAACGGCTTGAGCACGTAGTCGGCGGGGGCTTGGCGGCCCGGCGGGCGGCCGATGCCAACGGCGAGGCGGTTGTAGTTGGGGGTGCCCAGTGACTTGGTCACGGACTTCAATCCGTTGTGGCCGTGGTCGCCGCCGCCGAGCCGGAGCTTGACCTGGCCGAAGTCGAGGTCGAGCTCGTCGTAGACAACGTAGATATTTTCTGGGTTCACGCCGTAGTAGGTGGCGAGGGCTTTCACCGGGCCGCCCGAGACATTCATGAAGCTGCGGGTGCGGGCGAGAATCGTGCGCCGGTCGGTGAGACGGCCGGCCGTGAGTTCGGCGACCTCCGTGTTGGTCTTCTTGTGCACGCTCAACTGTGCCGGCATCGGGGTGGCGCGGTCGAGCAGTTCCTCGATGACCATCACTCCCGCATTATGGCGGGTCTGCGAGTAGATCGTGCCGGGGTTTCCCAAGCCGACGACCAGAACCGGGGCGGTGGAATCAGCAGCCATGCACACCAGAATAAATGAATAAACGGCCGGTAACCCCGTGGTGGGGTCGCCGGCCGTTAAGACGCGGGCGTCGATAAGCGAAGGCTTACTCCTCGGAGTCGTCCTCGGACTCGCCCTCCTCTGCGCCCTCCTCGGAGTCGGCGCCAGCCTCGGCTCCGCCTTCCTCAGCGTCCTCAGCCTCAGACTCGAGCTCCTCGTCAACCTGCTCGTAGGTGACGTTGATCGCCAGCTGCTCCGGATCGGTGATCAGCTCGGAACCCTCCGGCAGCGGCAGGTCGCTGGCGAAGATCTGGTCGCCGATCTCCTTGCCCTCGATGGACACGACGATCTCGTCTGGAATGTTCAGAGCGTCGACCTCGATCTCGACAACGTCGATCTCCTGGAGAATCACAGCGTCCGGGGCGGCCTCGCCCTCGTAGATGACCGGAACCTCGACGGTGACCTTCTCGCCGCGCTTGACGCCGAAGAGGTCGATGTGGTCGATGTTCAGGGTCAGGACGTTCTGGTCGACGTGCTTAACCATCGCGAGGTTCTTGTCGCCGTCAACCTCGAGCTCGAGAATGGCGTTGGTGCCGTCGTTGCGCACGAGAGCGGTGATCTCGAGGATGTCCACGTGGAAGTGGAGGTTGTCCTCGCCGTTGCTGTACAGGACGCCCGGGACGCGGCCAGCGGCGCGCAGACGGCGAGCGGAGCCCTTGCCGAACTCATCGCGCTTCTCAGCCTGGATAGTCGGGAACTTATTCGCCATGATGCTTTCTCCTTCTAGTGATGCGTAGGTTCGATGAGCCACAGAAAAAGCCTGCGGCCACGTGTGCTCGTCGAGTGACCGCAGGCTTTTTGGGAGAAAAGTCTGTGATGATTCATCGCGTCGATAACGGCCCTGCTTGCGCGTATCCGTGCAAGTGGGGTCCCTCGCCGAGACAGGTCACGAGATTAGCAGACCGGGCTGGGCCGGACCAAACCTAGCGTTGCCAGATGAAATGGCCGGTGCGCTGCACGTGTTCGTTGCTAGGGTCGAGCGGAATGTCCGCGCGCTCCCGGAGACACACAGCCACGGCGAGTCCGATGACACTCGCGCCGACCAGGTAGGTGGTGATGCCCCACGATGAGCCAGTGGCCTCGTAGATCCAGGATGCAATGAACGGAGTGAATGCGCCGCCGAGGATCGCGCCGATGGCGTAGGTGATCGACGTGCCTGACGCGCGGACCGATGCGGGGAAAAGCTCGGCATACAGTGCTGCAATCTGTCCGTAAGTGAAGCCGAGCGCGAGAGCGAGGAAGATTAGGGCGACGTAGATCTTTCCCATGTCCGCCGTGTTCACCAGCGGGAAAAGAACGAGAGCGGCTACGATCTGAACGACAAAACCTCCAACGAGGGTGGTCTTTCGCCCGAGCCGGTCGGAGAGCCAGCCGGTGAAGAACGTGGAGACCATCCACACCGCGCCGGCGACGGTGACGGCGAAAAGAATCGGGCCACGGTCGAGGGCCATTCCGTCCGGATCGGTGGTGTAGTTCTGGATGTACCCGCCGGTGGTCATATATCCCAGAACGCTATTCGCGGCGAAGAGTAGAGCGCCAGCGATGACAACGGGGGTGTAGTTCCGGAACAGGGTTCCGATTGGATTGGATGTCTGGTTGGAGGAAATCTCCGCCATTTCCTCGTACACCGGTGATTCATCCACTCCCTTACGCACCCACCAGCCGAGCAGGACCAGCAAGGCGGAGAAGAGGAACGGTACGCGCCACCCCCACTCGAGGAAGGCGTCGCCCGGGGCGATGATATTCATCAGATACAGCGCCCCGGACGATAGCAGCAGGCCAGCCGGGGCGCCGATCTGCGGACTCGCGCCGAAGAGTCCGCGTTTGCCGTCCGGGGCGTGCTCGACGGCCAGCAGGACAGCCGAGCCCCACTCGCCGCCGGCGGAAATGCCCTGCACCAGGCGCAGCAGGACGAGCAAGACAGGGGAGAGGACGCCGATCGTCTCGTAGGTGGGGAGCAGGCCGATCAGAGTGGTGGCGCCGCCCATCGCCAACAGTGTCACCATGAGGACCGCGCGGCGGCCGAGCTTGTCCGCGAAATGCCCCGCCAAAAACGCGCCGAGCGGGCGGAACAGGAACGACAGTCCGACGGTGAGGAATGCGAATAAAGTTCCGCCGGCCGGGCCCAGCGGGGTGAATATCGCGGCTTTGAACACCAAGCCGGCGGTGGCGGCGTAAAGGAAGAAGTCGTACCACTCGATGGCAGTGCCCACCGTCGTGGCTGCTACCACGCGGCGGCGTTCGGAGGTGAGGGAGGGGCCGTCGATAAGCGGTGCGGTTGCTACTTTCGGTGAAACCATGTTTGCGAAGTTTATGCGAGGGCGCGCGCACACCGCTCGAAAACGAGAAAACCTACTCCAGGAGGCCTATCCACAAGGTCGGCGCGATGGGGTGGCTACGCGCTCGGCGGTGAATAGGTGCCTTGGAGTAGGTACCTGGAAAAGGTGCTAGGCCTGGCCCTCGAAGAGGGTGGTCACGGAGCCGTTCTCGAAGATCTCGTGGATCGTGCGCGCGAGAAGCGGGGCGATGGAGAGAACGGTGAGGTTGCTCCAGCCCTCCGTGGACTGCGGCAGAGTGTCGGTCGTGATGACCTCCTCCGCGCCGCAGGTGGACAGGCGCTCGCGTGCCGGATCGGAGAAGACGCCGTGGGTGGTGGCGATGACCACCGAACGGGCACCGGCATCCTTGAGCACGCCGACCGCGCCGGCGATGGTACCGCCGGTGTCGATCATGTCGTCGAGCAGGACGCAGTCCTTGCCCTGAACATCACCGACGACGCGGTTGGACACGACCTTGTTCGCGGCATCGATGTCGCGGGTCTTGTGCACGAAAGCCATCGGGGCATCGCCGAGCGTGTTGGCCCACTTCTCAGCGGTTTTCACGCGGCCCGCATCCGGGGAGACCACTACGAGGTTGTCCAGCGGATACTTTGACTTGATGTAGTCGGTCAGGATCGGCATCGCGTGCATGTGGTCGACCGGTCCGTCGAAAAAGCCTTGGATCTGGTCCGTGTGCAGGTCGACGGAGACAATGCGGTCCGCTCCGGCAGCGGTGAGCAGGTCTGCGACTAGGCGGGCGGAGATCGGCTCGCGGCCGCGGTGCTTCTTGTCCTGGCGCGCGTACGGGTAGAACGGCAGGATCGCGGTGATGCGCTTGGCGGAGCCGCGCTTGAGCGCGTCGATCATGATGAGCTGCTCCATCAGCCACTTGTTCAGCGGCTGGGTGTGGGACTGCATGACAAAGCAGTCGGCGCCGCGGACGGACTCGTCGAAGCGGATGAAGATCTCGCCGTTGGCGAAGTCGCGTGCGGTGGTGGGCACGAGGTCGATGCCCAGCTCCTCGGCGACCTTTTCGGCGAGCTCGGGATGGGCCCGGCCGGAGAAGACCTTGAGGTCCTTGTGGCTTTCGACTTTCTTACCGGTCATTGGTGGTGTCACCTTTCAGTTCACTCTCGCGTGCGCGCTGGGAGGCTTCGGCCGCGTCCGTGCCGGGGCGGTTCTTCTCCACCCAGCCTTCGATGTTGCGCTGGTGTCCTTCCTTGACGGCGAGGGCGCCGGCGGGCACATCTTTAGTCACTACTGTACCTGCGCCGGTGTACGCCCCATCGCCGACCGTGACGGGAGCGACGAACATGGTGTCGGAGCCTGTGCGGCAGTGGTCGCCGATGGTGGTGCGGTGCTTGTTCACGCCGTCGTAGTTGACGAAGACGCTGGAGGCGCCGATATTCGATTCACGGCCTACGGTCGCGTCGCCGATGTAGGTCAGGTGGGGCACCTTCGAGCCGTCGCCGATCTGCGCGTTCTTGGCCTCGACGAAGCCGCCGAGCTTGCCGCGTGCGCCGAGGGTGGTGCCCGGGCGGATGTAGGTAAACGGGCCCACGGCGGCTTCTTCGCCGACGACGCCGAGTTCGCCGTGGGTGCGCACAACGGAGGCGCGGGTCCCGACCTCGAAGTCGGTCAGGGTGGTGTCGGGGCCGACGACGGCGCCGTCGCCGATCACGGTGGAGCCCCACAGCTGGGTGTTCGGGTGGATGGTGACGTCCTGGCCGATTTCCACGTCGACGCCAATCCAGGTGGTGTCAGGGTCGACGATGGTGGCGCCGCCGCGCATGGCGCGCTCGACGAGGCGGCGGTTGAGTTCCTTGCCGGCGGCGGCGAGCTGCACGCGGTCGTTGACGCCGGCGAGCTCCCGCGCGTCGGGGGCGGTGAACGCAGTGACGGTCCGGCCGTCGTTCACCGCGATGCCGAGCACGTCGGTGATGTACAGCTCACCCTGCGCGTTATCGGAGTTGATGCGGGTCAGCGCATCACGCAGTACAGCGCCGTCGAAAGCGAAGACACCGGAGTTGACCTCGGTGACCGCGCGCTGTTCGTCGTTCGCGTCCTTTTCCTCGACGATTTCGCGCACGTTGCCGTCGCTGTCGCGGATGATGCGCCCGTAGCCCGTCGGGTCCTCGAATTCCAGGGACAGCACAGTTACAGCGGCCTGCGCGCTTTCATGCTTATCGACGAGCGCCTCGATCGTCTCCGTCCGCAGCAGCGGCACATCGCCATTGGTGACCACGACAGTTCCGTTGAAATCGGGGATGGCGCCCAAGCCGACCTGCACGGCGTGGCCGGTGCCATTCTGCTCCTCCTGGACGGCCTGGAGGATGGTTACCTGCATGTCCTCGGCGATGCCGTCCACGGCCGGGGAGACCTGGTCGCGCTGGTGGCCGACCACGGCGACGAGGTGGGCGGGGGAGATCCCGGCGGCCGCGTGCAGCGAATGCGACAAGAGGCTGCGCCCGCCGATTTCGTGGAGGGTCTTCTGCGTCGTCGACTTCATGCGGGTTCCGGCACCGGCCGCCAAAACGACGACGGCGCACTCGGAATTAGTTGGCACGCTGGGGTACTCCTTACAGTTCCTGGGAAATTTCGTGGACTAGCTTAACGCTTAGGCTGCTCCCGCAGAGACTTCACGCAAATTCGACGCACCGAACACGCCGACGAAGCCGATGACCGCGAGGAATATCAGAGCGGCTTGGGTGCCGAAGGCGGCGACGACTGAGGACACAGCGCCCACCACGAGCAGCATGACGCCCATGACAGTGTTGGACACGCCGGTGATCAAGGTGCGGTTGTCACCGGTGGCCATGTCAACCAGGTAGGTCTTGCGGCTCACGCGCACTGTCGTGTGCGCGAGGTTGACGAGGAAGAATCCCGCGGGCATGACCCAGGCGTTGATGTCGGCCGGAACGAAGCGCGCGCTGAGAACGAGCAGCACCAGCACGGTCGAGGCTGCGCCGGCCGCCCAGCCCATCGCGTTCTTAGAGGATTTATCAGACCATTTGCCGGACACGCGTCCGCCGAGCAGCGCTGCGCCCCCGGAGGCGATGATGAAGGCACCAAGCCCCGTCAGATCCGAGCCTTGCTCCTGGCCGAGCACGACAATGAACGGCGTCGACAGTGCGGTGACCAGCATCAGCGAGCGCACGACGAGGAATTTCTGCAGGTCCTTATCACTCGTGACCAGCGACCACATTTCCTTGAAACCGTGGGTGGCGGCGTTATCGTCCGGTTCCGATTCCGGCTCTTTGATTCCGGAGAAGACGAGCGAGGCAAACGCCCAGGTGGATGCGCCGATGCCGAGCAGCAGCACGAGGATCCAGCGCGGCAAGTCGTTCGGCAGGAATGTCAGGGCCAAACCGACCGCCAGAGTGAATCCGCCGCCGAGCGCCGTTGCGCGCCCGGTGATGTCGCCGCGATGCCCCTTCGAGATTGTGCGTCCCTGCACGTCTTTGCCCGCGATCGAGCAGATAGCCCGGAAGCACGCCTGGATGCCGAGCAGCACCAAGACAGCGACACCGAGTGCGGTGCCGTTCAGGAACATCGCTGCCACAGCGATCAGTGCCGCCGCGATGAACTGCCCCCAGGAGCCGATCAGCCAGACTCGCTTGCGGGACGCCGCCGATGTCACCCACGGGCTCAGCGCGAACTGGGGGAGCATGGAGCCGGACTCGCGGATCGGCACCAGAAATGATGTGAATCCAGCGGGAACGCCGGCGGCGGTGAACAGCCACGGTAGCACAGTTTTCGGGGCGACAACCTGGTCACCGATGTTTTGTAGGCCGTTCGACCAGATGAAACGGCGCGCGTTGTGCTCTTCATGCGGCATGGGGGAAGACACACCTCGGATAGTAGGGTCGAATCTGTACACCAGCGAACTGGGAGGCAGTAAGAGCTCAATGACCGGCGCAACAGATTCGACACGATCGCTGCCGATCCCGCCGCTGTATGAAGGGACACTCGACGGCAATGTCCGCCGCTTCGAGCTGACCGCGCAGGAAGGCGAATACGAAATCCTGCCGGGCACGACGACGAAGACGTGGGGTTTCAATGGGCCGTTCCTCGGTCCGACGCTGTACATGCGGCGCGAGGAACAGATCGACATGACGGTGCACAATGAGCTGCCCGATCCTACTGTTGTCCACTGGCACGGTCTCCACCTGCCGGTCACGGCAGACGGGGGACCGGCGCTCATGTTCGATCCGGGCGAGTCGTGGTCGCCGTCGTGGACCGTCGAACAGCCTGCGTCGACGTGCTGGTACCACCCGCACCCCCACGGCGAATCCGCGATCCAGGCGTACCGCGGGCTCGTCGGCGCCATCGTGCTTGACGACGACACCACCACCGCCGGCATCCCCGGCTTGCCCTCCCGTTACGGGGTGGACGACATCCCGGTGTTGATTAGAGACGCGAATTTCGACGACGACGGCCAGCTCAACGCCGACGACGGTTGGCTCGGCGACACCTTGATCGTCAACGGGATCACCAGTCCGCGCTTTGAGGCGACGACCCGGCGATTACGCCTGCGCATCCTCAATGGGTCGACGATGCGATTTTTGAATCTCACGCTCGGGGTTCCCTTCCAGATCGTCGCCACCGATCAAGGACTGCTGGAAACTCCGGTGGAAGCGGAATCGATCTTGCTCACTTCCGGCGAGCGTGTGGAGATCGTCGTGGATCTCGAGCCCGGAAAGGATCTCGCGTTGCGCAGTGACGGTCTGCCGCGCTTCGCCGACCTGCCCGACGAAGAAACCGCGCAGACCTTCGGTGTCACCGACCTCTTCGACGTGCTCGCGATCGGTGCGCCGCCGGAAGAAGCGCCCGCGTTCCCGCCGCTACCGGAGACACTCATCGAATTTGAGGAGCCCGAGAAGGCCACCGTCCAGCGTGAATTCCGTTTGAAGGACATGGAGATCAACGGCAAGCAGATGGACATGTCGCGTGTAGACGAGGTGGTGGACCACCGCGGTCCTGAGATCTGGAAAGTCACGAACGAGAATGCCGCCAAGCTGCACAATTTCCACGTGCACGACGCGCGCTTTCTGGTCACCGACGTCGAGAACGGCCGCATCGACTTCAGTGCGGGCTGGCACGACACGATCAATGTTCCGCCGCTCGCGACGGTCACCCTGCACGTCGACTTCGGCTACTACCCGGACCCGACCTTGGCGTACATGTACCACTGCCACATGCTCAACCACGAGGACCACGGAATGATGGGGCAGTTCGTCATCGTCGAACCGGGGCAGAAGCCGGAACTCCAGAGCCATTCGCACTAGACGCTGGTTAATCCGCTAATCAAGTCAGAGCAAGACACAGAAAAGGAGAACCATGAAACGGGAATTCGGACGGCGCACGTTCTTCAAGGGCATGCTGCTCGCCACGGCGGCGACGGCGACCGCCTGCGCAGGACCGGGTGGTGTCCGTTTCCGTCAGACCGCGCCCGAGGGTGCGAAAGAGGAGTACCGCGACCTGCCGGTGCCGGAGCTGTACGAAGGCGAGCTGGAGGGTGGCACCCGCCGCTTCGAGCTCACCGCGCAGGCGGGACAGACTGAAATCCTGCCGGGCAAGATGACCGACACGTGGGGCTTCAACGGTGCGTGGCTCGGCCCCACGCTGTACATGCGCCGCGGCGAGCACATCGAGATGAAGGTCAACAACGAGGTGACCGAGCCCACCGTCGTGCACTGGCACGGCCTCCACCTGCCGGCGGCCGCCGACGGCGGACCCGCGCTCATGTTCGACCCGGGCACGTCCTGGGAACCGTCCTGGGACATGGACCAGCCGGCATCGACCTGCTGGTATCATCCGCACCCGCACAATGTCTCCGGACTGCACGCCTACCGGGGTCTCGCTGGCGGCCTGATCGTCGCGGACGACGAATCCGACGCCCTCGAGTTGCCCCACGACTATGGCGTCGACGACATTCCCGTCATCATCACCGACGCCAAGTTCCGCGCGGACGCCAGCCTGGACTCGACTTTCGACCCCGACTACGGGCTGCTAGGGACCACTCCGCTCATCAACGGCATCACCAAGCCGCAGTTCACCGCAACCACGCGCCGGGTCCGTCTGCGCTTGGTCAACGGTGCGACGATGCGCTTCCACAACCTTGTCGTGGGGAAGCCCTTCCACGTCATCGCCACCGACCAAGGACTGTTGAGCGAACCGGTGGAGGTCGACAGTATCCTGCTCAGCCCCGGCGAACGCGCCGAGATCCTCGTCGACCTCGAGCCCGGCGAGGACCTCATGCTGCGTAGCGACGGCGTCCCCGACGGCGGCGGTCTCCCCAAGGAAGAGGTAGCCAACGGTTTCGGCCTCCGGGATACCTTCGACCTAGTGAAGATCACTGGCCCCGATGAGAACACCCCGGAGGTGGGGGAGGTGCCGGGGACGCTGGTGGGCGTCGATAAGCCTGACGCTTCCGGCGCAGTCGAGCGCGAGTTCGCGCTGAGTGGATTCGAGATCAACGGGCAGACAATGGACATGGAACGCGTCGACGTCGTCGTCGACCACTCCGGCCCCGAGATCTGGCGGGTGACCAATGAGAACGCGGACTGGCCGCACAACTTCCACATCCACAACGCGCGGTTCACGGTGGAGTCCGTCGACGGCGGGGCCGTTGCGTTCACCCAGGGCTGGCACGACACGATTTTCGTGCCTCCACAAACGACGGTGACCTTGCTCGTGGAATTCGGCTACCACCCGGACCCCACCCTGGCGTACATGTACCACTGCCACATGCTCTACCACGAAGACCAGGGAATGATGGGCCAGTACGTCATTGTCGAACCCGGTCAGCAGCCCGCGCTGGAGAAGCACACCGGGCGGCACTAGCTGCCATGCGGCGCTGAGTAGGGGGCGCACCCCCGCACTGTCACCCTTTGCAGGAAGTGTCGGGGGTGTAGGCCGTGAAAGTTGTCTGGGACTCTGCGGTGAAGAGGCGGACATGGAGAATGTTGCCGTTGCCGCCCTCGAGGTACCAGTGCTTGACTGACCATTCGCCGGACTTCTCGGTTTCTGGCTCATGCCCCGGGACGATGTTGAAATCATCGCCGGGTTTCCAGCTATGGATCGGCTCGTTCTCGAAATAGCCGTTGCCGCCCTCCGCGCGGATCGCGCTGATTACACCGTTTTCGAGGTACACCGTCGCCTCGGGGACGCCAAGCTTGGAATATGTTGCTGTGGTGCACCCCTCGATCCCGTTCTCCGCGGGGGCGACCGAGCCGGAATCGAGCCCCAACTCGGTCGCTTCCTTCTCGCTCATCCCGATGAGCAGTTCCCCGTAACCCCACGGCGTCATGAAAGCAGCCTCCCGGGCCTGACGGGAGCTGTCGCCCTCCTCAGCCGACTTCTTCTTGCCGGCGCCGGAGTCTTCCGCCGTGAACTCCTCGTAGAAGTCCAGCACCGGGCCCGAGCGGGCAATGCCGATCTCACCATCAATGTCGTCCCACTCGCCGGCGTGGAAGTTCAAAGAGCCGGTGAGCTTGCCGTCGGCGGAGGTGAATTCTGCCGAGCCGCCGCTGGCATCGCCGCCAGTGAATTTCCAGGTGCCGCCGCTTTCGCAGTCGCCGACGGTGATGTTTTCTACTCGGATATTGGGATCGGTGCTATCGACAGTGCCGTAGCAGCCGCGTCCGGGGTAGGCGACGGTGTGGGTGGTGGCGTCTTGGGAGATGCGGAAGATGACCTCATCGGAAATATTCTTCGACGGGTCGTCGGCGTGGACCAATTCGATGGTGCCGGTGGAGCGGTAGGAGTGCTCGGGGAATTCGATCCCGTCGGGTTCGGCGCCGGCTACCTCGGGGTTAATGCCGACCTCGCCGGAGGTGTTCCCCGGGTCAGTCTGAGGCAGCTCGGCAGAGGCGGAGGCGCCGTCGGAGGTGGTATAGGAGACGTCCATGGCATCGTTCTCGCCAGGTTCGAAGGTCCACTCGACACCGCTGTCGCCAGCGTCGACATCCTCGCCGTGAAGAATCTCTTCGCGGTAGGTGTGCTCGTCGGTCCGGGTCAGCGTGGAGTGGCGCTTCAAGGTGGGGGAGGTCAACTCACCTGTCTCGCCGTTGTCGTGGAAGCGGACGACGAGTACGACGGGGACGGGGTCCGCGGCCTCGATAAGCCCTTCCGCGTTCTCGATCGTTCCGCTGTAGCGCGTCTCGTTGTAGGGCTGCGCGATGTCGTCGCCGGAGCCGAAAAGACCGCTGCGCGCGGCGATGGCTCCACCCATGACCGCCGCGATGAGCAGCAGCACGCCAAGGACAGCGAGAAGGATCTTGTTGGTCTTCGTCACAGGTTCAGGGTAGCTGGCTCACACCTTCCGCACATTGAAGTGGAGGGGAATTCTGTTCGCATGAGCAATGCGGTAAGCTCTTGACCGTCTTTCCCCATGGTGTAATTGGCAACACTGCGGTTTTTGGTACCGTCATTCTAGGTTCGAGTCCTGGTGGGGAAGCTTTTTTATCGCCCGGACTTAAGCTTCAACCAGGGGGTTCGATGGCTGACCAGCCGCAGAATGTGCCGATGCTCGCCGGGGTGCTGACCCAGGCGATGACGGATCCGAAGTTGAAGGGTCTGAGCAAACGGGTGGGGGAGCCGTCGCTGCACGTCACCGGCATTGACCAGGTGCGTCCGTGGGCGGCGGCGACGATCGCGCGCACCGTGCCGGTGCTGCTCGTCACTGCGACTGGGCACGAGGCCGAGGATCTCGCCGCCGAACTCTCGGCGTTGCTCGGTGATGAGCGGGTGGCGTTGATGCCGGCGTTCGAGACGTTGCCGCACGAGCGTCTGTCGCCCGCCGCGGACATCGTCGGCAAGCGGAATCAGGTGCTGCACGGGCTCGCGGAGACGTCGGTCGTGGTGGCTTCCGCGCGCGCTATGTGCCAGCCGGTGCTGCCGGCGGTGGCGCCGATTGAGGTTGCACACGGCGAGGAATACGACTTCGAGGAGCTCGCCGCATCATTGACGAGTTTCGCGTACGAGCACGTCGACATGGTCTCCGGCCGCGGGGAATTCGCCACCCGCGGCGGCATCATCGATGTGTTCCCGACGACGGCCGAGCACCCGGTGCGCATCGAGTTCTGGGGCGACGAGGTTACTGACCTGCGCACATTCGCGGTTGCGGACCAGCGCACCATCGAAGACATCGCGCGCGTCGAGCTGCATCCCGCGCGCCAATTGCTTATCGACGATGCCGTCAAAGCGTCCGCCGCCTCCCTCGCCGAGGCCCACCCCGGCAACCGGACCCTGGTGGAGCTGCTCACCCGCATTTCCGACGGCACGCACGCCGACGGCATGGAGGCGCTCATCCCCGCGCTGACCGGTGCGCCGTACGCGGTGCTGCCCGAGCTCATGCCGGAAGGCTCCGTGGTGCTGGTGACATCGCCGGAGAAGGTGCGCACCCGCATCTCCGATTTGCAGGCGACCGACCAGGAATTCCTCGAGGCAGGTTGGGAGGCCGCCGCGATGGGCGCCGACGGACCCGTCGCGGCAGAAGGCCTGGATGTGTCGGCGAGCTCTTACCGATCCTTCGAATCCCTGGAGGTCTCGGCCCGCGAGGCCGGCAACGCGTGGTGGACCTTCGCGCCTCCCGGCATGTTCGCCGCGGGCGAGGACGACGAAGCCACCCTGCCCCTCGAATTCGAGGCCGCGCCAGCACCGAAGGGCGACCCGAAGCAGATCGAGGCGCTGTACGGCCAGGTGAAGATGCACCTGAAAAACGGCGGCCGCGCCGCATTCACCGCGCCGGCGAAGGGGACCGTGGACCGCATGGCGGAGCGCCTGCGCGAAAACGGCATTTCCGCGCGCGTGGCCACTGCCGGCCTCGAGCCCGTCGACGGCCAGGTCACGCTCTACCAGGCGCTGTCGCACGCAGGTTTGACCTTCCCAGGCCCCGGATTGGTCGTGTTCACCGAGACCGACGTGACCGGCAACCGTGTCGGCGATATCGCCGGTGCCAAGCGTCGTGCCCCGCGCCGCCGCAACCGGGTCGACCCGCTGGCGCTCAAACCTGGCGACTACGTCGTGCACGACACCCACGGCATCGGCCGGTTCGTGAAAATGGCCGAGCGCACGATCGGCACCGGCGAGGATTCTTCGCGTCGCGAGTACATCGTGCTGGAGTACCAGCCGGCCAAGCGCGGCCAGCCCGCCGACCAGTTGTGGGTGCCCATGGAGTCCCTGGACTTGCTGAGCAAATACTCGGGCGGGGAGCAGCCGTCGTTAAGCAAGATGGGCGGCTCCGACTGGAAGAACACGAAGAAGAAGGCCCGTGCGGCGGTGCGCGAAATCGCGGGAGAGCTCGTGCAGCTCTACGCCAAGCGCGCGTCCGCCCCTGGGCACGCATTCGCTCCGGATTCGCCCTGGCAGATCGAGATGGAGGACAATTTCCCCTTCGTCGAGACTGAAGACCAGATGGCCGCGATTGAAGCGGTGAAGGCGGACATGGAAAAGCCCACGCCGATGGACCGCGTCATCGTCGGCGACGTCGGCTTCGGCAAGACCGAGGTCGCGGTGCGCGCCGCGTTCAAGGCGGTGCAGGACGGCAAGCAGGTCGCCGTGCTCGTGCCCACGACGCTGCTTGCGCAACAGCATTTCTCGACGTTCAGCCAACGCATGGACGGCTTTGGTGTGGACGTGAAGGAGCTGTCGCGCTTCACCACCGGCGCGGACGCGAAGAAGATCATGGCGGGGCTTGCCGACGGCTCCGTCGACATCGTCATCGGCACCCACCGCCTCCTGCAGACGGGCGTGCAGTGGAAGAACCTCGGCCTCATCATCGTGGACGAGGAGCAGCGCTTCGGCGTGGAGCACAAGGAGCACATCAAGGCGCTCAAGTCGCACGTCGATGTCCTCACCATGACCGCGACCCCGATTCCGCGCACTCTCGAGATGTCGCTGACCGGCATCCGCGAGATGACATCGATCACGACCCCGCCGGAAGACCGCCACCCGGTGCTGACGTATGTGGGTCCGCAGGAAGACAAGCAGGTCGCCGCCGCCATCAGGCGCGAGCTGCTTCGCGACGGCCAGGTCTTCTACATCCACAACAAGGTCTCCGACATCGAGAAGACCGCCCGGCACCTGCGCACCCTCGTGCCGGAAGCGCGCATCGTCGTCGCCCACGGGCAAATGGGGGAGCAGCTGCTCGAGCAGACGGTGCAGGGCTTCTGGAACCGCGACTTCGACGTCCTCGTGTGCACCACCATTGTGGAGACTGGCCTGGACATCGCCAACGCCAACACCCTGATTGTCGAGAACGCCCAGAACATGGGGCTGAGCCAGCTGCACCAGCTGCGCGGCCGCGTCGGCCGCTCCCGCGAGCGCGGCTACGCCTACTTCCTGTACCCCAAGGACAAGGTGCTCACCGAGACCTCGTACGACCGCCTGGCCACCATCGCTCAGAACAACGACCTCGGCGCCGGAATTGCGGTCGCCCAGAAGGACTTGGAGATGCGCGGCGCCGGCAACGTGCTCGGCGCGGAGCAGTCCGGCCACATCGCCGGCGTCGGCTTCGACATGTACGTGCGCCTCGTGGGTGAGGCCGTGGAGACCTACAAGGCCCTCATGTCCGGCGACGTCGTCGACGCCACCGACCAAGGCCCCAAGGAGATCCGCATCGACCTGCCTGTCGACGCACACATCCCCGAGACCTACATCAATTCCGAGCGCCTCCGCTTGGAGAGCTACCGCAAGCTCGCCGCCGCCCGCGACGACGCGGAACTTTCCCATGTGGCCGAGGAATTGGTCGACCGCTTCGGCGAGATGCCCGAGGAAGTCGAGCGCCTCTTCGCCGTCGCACGTTTGCGCCACCAGGCCCGCCGCGCCGGGGTAGCCGACATCACCATGCAGGGCACGCGCCTGAAAGTCCACCCGGTGGACATGCCCGACTCGAAGCAGGTGCGCCTCAAACGCCTGTACCCAGGCTCGAATTACCGCGCCGCGGCAAAGGCAGTCCAGGTGCCGTTCCCGCGCGAAGGTGGGGCGAAGAAGGCCCTCAACGCCCCGAATCTCCGCGACGAGGAGCTGCTGCAGTGGATTGCCGACTTCCTGAGCGAGATGTTCGACGTGGAGAAGGTCTCGGTGAGGGGCGCAGGCATCGACAAACCCGCGAAAAAGCGCGTGGTCTCCGTCAGCGAGTAGCGCGGTCGCTGATCCAGTCTCGCGCAATCACGGCGGGCTCCGCGCGCTCGTCGCCGACATTGCGCAGATTCATCTCCACCAGATCGTCGGTGGTCAGCTGAGCATTGACGTTGTTGACCACATCGAGCGCGCCGGGCGGCAGCGCTCCGGCGCGGATCACGGGCACGACATTCTGCGGCGGGATGAGGTGGAGGGGGTCCTCGAGAATCACTAGGTCGGGCTTGTCTCCCTTCCCCGTCACGGCTGGCGAGGTAGTGAAGATATTCGCGGCGTCGACCGCGCCTTCCTCGAGCGCCTGGACGGTGAGCGGGCCGCCGCCGTCGGAAATCGGGCGGACCGTGATTTTGCCGAGATCGATTCCGTACACCGATGTCAGGCCGGGTGGTCCGTAGCGCCGCTCCGCGAATTCCGGTGGGGCGGCGATGGTGATGTGATCGAGTTTGTCTAAGTCCCCGATGCTGCGGATGCCACGGTCGGCTGTGGCGGTGGTGACGCGGTAGGCGTCGGCGGATTGAGCAGGGCTGAACTCGCCAAGCTCGAGCGATTCCGGCAGGGAAGCAGAAAGGGTGTCGCGCACCGCGGTTTCGTCGGCACGCTCGGGCAGCTCGGCGTAGAAGGACGCCAGATTTCCGGCGTATTCCGGGACGATATCGATGGTGCCGTCCTCGACAGCCGTCAGGTACACCTCGCGCGAGCCGATCCCGGGGGCGACGGAGGCCTCGAAGCCGGCATCGTCGAGAGCTGCGGCCCAAATGTGCCCGATGATCTGTGCCTCAGGGAAATTAGCGGTGCCGATGACGATCGTCCCGGCATCCGCCTCCACCGTCGGGGCCTCATCTGAGCCCGAGGTGTCCAGCGGGTCACCCTGAGCGCACGCGGCGAGCAGGAAGGGGAGAAGTACAACCAGATAGCGGGCACGCATCACGCATTCTCCTTCACATTTAGGCCATTTGGGGTCGCCCAGCGCTGCACACCCGCGAGCAGCACATCCACGACCAAGGCGAGAAGCGTGACGACGATCGCCCCTGCCACCATCCGCGCATAATCCTGCATGGCCAGCCCGTCGATGAGATAGCGTCCCAGCCCGCCGAGACCGATATAGGCGACGACAGTCGCTGTAGCCAGCACTTGTACCACGCACGAACGCAGCCCGCCGAGCATCACCGGCGCGGCCAACGGCAGCTCCACATCACGGAGGATCTGCTTTTCGCTGAACCCGGCGGCCCGGGCGGATAACACCACGTCCCGCTCGACGGACTCGAAACCGGCGACGATTCCAGCTAAAAGCGGTGCGACAGCCAAAAGCACGAGCACGATGAGCGACGGAATGATCGGCCAGCTGATCCCGCGCGGCAGGGTGATAGCCAACCAGGTCAGCAGACCCAACTCCGGCAGTGCACGCAAAGCACCGGAGATGGCGATCACGGCATTCGCCCCTTTACCGGTATGCCCGACAGCCACGCCCACGGGAACGGCGATGAGCGCAGCGGCGAGCACCGCCAAAACGGTGTAGCCGAGGTGTTCAGCGATGCGCACCGCGAATCCGGTGGCGCCGGTCCAATGCGAGGAGGTGGTGAGGTACGCGAAGGCGTCGATCAGCGGCTGCATGTCAGGACCTCCACGGCATGGTGAGGCGGGCAAGCAGGTTCAAGGCGGCGTCGAAAAGCAATGCGAGAACGACGGTGCCGACGATGCCCGCGATGATCTCGGTGGGGAACGCACGCTGGAAACCTTCAGTGAACAGAGTGCCCAGCGATTCCACACCTATTAGCGCACCGACCGAGATCAGACTCACCGTCGAAGCCGCCACGACGCGCATGCCGGTGACCAGGCCGGGGCCCGCCAGCGGAAGCTCGACGCGCAGAATGCGTCCGAGTGGGGAGTATCCGGCGGCGACAGCGGACTGTTTGACATCGACGGGGACCGCATCGAACGCGTCGGCGGAGCTGCGCACCATCAATGCGAGACCGTACAGCGTCATCGCCGCCACCACATTCAGCGGCGAGAGAATCGATGTGCCTAGAACCAGCGGCATCACAATGAACATCGCCAGCCCCGGCACCACGTAGACCAGGCTCGTCGCAGCGACGATCACCTCACGGAAGCGCCCCGAACGGTGCGCGGCCCAGCCGAGGGGCACAGCCAACACGAATGTCAGCACGATCGCCGGAAGCGCGATGAGGACATGCCGCCACGCCAACCCACCGATCATTCCCGCGTTATCCGCGAGCCAGTCCCAGTTCATTCGAGGACGCCTTTCATGTGGCCCGAGGCATCCACGACGACGGTTTGCCCGCCGCGTCGCTGTGTACGCAACCTGCGTGATTGCGTATCGACGAACTCCCTCACCGCCCCATTTTCCGGCTCCGCCAGAACCTTCTCCGGGGTGTCCGCCTGTTCGATCCGGGCCTGCTCGCCGAGAACGACCACGGTGTCACCGAGGAAGAACGCCTCGTCGATGTCGTGGCTGACGAGCAAAACAGTGGTGGTCAGCTTCTCCCGCAGTTCGATGATCTCGCGTTGCAGACCACGCCGCACCACGGGATCGACGGCGCCGAAGGGCTCGTCCATAATGAGCACGTCCGGTTCGTTGACCAGCCCGCGGGCAACGCCGACGCGTTGCGCCTGGCCGCCGGAGAGTTCCGCTGGATAACGCTTGCTTAACGACGCATCCAGCCCCACCAACTCCAACATTCCCTCCGCCTTGTCGCGCGCGTCGGCTTTGCTCGCCCCGCCCAGCCGCGCCACGTCCGCGATATTGTCTCGCACCGTCCGGTGCGGCATGAGGCCCGAATGCTGCATGACGTAGCCGATGCTGCGGCGCAGCTGCACCGGATCAGCCTGAGACACGTCGTCGCCGCGGACCAAGACGGTGCCTTCATCCGGGTCGACCATACGGTTCACCATCCGCAGCAGCGTCGTCTTCCCGCAACCGGATGGACCGACGAATGCCGTCGTCGCGCCTTCTTCGACCGTGAGGCTGAAATCCTTCACCGCCGGTCGTGTGGAGCCGGGGTAAGTCTTGGAGACGTTGCGGAATTCGATCACCGTAATCAGCGTACTGCGCGGATGGCGATGCCGGTCGTGATTCTTTCAGTCCGTGCCCCAGTGCGTCACTGAAGGACCAGCGGCATCGCCGCCAACATCGTGATACTCCACGTCAGGTGGGCCGCGATGGGGGAAACCACTTTTCCTGTGCGCGAGGCTTCGACGAAGCACACTGCGCCGAGCACTCCCGCCGCGAAGACGAGCAGCGGCACCCCCATCGCCACGGTGACGATGCAGTAAATCAGTGTCGAGGCCACGCCCGTGCCGAGTTCCGAGAAGCGCCTGCGCAACTGCCGCGGCACCGCATCTCGGTACACCAGCTCCTCGCCGATGCCGTTGATGACGAGCACCGCCAACGTCGGCACCCAGCCCCCGGCGGCGGGCATGCTCAGCAAGGCGCTGACCGGTTCCGCCAAGAACGGGATCCGCCGGACCACGACCGCCCCAACCAGGAAGACGACGGCCAAAGCCGCACCGATCCCGATACCGCGTGCCAGATCCGCACCTTTCAGGTTTGCCCACGCGTACCGGTCGCCCCAGATCCACCACGCTGCCGCATACACCACGGCCGTGACAACGGTCAGCGCGTAGAACCCCGCCGTGCCGTCGCCAGCCTGCCGCGCGAAGAAAAGCCCCAGCGCTCCGAGTACACAGGGCACGAGGACCAACCAAGGATGAACAGCACGCGACGTCATGATGGAGCAAGTATAGGAGCGCGCACCGGCGTGCCGTACACTCATTCACCAGGCTTGGCTCATATGCGTGCCCGGCCGGCCCCTATAGCCCAATTGGCAGAGGCAGTCGACTTAAAATCGATTCAGTCAGGGTTCGAGTCCCTGTGGGGGCACTTTCAGATCCGACGGCGCGTCACCGCGCCGGGTCGATGACACTGATGGCCAGCGGCGCCGTACTCAGACGGTAGATCCCTGGCGCATTGTCAAGCACCGCGAGAATCTCGTGGCGCAGCGCGCGGTCGACGGCCACCGTCAGGTGGGAGCTGGAATGTTCGTCTTCCCCGAAGGCCACCGCCGGCTCCTCAGCGGGCACGAAGCGCACCCAACCGGCATCGCCTTCACCCACGACAGCGAACGGCCGCCCGTAACCGAGACGCCATTTCATCGCCCGCAGCACGTGCTCCGAGGCATGGGTTGTCAGATCAATGCGGCCCGATTCGTCGACAGCGAAATAGCCGGAAGACACCGCCGCGATGGAGGAGCCGTCCCTCTCAGTGAGGGAGGTGAGAGGGCGGGAGAACGCGGCATCGATAAGCAATGATGCGCGCGCGGGATCGCCGACGCCCAGTGGCAGCGTGTCGCCGAGCACACCCGCGAATTTCAGCGGATCCCAGCACAGCGCTGCGTCGAGTTCGTCGGCGGTCACAGGCACTGCGTTGAGGAAGCAGACGCGGCCCGTGCGTGCGGTCAGCAGCGGGACGACCGGGTCGTTGACGAAGATGAAACCTGAAAGTGTCGCGCCTTCACACACCGGCGCACGCAGATCCATGTAATGGCCGGGCTCGATCGGATTGCCGGAATTACGGCGGTAGCGGGCGAGGCGGCGCAAACGGTGCACGGGCCACATCGGCGGTTCGGCGGTATCCGGGACACGCAGCGTCATCTCATCCTGAGTGCCCGCCGTTGGCGCCGAGGAACGCGTGCGCGACAACCCGTAGGTGACGTAGAGAAGATGGGGGACAAGCTCACGGAAACGGTAGACGACCACCGCGATCTCCTCCGAGAACCTCAATTCCCCGTGCACCGCCAGAGGCTCAGCCCCCGCTACCTGGCCGAGGTGGGCGAGCAAGAAATCGCCGCCCGTCTGCTGCGCTGCGCGACTGAAGAAACCCCACCTCCAAGCCATGCCCCCATACTATTTCGCACCGCGCGGGAACGAAACAGCGAGGTGATGCGTTGAACAGTATGATCGATGATCAGTTTGACCGCCGCTTGGAGAAAGTAGAAAGCGGAACAGAGAAAGGAACCCGAGAAGCGTGAAATCAAACAACCCCGTGCTGACGCGCCTCCCGCAGGCCCAGCAGAACACAGGATACGCCAACCCGCAGGCCGGCTACCCGCAGCAGTCGCCGTACGGCCAGACGCAGTACGGACAGCAGCCGAATTTTCAGCAGCCGGGCCAGGCTTACAGCCAGGGTGCTGAGCGCCCCATCACGGTCGACGACATCGTGACCAAGACCGGCATTACCCTCGCCGTGATCGTCGCGTTCGCCGTGGTCACCTTCGGCATCGGGATGGTGAACCCGGGAATTGCCATGTTCCTGACCTTTGTCGGCGCGATCGGCGGCTTCATTACCGTGCTGGTTCACTCCTTCGGCCGCAAATACGGATCCGCTGCCGTCACCTTGATCTACGCGGTGTTTGAGGGCCTGTTCGTGGGCGGATTCTCGCTGGTCCTCTCAGGTTTCATGGTCGGCGGCGAGAACGCCGGTGCCATCATCTTCCAGGCGATCCTGGGCACCATCGGTGTCTTCGCCGGCATGCTCTTCGTGTACAAGACCGGCGCCATCCGCGTCACCCCGAAGTTCACCCGCATCATCACCGGCTGCATCATCGGCATCGCTGTCCTCGCGCTGGGCAACCTGTTGCTGTTCATCTTCACGGGCATGTCCCCGCTTCGCGATGGCGGACCCATCGCCATCATCTTCTCCCTTGTCTGCATCGTCCTCGGTGCCCTGAGCTTCCTCAGCGACTTCGACACCGCTGACAAGCTCGTCCGCACCGGCGCACCCGCCAAGATGGCATGGGGCGTGGCTCTCGGCCTGGCTGTGACCCTGGTCTGGCTCTACACCGAGATCCTCCGCCTGCTGTCCTACTTCAGGGACTAGTCTTCACCACCCGCGTCCAAGCGGTACACAAGGCCCGTACGTCTCGTGCGGGCCTTTTGCATGCTTATCGACGCTTCCAACGCTGGTTTCCACATTCCCTCGGCCTGGTACTTGCACAGTTTGTCGGTACCGAGGCCTTCTTTTTCGTTTTTCCACATGCCGTTGACCTTGTGGTTCTTGGGTTATCCACAGGTGTGGGTTGGGGGTCTGTTGGTGGGTGGGGTGGGGGTTTATGGTTTGGGGCATGAACGATTTCGACGCTTTCATCGCTTCGGTGTCCTCCCCGATGGGGATCTTGGCGGGGTTTGACCGTCAGGTGGCGGTGCGTGCCGGCATCAACCCGCTCACGGTACGCAAGTGGTCCGGTTTGGCGAAGGTGTATTTCGGCCCGACACGGTTTACCCGCAAACAACGCCACGCAGTGCGCCTGGCACGTGAAACATCGAAGTCGTTGGACCAGTTGGTCTTCATCGAGTCCTGTGTGCGTGGCGTGTCTGATGATGCCGGTAAGTGGGGGTTGCGCCTGGCGTTGTTGTCGGTGCGTGGCACCTACGACACGTTGAAGCGCAAAGCCGCCGACATCCTCCCCAACCACGGCGACAGTGACAGTGATGGGGGCGGTGATGGTGATGGTGGGCGTGGTGCCCCTGCACTGGGTGTGCGGTTCACCGGGTCTTTCAAAGGCACCCGCACGATGACGGTGACCGGGGATGAACACGTTATAGCAGCGGTGGAATTCGCCTTGCGGCGTGATCTGCGCCCAGATAGGCCGGTGGCAGGCCAGATGTATGACGCGTTCGTCAACCTGATCCACACCACCAACAACAACGGCGACCGTGCCGGTGCCGGTGCTGGTGGTTCTGGTGCTGGTGGTGGTGTGGCCGCGGCGGTGCCACGCCCGGTGGTGCTCATCCCGCTCGATGAGTACACCAGGATCCTTGCCGGTGACGGTGATGATGTGGTGCTGGGGTTATCCGATGGCACCACGATGACCGGGGCGCAGTATTTAGCGCGGTTTCACGGCACCACCTTGGAAGTCGCGGTGTTCCACCCGCAGGCTGGTGCGGTGAACCTGTATGACACCAAGCGTTTGGCGAATGCCAAGCAGCGGGATTTAGCCCGGATGGTGCTCACCACCTGCCCGGTACCAGGCTGCCGGCACGCGGCGGATAACTGCGAGGTCCACCATGTCACAGCCTGGTCGCGGGGTGGGTTGACGAATATGGATAACCTGTCGGTGCTGTGCAGGTACCACAACCGCACCAACGATGATGACCCGGCCAAAAAGAACAGGGGCCGGATTGAGATCAGGGCCGGAACACCGACCTGGGTATCGCCCAGGGGCACACCAGTGGCGAATAACCGCCACCC
Source organism: Corynebacterium sp. P4-C1 (assembly GCF_030503595.1). Classification (NCBI taxonomy): domain Bacteria; kingdom Bacillati; phylum Actinomycetota; class Actinomycetes; order Mycobacteriales; family Corynebacteriaceae; genus Corynebacterium; species Corynebacterium sp. P4-C1. The sequence continues at coordinate 907,101 of NZ_CP129966.1, read as the reverse complement.
CTACGGAGCCATGAAACAGCTCTTCGGAACACAAGCAGGAACATAAACAAACCCCCGCTCCGACCGTGTCGAACGGTAAGAGCAGGGGTGGATCGGCGTGCGTAGAACGAAGGCGAGAAGGTGCCGCAGCTAGTTCAGCGGTGCCTGCTCAGCCACGCCAGCTTCGTCCGTGGTGGCAGTCTCGGGCTCGATGGTGGTCGCACCATCGGTGGTGCCGCTGGTCTCGCCGAGGTTCGCGTCGGTGGCAGCCACAGTGGACGTTTTGGTAGACGTGGACGTCGAGGTGGTGGTGGACGCGGAGGAGCTCTCGCCTGCTCCCTTCAGGGAGTCAGGGTTCTGGCTCGTGGCGGTGTCGACCTTCTCGGCGGAATCCTTCTGATGCGGCGGGGAGCACGCTGTCACGCCGAAAGCGGTGGCGGCGACGAGAGCGAGGGCGGCAACCTTGCGGGAAGTGCGGGTAGTCACTGCAGTGTCCTTATCCTTGGTGCTTGGAAAGTGCTTTGGGGGTATGCGTCGAAAAGCAGTCACGTGCTTTTGCGCGGGTGTTTTATTTCGCGCGCGGGGTCTTGGCCTTAACCGAATCATACGGCTTCGCGGATTCAATGGTGACGGAAATCTCGCGGCCGTTCGGAGCGGTGTAGGTGCGGGTCTCACCCTCAGTCGCGCCGAGGACGGCGGCACCGAGAGGGGACTGCTCGGAGTAGGTCTCCAAGTCCTTGTTGTCGGTCGAGGCGGCGCGGGTGCCGATGAGGAAGGTCTCCTTATCGTCCTTGTCCCCGTTGTAGTAGACGTGCACGACGGAACCGACGACAGCCATGCCGTCGACGACACCCGCGCGCTCGGTGGTGGAGTTGGCCAGCAGCTCGGAGATCTGCTTGATGCGGGCCTCTTCCTGGTCCTGCTGCTCACGCGCGGCGTCGTAACCGGCGTTCTCCTTGAGGTCACCTTCTTCGCGGCGCTCGTTGATCTCGGCGGCGATGACCGGGCGGTTGTCAATGAGCTGCTGCAGCTCGGCCTCGAGCTTGGCCTTCATTTCAGGGGTGATGTACTGCTGCTGCTTTTCAGCCATGGAGTTCGGACCCTCGTTTCCTCATGTTGGGTTGCTTATTCGTTCGGATATTAACATGAGCACCGCTTATCGACGCTTCCTACCTCGCCTCCACGAACTCCTCATCCGCGTCAAGGAAAGACGGAATCGTCGTGGAGCAGCCGTACACGCCTCCCGAGACGGGGACATCGCGGACGGGGATGTCCACGTGCATGCGGGTGTGCTCCTCACCGCCGGCGGGGAGCACAACGTCGCGGCGGCCGATCTCGGCGTGCTCGTAGTTCAGGGAGGTGATGATGCAGTAGCCGGGGACAGACGGATCGTTCCGGGAAACGTCGAACCAGACGCGGGAGGTGGTGTCGTCGATGCGCTCGTGTGCGACGAGTTCCGCCGTGATGGGTTCGGCGCGGCGCTGCATGATGTAGCGCCCCGCGAACGCCACAATGAGCACGATGAACAGCACGGAGATCACGGCGACGATCTTTCCAGCGGTGCGGGAAGGTGCGGCCTTGGCGGCCGTGGTGCCGTAGCGGGCGCGGGTGCGTCCGGTGTGCTCGTCCGCCGAAGAATCGTGCTCTGCCACGTGGGTTCTCTTCCTAATCGGGGGAGGTACTAAACTTGTCTCGCGATTAACCATAACCCCAAGTAGAGGTGGAACACTAAGTGACGGGATACCGTTTGCTGGCCATTCACGCGCACCCAGACGACGAGTCGAGCAAGGGCGCTGCGACGATGGCGAAGTACTCCCACGAGGGCGACCGCGTGAAGGTGCTCACCTGCACGGGCGGGCAGCGGGGCGACATCCTCAACCCGGCGATGGACAAGCCGGGGATCATCGAGCGCATGACGGAGATCCGCCGCGGCGAGATGGCCGCGGCGGCCGCCGCCCTAGGCGTGGAGCACGAGTGGCTGGGCTACGAGGACTCCGGCTTGCCGGAAGGCGACCCGTTGCCGCCTCTGCCCGAGGGCTGCTTCGCGTTGGAGGACCCTGTCGAGGTGGCCAAAGTCGTGGTTGGCAAGATCCGCGAATTCCGCCCGCACGTGATTATCACCTACGACGAGAACGGTGGCTACCCGCACCCGGACCACATCATGGTGCACAAGATCTCCATGATCGCGTGGGAGGAAGCCGGCAACCCGGACTTCGCGCCCGAGATGGGGGAGCCGTGGACGCCGTTGAAGCTGTACTACAGCCACGGCTTCGTCGCCCAGCGCATGCGCCTGCTGCACGACCGCCTCGCCGCGGAGGGCAAGCCCAGCCCCTACGAGCCCATGCTGAAGCGCTGGGAGGAGAACGCCTCCGACATCATGCAGCGCGTGACCACCCAGGTGGAGTGCGGCGATTACTTCGGCCACCGCGCCGAGGCCCTCACGGCGCACGCGACGCAAATCGATCCGGCGGGCGCCTTCCTGGCTAGCCCTGTCGAGGTGCAGAAGGAAGTGTGGCCGACCGAGGAATTCGAGCTGGCGCAGACCCGCGTGCAGACCTCCCTGCCGGAAACAGACCTGTTCGCTGGAATTGACCTCGGCGCTGAAGCAGGGAACGAAGGAGAATGACAGTGCGGATCGACACGGGGATTGACAATCTCGCGGGCACAGTGACGGTGCTGGCCCAGCAGATGAACAAGGACGCGCCCGTCGGGCCGGAGTTCGGCAAGGCGGAGCCCATCGGCGCGCTCATCGTCGTGTGCATGATGGCGGTCATTTTGCTGATCGGCTGGGCTTTCCACCGCCGCTATTCGCGTTTCAACCGCCGCAAGCGTTTCGCGGAGGAGCACGGGCTCGACGTCTTCGATGAGAAGGCTGTCGATGAAGCGATGGCGGCCGAGGGCCTGTTGGACCGCCGCAAGAAGACTTTCTTCTAGCGGCCCTGTCTCGGGAACCTGAACCGGCACCAGAACCGGCGCTTGATACGCCGAGCAGTCGAGCAGGACGCTCCAAGCAGAGTAAGGTTGTGCACGTGACTCAGCTCGACCGACTTCTGTACCCGCTCTACGAGAAACGGTTGAAGCGTGAACTCCAAGGCGTGAGCCGTCCGAAGCACATCGCGGTCATGGCCGACGGCAACCGTCGGTGGGCGCGTGAAGCCGGGTTCGAGGACATCTCCCACGGCCACCGCGTCGGTGCAGCCAAAATCGGGGAGCTGGTGCAGTGGTCGGCGGAAATGAACGTCGAAGTCGTGACCATCTACCTGCTGTCCACGGAGAACCTCTCGCGCACAGCGGAGGAAGTGCAGCTGCTCTACGACATCATTTCCGGTGTTGTGGACGAGCTCTCCGGTGACGATTACGAGGCACGCATCCGCCTTGTCGGGCACCTGAACCTGCTGCCCGAAAAAGTGGCGAACCGCATGCGGTCCGCGGCCGCGGCCACCGAGGACAAAGACGGCATCGTGGTCAATATCGCCGTGGGCTACGGCGGGCGCCAGGAGATTGTCGACGCTGTCCAGAACTTCCTCAGGGCCAAGGTCGCGGAGGGGGTCCCGGCAGAGAAGCTTGCCGACGAAGTCTCCGTCGAATCCCTATCCCAGCACCTCTACACATCCGGCCAACCCGACCCGGACCTGGTGATCCGCACCTCCGGCGAGCAGCGCCTCTCAGGCTTCCTGCTGTGGCAGTCGGCCTATTCGGAGATCTGGTTCACCGACACGTACTGGCCGGCCTTCCGCAAGATCGATTTCCTGCGCGCGCTGCGCGACTACTCGCAGAGGTCGAGGAGGTTCGGTAAGTAGGGGGCGTCGATAAGCACGCGCATCACATCTTGCGCATGCGCACCCTCTGAACCGAATGGTCGGCCGCTTTGGAGAGCACGAGCGATGCGCGCACACGCGTCGGCTGAATATTCTCCACTAGGTTGGGCAGGTTGATTGTCTGCCAAATTCTGCGGGCCTCCGCCGCGGCAGCCTCGTCGGTGAGGTCCGCGAACCGCGCGAAGTGCGCCCCCGGACGGCGGAACGCGGTGTTCTTCAGCTTGATGAAGCGGTCGATGTACCACTTCTCGATGTCCTGCGTCTTCGCGTCGACGTACACCGAGAAGTCGAACAAGTCGGACACCATCAGTGTCGGACCCGTCTGGAGCACGTTGAGGCCCTCGAGGATGAGAATGTCGGGGTGGTCGACGACCTGGTATTCGCCCGGAATGATGTCGTACGCGTCGTGCGAGTACAGCGGCGCCTTGACGTTGTCGCGCCCAGCTTTGACCTCAGTGACGAAACGCAGCAGGTCGCGGCGGTTATAGGACTCCGGGAACCCCTTGCGCGTCATTAGGTTGCGCTCGCGCAGCTCCGCGGCGGGAAGGAGAAAACCGTCTGTGGTCACGAGGTCGACGCGCGGATGGGAATCCCACCGTTGGAGCAGCGCCTGGAGCACACGCGCTGTCGTCGACTTGCCCACCGCGACGGACCCCGCGATCCCGATGATGAACGGCACGTGACCCGGATTCTCCCCGAGGAATGTCTCCGTCACCGCTGTGAGCTTCTGGCGCGCGCGGATCTGCAAGTGGATCAGACGCGACAAAGGCAGATAAATGTCAGCGACTTCCTGCAAGTCCATGCTCTCGCCGATGCCGAGCAGCTGCTCGAGGTCGGCTTCGTCGATTACCTGCGGCATGGTGGCGCGTCGCTCGCGCCACGCCTCGCGCGGGAAATCCAGGTACGGGCTCGGGTCTGCGGGTCGCGGCATGGGCACCATTGTTGCACTTGCAGGCACGAAACTCGGCCTTAAGGGGTGTGTCTAGAGTGAAGTGGTGCATACTGGCGCATAACTGCCGTACGGAAAGGAACCCGGAACATGACTGAAGATCTCCGCTACCAAGACCTCGCGTCGCTCGACCCGGAAGTGCACGAGCAGATCCTCGGGGAGGTGGCCCGCCAGCGCAACACGCTCGAGATGATCGCGTCGGAGAACTTCGTTCCGCGCGCGGTGCTGCAGGCGCAGGGCTCCGTGCTGACCAACAAGTACGCGGAGGGTTATCCGGGCCGCCGCTACTACGGCGGCTGCGAGAACGTCGACGTCATCGAGAACATCGCGCGCGACCGTGCCACCTCGCTTTTCGACGCCGAGTACGCCAACGTCCAGCCCCACTCCGGCGCCCAGGCGAACGCCGCCGTCCTCCACGCCCTGATCAAGCCGGGCGACACCATCATGGGTCTGTCGCTGGCGCACGGCGGCCACCTGACCCACGGCATGAAGATCAACTTCTCCGGCCGCCTGTACAACGTGGTGGCCTACGAGGTGGACCCGGAAACGATGCTCATCGACATGGATAAGGTGCGGGAGCTCGCTTTGGAGCACCGCCCGCAGGTGATCATCGCTGGCTGGTCCGCCTACCCGCGCACCGTGGACTTCGCCGCCTTCCGCGCGATCGCCGACGAGGTGGGCGCGTACCTGTGGACCGATATGGCTCACTTCGCCGGCCTGGTGGCCGCGGGCCTGCACCCGTCGCCGGTGCCGCACTCGGATGTCGTGTCCACCACGATCCACAAGACTCTCGGCGGCCCGCGCTCCGGCATGATCCTGGCCAAACAGGACCACGCTAAGGCACTCAACTCCGCCGTTTTTCCCGGCCAGCAGGGCGGTCCGCTGATGCATGTCGTGGCGGCGAAGGCCACCGCACTGAAGATCGCGGGCACGCCCGAGTTCAAGAACCGTCAGGAGCGCACCCTGGAGGGCGCCCGCATTCTGGCTGAGCGCCTGACGGCGGGGGACTGCAAGCAGGCCGGCGTCGACGTGCTCACCGGCGGCACCGATGTCCACCTCGTCCTCGCGGATCTGCGCAACTCCGAACTCGACGGCCAGCAGGCGGAAGACCTGTTGCACTCCGTCGGCATCACGGTCAACCGCAACGCCGTGCCGAACGACCCGCGTCCGCCGATGGTCACCTCCGGTCTGCGTATCGGTACCTCGGCTCTGGCGACCCGCGGTTTCGACCTGGCCGCTTTCACGGAGACTGCGGACATCATCGGCACCGCACTCGCGCAGGGTAAGAGTGCGGATGTGGAGGCGCTGCGGGCGCGCGTCGATAAGCTCGCCGAGGACTTCCCGCTCTACCCGGGCCTCGAAGACTGGAAGATGCTCTAATCTTCCCGTACGCCGGTGCCGCGCTCCTCGGCGTGGACGCGGCGCGCCTCTGACAGCCAGGCCGGCTGATCCTCTAGTAGCTCTTTGATCTCCTGGGTGGTCAGTGGCTTGTCCATGTCATTGTTCTTCAACGCCGTGATGCTGATGCCCAGCTTGCGCGCCACCTCGGGGCGGGGGTGCGGCCCCTCAGCGCGCAGTTTCGCCAGCCATTCCGGCGGGGTGTCCTGCAGCTCGCGCAGCTGCGCATGGGTGACGGACCCGTCCTGGAATTCCTGCGGGGTCGCTGGGAGGTAGATCCCGAGTTTCTTCGCGGCGGTGGCGGGCTTCATCGCTGTGCTTGACGGCTGTTCGCTCATGCTCAAACGGTAGCATCGGGGTATGCTTCGCCTCGCCTTCGTCACCGGAACCGAACCTGGAAAGTGGTTCGCCCGCTACCGCGACACTACCGGTAGCGGGCTCGAGGACATCCCCAGTGACGACCCCGTCGCATTGCTTATCGACGGCACCGCCACCCTCGCTCTCACCCGCCTTCCCGATTCCCGCATCGGTGAGCCCGGGCAGAGGTACCACCAGGTGAAGCTGTACTCCGAGAAGCCCGGAGTGGCTGTGCCCAAAGATTCGGTGTACGCCGAAGTGGGGGAGCCCGTGCGCACCGGCGATCTCGTCGACGAGATCGTGAACTTCCGGTTCAGCGCCGCCGGGGAAGCCCATGAGGGAGGGTCCGGTTCGATCGATGACCTGCGCACTGCCCTCCAAGTTGTCGCCGCGAATGTCGGCGTCGCCTATGCGCCCGCACCCCTTTTGAAAGTGCTGGCGAAAAAACAGGTCAGAGTGCTCGAACTCGTCGACCCAGCCGCAGATGCCGAAACCGAGATCGCGTTGGTGTGGGCCGTTGCGGACGACTCCGAGGCGGTCCAGGACTTCGTCGGGGTGGCGAAAGGGAGGACGAGGAATTCGTCGCGGGGGAGCGGGGAGGCGTCGAAAAGCGAACCGAGAAGAGAACGGAGCCGCGCGAAAGTGAACCGTAAAGTAAACGGCAAAAGCTGTGCGCAGCGAAAGGGGTCCGCGAGGAAGCACCCCAAAAAAGGGGTGCGCAATCGTTATAAATGACGCAAAGTTTGCATAATGGGGGGCCTGCAAGTTCAAGAACGTGTATCGAAAGGTTAATTAATTCATGAACCGCAAGATTGGCGCATCCATTGCCGCACTCGCACTGACCACCGGTCTGGTCGCTTGCTCCAGTGACGAAGGCGACACCACCGAGGTCGAAGCCACCGAAACCAACGTCGAGACCGTCACCTCCGAGACCGCCGACGCTTCGGGCTCCGAGTCCGCTGGCGCAGAGGGCGACACCGTCGAACTGACCACCCAGGACGGCGAGAAGGTCGTCGTTCCGGCGGCCGCCGCTAACGCTCCGGAGGAGCTCGGCCTGGGCAACTGGGGCGACCCGTACAACGTCGAGACCACCGAGGACGGCAAGACCCTCATCGAGTACGACGCCGACAAGAACATTGTCTACTCCGAGGATGCGGGTGCTGTACCGCTGGTCGGCGAGATCGCCAACACCTGGAAGAAGGACGGCGGACTGAAGAACGAGATCGGCCTGCCGAAGAAGGCCGAGGATAAGCGCTCCGACGACAACGGCTGGATCCAGGAGTTCGAGAACGGCACCATCGAGTGGCTCGAGGAGAACGGCGAGTTCGGCGCCAAGATCAGCTAAGAACCGCTGTGAACAGCAGTGATCGATGTGAATGGGGTTTAACGGAAGTTAACCTTACATCGATGTAATTTAAACCTTGCTCCCTTAGTGTAGCGGGTGCCAGGCACCGCGAAGAACGGTCTTGGCTACCACCAACCGCACTAGGGGAGCAAGTTCATGTTTGACCCTTCTGTTAGCCAACTTGACACTGCCGGCGCTCGAATGGAAAGCACCGGAAGCAATCCCGAACAACTCACCTCGCCAACTGCACTGAAGACATATGTGCTGGACACGTCGGTCCTGTTGTCCGACCCGTGGGCGTTAAGGAAGTTCGCGGAACACAACGTCATCCTCCCGCTCGTGGTCATCACGGAACTCGAGCAGAAACGTCATCACCCAGAGCTTGGCTGGTTCGCCCGCCAAGCTCTTCGTTTTTTGGAAGACCTGCGCTCCGACTACGACCGGCTGGATGAACCGATGCCGGTCAACGTCGACGGCGGCACCGTCCGCGTGGAGCTCAACCACCAGGACCAGTCGAATCTGCCGGTGGCCCTGCGCGGCCCGGAGAACGACAACCGCATTCTCGCCTGCGCGTACAACTTCATGCAGGAGGGCAAAGACACTGTTCTGGTGACCAAGGATGTGCCGCTGCGTGTGAAAGCGGGCGCTGTGGGGCTGGCCGCACAGGAGTACCGTGCGCAGGACGTTGTGCTGACCGGTTACACGGGAATGGCTGAGCTGGAGGTCTCCGGGGAAGAGATCGACGAGCTGTACGCCACCGGCTTTGCGGCGGTCGACACGGGCGATTTGCCGGTGCATTGCGGGTTGACGCTCAATGCGGGTTCGCAGTCGGCTTTGGCGCGTGTTGCGCCGAGTGGCGGGGTGAAGCTCGTCCGCGGCGATGCCGACGCGTTCGGTCTCTCGGGCCGGAGCGCGGAGCAGCGGGTCGCGCTCGACCTGCTTCTCGACGACAAGGTCGGCATCGTGTCTATCGGCGGCCGCGCCGGCACCGGCAAGTCGGCGTTGGCACTCTGCGCGGGCCTGGAGTCCGTGCTGGAGCGCGGGGAGCACAAGCGCATCATCGTCTTCCGCCCGCTGTATGCGGTGGGAGGGCAGAACTTGGGCTACCTTCCGGGCGATGAGATGGAGAAGATGAATCCCTGGTCGCAGGCCGTCTACGACACCTTGGAGGGCGTTGTCTCCGACAACGTTCTTGAGGAAGTCGCAGCCCGGGACCTGCTCGAAGTGCTGCCGCTGACGCACATCCGCGGCCGCAGCCTCCACGACGCCTTCGTCATCGTCGACGAGGCGCAGTCGCTGGAGCGCAATGTGCTGCTGACAGTTCTGTCGCGTCTGGGACGCGGTTCCCGCGTGGTACTCACCCACGATGTCGCCCAGCGCGACAATCTGCGCGTCGGCCGCCATGATGGTGTGCAGGCCGTGATTGAGAAGCTGAAGGGGCAGGACCTGTTCGCGCATGTCACCCTGACGCGCTCGGAGCGTTCGCCGATCGCCGAGCTGGTCACGGATCTGCTCGAGGACCACGCCTAAGCAGCTAATTCACAGGGAAGAGAGGGCGGTTGTACGATGGTCGCCATGTCGAATCGCGATTTCACGATCCGCCCGATCCGCCCTGAGGACTACCCGCAGGTCCGCGCGATCTACGAGTCTGGGCTGGGAACCGGCCACGCCTCGTACGAGACGGAAGGGCCGACGTGGGCGAACTTTTCCACCAACAAGATCATCGAGACCGTGTTCGTCGCCGTCGAGCCAGATGACGACGACAAGGTTCTCGGCTGGGTCGCCGCCGCCCAGGCATCCACCCGTTCCGTGTTCCACGGCGTGGTGGAGGACTCGATCTACATCCATGAGGATGCGCGCGGCCGCGGAGTGTCCGGTGCGCTGCTGGACAAACTGATCGAGACGTGCAAGGACTTGAACAAGTGGTCCATCCACTCGTGGATCTTCCCGGAGAACGAGGGTTCGGCGGGCTTGCACGTCTCCCGTGGCTTCGTGAAGGTGGGCACCTACCACCACATGGCCAAGATGACCTACGGCGAGCTCGCAGGTACGTGGCGTGACACAGACATCTACGAGCTGCTGCTGCCGAAGCCGGGCAAGAAGCCCGTGGCGGCAGACGAAGAAAGCGACGGCGGCGCAGTCATAGGCACAGGCACAGACACAGACGGGGAAGCCGGCGCTTAGAAGCACCGGCGCTCCGCCTGCTCCACCTGCTCGACCTATCCCGCCTACTCGATCGTTTCCTTCAAGGTGTCTTCGCGCACGGGCAGCAAGACCAGCGCAGAGATGATCACGAGCGGGATGAGCAGCAGGAAGATGGGGGTCAAACCGTCGTTGTAGCTGGTGGCGATGGCGTCGTGAAGCGGCTGCGGCAACTGGCTGACCGACCCTGGTGTCATTGACTGGGACGCGCCTTCTTTGAAGGCTTCCGCGTATTTCGCGGCTTCCGGGCCGAGCTTCGCCAGCGCGACCGGGAGACGCTCTTCCATGTTGTTCTGCATGTTGTGGATGAACACGGTGCCCACAATGGATGCGCCGACGGACATGCCGATCTGGCGGAAGAAGTTGTTCGCGGCGGTGGCGGTGCCCACGACCGAGATCGGGAACGAGTTCTGGACGATGAGGACCAGCACCTGCATCACCATGCCGAGGCCGAAGCCGTAGACGAAGATGTAGATGCCGAGCGTCCACAGGTCGGTGTCGACGGTCAGGCGCGAGAGCAGGTAGCAGCCGACGGCGACGATGCCGAGACCGATAATGGGGAAGATCTTGTAGCTACCCGTGCGGCTGATCAAGGCACCGATGCCGATGGAGGTGATGATCATGCCACCGACCATCGGGATCATCATCAAGCCGGCTTCGGTCGGGGTCATCGAGTGGACCATCTGCAGGTAGGTGGGTAGGTAGGCCATAACGCCGGTCATGGAAATTCCGAGGACGACGCTGGCGATCGTGGTCAGCAGCATGTTGCGGTTGCGGAACAGGTGCATCGGCACGAGCGGATCCTTCGCGCGCAGCTCCACGACGACGAAGACGACCGCGGCGACTGCCGACGTGACCAGCAGCCCGATGATGCGCGGCGAGCCCCACGGGTACTGCAGGCCGCCCCATGTGGTGGCGAGGATGAGCGTGGAGGTCGCGACCGCAATGAGAGCGGCACCGGGCCAGTCGAAGCGGAAATTGCCGCGGTCGCCCTTGGACAGGTCGAGCACGATCGACGCTACCGTCATGGCGAGGATGCCCAGCGGGATATTCATCCACAGCCCCCAACGCCAGCCCGGGCCGTCGGTGAACCAGCCGCCTAGGACGGGGCCGAGGACGGAGGAGATGCCGAAGACGGCTCCCATCACGCCCATGTATTTGCCGCGCTCGCGGGCGGGAACGACCTCGGCGATGATTGCCTGGGAGTTGATCATCATGGCGCCGGCACCGAAGCCCTGGACAGCGCGGCCGATGATGAGCATCGTCATGGTCTGTGCGAAGCCGCCGAGAGCGGAGCCGATGACGAAGAAGACGATGCCGGAGACGTAGAACCACTTGCGGCCGAGGCCGTCGCCAAGCTTGCCGTAAATGGGAAGAGCGATGGTCATGGTGACCATGAACGCGGAAATCACCCAGCTCATGTGCTCAACGCCGCCGAGTTCGCCGACGATGGTTGGCAACGCCGAGGAGAAGATCATCTGGCCGAGCGAGCTCATCAGCATGGTGATGAGCAGCGCCGTGAAGACGAGCCCGACGTTGGGGGCTGTGTGTTGTTGCCGTGGGGTATCTACCATTCGAGTCTCCTTGCGATGTCGGTGATGAAGACTGCGGCGCCGCGCACGTTGTCACGCGCGTCGCGGTCGGGATCGGAAAATTCGGGGTTGAAAGCGGTGGTGCTCACGGCGCTCTGGACGATTTCGATGATCGCCTGAATTTCGGCGTGGGCGGGGTGGTCGGGGGCGAGACGGTCGGAGGGGAAGCGCTCGAAGTGTTCTTCCAGTGCCCCGCCGATAGCGGTCAGGGTGGTGCGGCGGCGCGCGAGAGCGAGGCTTGCCAAGGATGAGTTGGTGGCGAAAATGGCGCGGCGGCGTTCAATGCCGGCGAAGTCGAAGTTCTCTGCGTCGGGCAAGCTGGTCTCCGAGATGATCAGCTCGACGAGGTTGTCGGCTTGCGTCACGGCGATGCGCCGCAGCGCGTCGTCGGTGACAGTCAGAGGCGCGGGCCCGAGGACTGCCTCGTCTTTGCTGTCCATGTAGTTGAAGAATGTCCGCCGGGAGATTCCGGCTTGTGCGCAGATGTCCTCGACGGTGACGTTGTCGAAGCCGTGCTTTTCGACGAGTTCCGTCGCGCTTTCCACGATCCTTGCGCGGGTTTCCCTCCGCTTTTTCTCGCGTTCCACGAGCAGCAAGATTACACCCAGTGCAAGAATTCGCAAGATCGCGCTTATCGACGTTCGCCGCGCACCAAAAAGACCCTGGCAGAAGGCCTGCCAGGGTCCCGGGTGGAGCTAGTGCGGCGAGCTCGCTGTGCCTGCCGTGCCGGCTTTGCTAGCTCAGGTCACCGCTCTAGTTGCGGTCGGTGTTGGCCATGTCGAGGACGTTGAGGCGGCGGTCCAGCTCTTCCTCGGTCAGGTCGTCGCCGATGAAGCCGAGATCGATGACGGTCTGGCGGATGGTCTTGCCTTCCTTCAGGGCCGTCTTGGCGACCTTGGCGGCGTTCTCGTAACCGATCGCGGAGTTCAGCGGGGTCACGATCGAGGGGGAGGACTCGGCGAGGGTCTTCATGCGCTCGACGTTGGGCTCGATGCCGTCGACAAGTTTGGTGGCGAACTGGCGTGCCGTGTTCGCGAGCAGACGCGAAGACTCGAGAACATTGCGGGCCATGACCGGGATGAACACGTTGAGCTCGAACTGGCCCTGCGTGCCGGAGAACGCGACGGCGGCATCGTTACCGATGACCTGGGCGGAGACCTGCGTTGCGGTCTCGCACAGGACCGGGTTGACCTTGCCCGGCATGATGGACGAGCCCGGCTGGAGATCCGGGAGGTGGATCTCGGCGAAGCCGGTCAGCGGGCCGGAACCCATGAGACGAATGTCGTTGGCGATCTTGTATAGGGAGACGGCTACCGTGCGCATTGCGCCGGAGAACTCGACGAGGCCGTCGCGGTTGGCCTGGGCCTCGAAGTGGTTGCCTGCCTCGGTGAGTTCGTTGACGCCGGTGAGCTTCTTGAGCTCCTCGGTGACCTTGGCACCGAAGTCGGCCGGGGTGTTGAGGCCGGTGCCCACGGCCGTGCCGCCGATCGGCAGCTCACCCAGGCGGGGCAGTGAGGACTCGGCGCGGGCGATGCCGAGCTCGATCTGGCGTGCGTAGCCGGAGAACTCCTGGCCCAGTGTCACCGGGACGGCGTCCATGAGGTGGGTGCGGCCGGACTTGACCACGTCCTTCCACTCGTCCGCCTTCTTCTCCAGGGACTCCTGCAGGACCTTCAGGCCCGGGATGAGGTCGTTGACGGCGGCCTCGGTGGCGGCGACGTGCGTCGCGGTCGGGAAGGTGTCGTTGGAGGACTGGCCCATGTTGACGTCGTCGTTCGGGTGGACCTCGACGCCGTTATTCTTCGCGATGGACGCGATGACCTCGTTGGTGTTCATGTTCGATGAGGTGCCGGAACCGGTCTGGAAAACGTCGATCGGGAACTCGTTGTTGTGCTTGCCGTCGGCGATTTCCTTCGCGGCGGCGATGATGGCGTCGGCTTTAGTCGCGTCGAGGGCGCCGGATTCCTTGTTCACCGTCGCGCAGGCGGCCTTGAGCAGGCCGAGCGCTCGGATCTGCTGTGCCTCGAGTCCACGGCCGGAGATGGGGAAGTTCTCCACTGCGCGCTGGGTCTGCGCGCGCCACAGCGCCTGTGCCGGGACCTTCACTTCACCCATGGTGTCGTGCTCGATGCGGTATTCCTGATCAGCCATTATCTTCCTTTGCTTTGATCGTGCTTATCCACCCGCGATTATGCCCCAACCGGGGGTCGTGGAGTGCGGGGATGACCGGATGATGCCCCCGGTTTGAGGTGGTGCGTTTAGTCGATCGGGGAGGAGTAGTCGATGACCGAGTATTCTCGCAGCTTGGACAGCTGGTGCTGCGACTCGACGAGACGCACCGTGCCCGACTTGGAACGCATGGCCAGCGATCGAGTGGTGGCGCCGCTGGCGCGGTAGGACACGCCGCGGAGCATGTCGCCGTTGGTCACGCCGGTGGCGGCGAAAAAGCAGTTGTCGGAGCTGACCAGGTCGTTAATGCCGAGCACTCGGTCGAGGTCGTGACCGGCGGCCAGGACCTTCTCGCGCTCCTCGTCGGACTGTGGGGCGAGCATGCCCTGGATTTCGCCCTCGAGGCACTTCAGGGCGCAGGCCGTGATGACGCCTTCGGGGGTGCCGCCGACGCCCATCGCCAAGTCAATGGAGTTGTTGTTGCGGGCGGCCGCGATGGCGCCGGCGACATCGCCGTCCATGATGAAGCGGACTTTCGCGCCGGCCTCGCGGATCTCGGAGACAAGCTGGGAGTGGCGGGGGCGGTCGAGGACGACGACGGTGACATCGCGCGTGTCGACGCCCTTTGCCTTCGCCACGGCCTGGATGTTGTGGGCGACAGGGGCGGTGATGTCGATCTTGCCCGCGGACTCGGGGCCCACGGCGATCTTGTTCATGTAGAAGGCGTCTCTCGGGTCGAACATCGTGCCGCGCTCGGCAGCGGCGATGACGGAGATGGAGTTGGGGCGGCCCTCAGCCATCAGGCGTGTGCCGTCGACCGGGTCGACCGCGAGGTCGAGTGCGGCGCCTTGGCCGTTGCCGACCTGCTCGCCGTTGAAGAGCATCGGCGCTTCGTCTTTCTCGCCTTCGCCGATGACGATGACGCCGTCCATGGTGACGGAGTTGATCATCTTGCGCATTGCGTCGACCGCGGCGCCGTCGCCCTCGTTCTTCTTGCCGCGGCCGACCCAGCGGCCGGACGCGAGCGCCGCGGCCTCCGTCACGCGAACGAGTTCCATCGCGAGATTGCGGTCCGGAGCTTCAACGGAGTTGGACATGTGCGCCTCCTGGGGCAGTGGTGGGGGTGGTACGTCGGTGAAAATCATGACACCTTCCCACCCATTCTGGCACCTTCAGGGGGAGGGCATGCCTGGTTTCTCACCTGTTCGGGGGCGTTGGGCGTATTTCTGGGCCGGGGGCGCGGCATGCCATACTGGCAGGCGTGGCTAAGGAGAAACCCCGGATTTTCCAGGACGGCAAGGACATGACCATCAACGTCATCGTCATTGTCCTGCTGATGGTCGGCGCAGTCGGCTTCACTGGCATGTGCAGTTTCAATCCGGGGCGCCCGGAAAACGGCCCAGTCCAAGAGGTGGACGGTGCCACGTTCATGGGAATGGAGGCGCGCGCGGTGAAATTCCCGGTGCGTTTCCCGCGGATGCCGGAGGGCTGGGTGAACAACTCGGCGCGCCGCACGACGGTCGGCGAGGACCCGGCACCCGTCGTGGGGTGGGTGACCCCAAAGGAGGGCTACCTGCAGCTCACGCAGACCGGCGCGGATGTCGAGACTGCCGTCGAACGCGTCGATTCCTCGCCCCGCGAGAAGACGGGCACCGCGCTTATCGACGATGCCCAGAGCCTCGAGGCCACCATCTACTCGTCGCCTGAAGCCGATGTCCGCGATGTGTGGGTCGTCGATCTGGGGGATGTGCGCCTTCTGGTGAAGGGCGAAGCAAGGGAGGACGAGTTCCGCGAGCTGCTCGCGACGACGGTCGCCACGGAGCCGCTGCCGGCGACTTAGGCGTGAAACGCCAGGCGTCAAGCAGCAGGCGTTAGGCGTGAAACGCCAAGCGTGAGGCGGGGAGCCGTGAGGGTCGGGCTATTCTTCCTCACCGCCACTGGCCTCACCGGCGCCGAGTGCGGTCTCGACGCGCTTCTGGGCGCCGTCGAGAAGCACTTCGCAGCGCTTGGCGAGGGCTTCGCCGCGCTCCCAGTATTTGAGGGATTCGTCGAGGCTCATTTGGCCGAGCTCGAGAATCTTGACCGTCTCGACGAGCTCGTCGCGCGCTTGCTCGTAGGTGAGGGTTTCGGGGTCGGGGAATGCGTCGTCGTTGGGAGTGCCTTGTCCGTAGGTGTTCTCTGCCATGGTGTTTCTCCTGGTGTTTCGGTTCTTGCTGGTGGTTATTCGGCGGGTGTGGTGGACATTCCGGCGGCGGTGATGGAGCCGTCGCCGACGCGGATACGCAGTTGGGATCCCGGTGGCGCCTGCTCGATGCTGGTGACCACCTGGGCCTCGGTGCCGTCGCGGGGCTGGACCTGGACGACGGCGTAGCCGCGGGCGAGAGTCGCGGACGGGCCAAGGGCGGAGACCTGGGCGCGGAGACCGCGGACCTCGGACTGTTCGACGGCCACGAGCCGGGTGATGTCGCGGCGGATGGACGCCCGTGCGCGGTCGAGTTCCTCTCGGCGCTGCTCGATCGGGGTGAGCGGATTCGCCATCACAGGCCGGGAACGCACTTGGCGCAAGCCTTCACGCTCGCGGTGCACCCACCCGCGCAAGGCGGCGGCCATGCGAGAGCGGGCCTCGGAGAGGAGTTCGAGCTCGGCGGCGACATCGGGGACGACGCGCTTGGCGGCATCCGTCGGGGTGGCGGCGCGCAGGTCGGCGACATTGTCCAGCACGGGGTTATCGGGTTCGTGGCCGATCGCGGAGACCACAGGGGTCTGTGCGGCGGACACGGCGCGCTGGAGGGCTTCCTCGGAGAAGGGCAGGAGGTCCTCCACCGAGCCGCCGCCGCGGGCAATGATGATGACGTCGACGTCTGGGTCGGCGTCGAGAAGCTTGAGCGCATCGATGACTTCCGGGACGGCGTTGGCCCCCTGGACGGCGGTGTTGATGACGCGGAAGTCGACCGCCGGCCAGCGGTCTTTAGCCACGGAGAGGACATCCCGCTCGGCGGCGGAACCGCGGCCGGTGATCAGGCCGACCTTGGTGGGCAGGTAGGGCAGGGGTCGCTTGCGGGAGACGTCGAAAAGCCCTTCCGCCGCGAGCATCTTCCGCAACTGTTCAATCTTGGCTAGCAGCTCGCCTTCGCCCACGTGGCGGATTTCCGTGACCCACATCGAGAACGATCCGCGGCCAGCGTAGAACGCGGGCTTGCCGCGCACCACTACATGGTCGCCGTCTTTCAGCTGCGTCGGCATGCTGCGGAGCAACTCCGTCGACGCGGTGAGCTGCAGGCTCATCTGCTCCTGGGTGTCGCGCAACGTCAAATACGACAGCTTCCACGTCGGCTTGATGTTGACCTGCGTGAGCTGCCCCTCGATCCACAGCCAGCCCAGCCTTTCGATCCATTGCTTGACTGTCTGGTTGACCTGCGAGACCGACCACGGAGTTTCCGGTGTGCTCTTCGGTGGTTGTCCTGACAAAGCTAGCGCCCCCTTTCTCAACTCGCTCGAGCAAGCCAGCTTACCTTTTAGACTGCGTTTCCATTACCCTTGGTTCCATGTCCACCACTGTGAAAAACCTCCTCCTCGCAGCACCCCGCGGATACTGTGCCGGCGTTGACCGCGCAGTCGAGACTGTAGAGAAGGCGCTGGAGAAATACGGCGCTCCCATCTACGTCCGCAAGGAAATCGTCCACAACAAATACGTTGTCGAGACCTTGTCGAAGCGCGGCGTGATCTTCGTCGAGGAGACCGACGAGGTGCCTGAGGGCGCGCATGTGGTGTTCTCCGCCCACGGCGTTTCCCCGGCCGTGCGCGAATCCGCGCAGCAGCGCAACCTCATGGCTCTCGACGCGTCGTGCCCCCTTGTGACCAAGGTGCACAACGAGGTCAAGCGTTTCGCCCGCGACGGCTACCACATCCTGCTCGTCGGCCACGAGGGCCACGAGGAGGTCGAGGGAACCGCGGGCGAGGCCCCGGATGTGGTCCACCTCGTCGACGGCGTCGAAGGTGTCGAGTCCGCGCCGGACTTCCCGGCGGACCAGAAGCTCGTGTGGCTGTCGCAGACCACGCTGTCGGTCGACGAGACTATGGAGATCGTCACCCGCCTGCGCGAGAAGTACCCGAACTTGGAGAACCCGCCGAGCGACGACATCTGCTACGCCACCCAGAACCGCCAGGTCGCCGTGAAGGCGATCGCCGAGCGCGTCGAGTTGATGATCGTGGTCGGTTCCCAGAACTCGTCGAACTCCAAGCGCCTCGTCGAGGTCGCGCTGCAGAACGGCGCCGATGCCGCCTACCTCGTCGACTACGCCAACCAGATCGAGGAGTCCTGGCTCGAGGGCGTCACCACCGTCGGTGTCACCTCCGGCGCGTCCGTCCCGGAGATCCTCGTGCGCGAGGTCGTCGAGTACCTAGACGAGCGCGGCTTCAGCAATGTCGAGCAGGTGACCACTACCACGGAGACGATCACGTTCGCCCTGCCGCGCGACCTGCGTGCGCCGCGTACCAAGGCCTAAGGCTCAGGGCGGTGTCTCAGGACTCGTAGAGGTCGTCGCTGAGCTTGCGGCTCGTTCCGCGCTGGCTCTCGCTGGCAGCCTTTTGGCGCTCCGCGCGGCGGGCGAGGAGCTCTTGGACAGTGACTTTCGTGTCGGTGTCATCGCCGGCGCGGGCGCCCGTGCCGGAGCCGGAAGTACTGCGCCTCCGTGAACGGGACGCTTCGCGGTGGGTGCGCCGGTTGGTGGCGCTGACGCTGCGGCGCTGGCGTTCCTCACGGGCGAGAATGTCCTCGTTCTGTTTCTTTAGCAGTCGGTACCGCAACAGGGCGATGAGCAGAGTGCCCAACGCGACGAAGAGCAGCACCGGGAAATACTGGGTCAGCGGGTACAAGATCAGCAGTGCCGACGCCTTGCTCAGCGACGACTGCCCGTCAGGCAGCTGGAAGTACGCGATCAGCGTGCCAGTCACCAGCAGGAAAAAAGTGAACAGCAGCGGGATCGACGCCACTGTGACGAACAGGCCCTTCGGGTTGACGAAGGTGGCCACGACGATGGCCGCCAGCGCGAAGAGCACGAGGAACGGCAAGCCGACTGCTTCGTTGTACAGGCTGATCAGCCCGCCGGTCACGAGAGCGGCGATGATGATGCCGATGCTGGAACCCGTGGAGAAGCCGGTCAGCGTCGATGCAGACGTGGACGACGAGCGGGGGGAAGCATGAGACACGGTGAAATATATTACCCGCCAGCATTGCCCGCTTTGCTTTCACTCGGCGGGTCTACCCCCATTTTTCTTCGGGGAGTGCGCCAGCCGAATCGTGCTCGGGGCCGGGGACGGCGGTGCGTGTGCGCGTGGACACCGGGTTCAAAGTCGTGGGTGCGGAGGAGGAATGCGCGGGAACATCCAGGTCCTTTAACCGACGCGCTGTGACCATGACACGCGAGTCCATGGACCCAAGGGTGGCGTTGAACGCCTCCACCGCTTTGTCGAGGGAGGTGCCGAGACGGTTGTAATGCTCGGCCATCGTGCCCAGCCGCGTGTACAGCTGCGCGCCGAGGCGCTGGACTTCGTGGGCTTTTTCGGCGGCGGTTTCCTGCTGCCAGCCGAGGCCGACGGTGCGCAGCAGCGCGAAGAGTGTGGTGGGCGTTGCCAGCACAACCCCGCGGTCGAAGGCGAAGTCGAGCAGCTCCGGGTCCTGCTCGAGCGCGGCGTCGAGGAACGGGTCCGCGGGCATGAACATCACGACGAATTCCGGGGTGGGGGAGAACGCCTCCACATAGCTTTTCGACGCCAACGTCGCCACATGGCTCCGCACCAGGTGGCTGTGCCGGCGCAGGTAGCCCTGTTTCTCCTCCGGGTCCTCGGTGCTGAGCGCGTCGAGGTAGGCGCCGAAGGGGACTTTCGCGTCGACGACGATGTTGCGGCCGCGGCTGAGCCGGATCACCATGTCGGGGCGCACCATCTGCCCGTCGATTGACGCGGTGGCTTGGACATCGAAATCGCAGTACCGGGTCATTCCGCCGAGTTCCACGACGCGCTCGAGCTGCATCTCGCCCCATCGTCCGCGGGTGTTGGGGGAGCGCAGCGCGGCGACGAGTTGGTCGGTCCGGTCGCCGAGGCGTGCCGATGCTCTCGTGACTGCCTGCACCTGCCCTGCCAGCGCTGAATAGGCCACGGCACGGTCCTCGTCCATTTCCCGCAGCTGGGCGGAGAGCTGCTCCATGGTGTGGCCGAGGCGGTCCAGTTCCCGCTGCTGCCCGGTATCGGGGGCCGCCGGGGGTTGGGCGGGGCGGCGCTGCTCCTGCCTGACCGACTGGTAGGCGGCACCGACGAATGCCCCGGCCAGAAAAGCGAGGATTGCGACGACAACGAAGAGGGCGATAGCAGTGGGGGTGCTCATGCCCCTCACCTTTGCACACGCCTAGGACACGTCGTCCCCGCCATCCTTGCGCGAGCCGAACAAATTTTCGATCTTCCATTCCTTGCGCGGCCGGAGATTGATCGCGCGTACCTGCTTGACCAGGGTCGAGCCGGGGGCCGTGCGCGGTTCAGGGGCGACGTTCGTCTCCTCCTCGACGGCGGGCGGAGTCCACGGGTGCTGGGACATGAGTTCGTCGCGGGCGTCGTTGCTCTCGCGCTCTTCGGCTTCGGCGAGTGCGCGACCGACATCGGTGGAGAAAGTCAGGTCGCTGGCGCTGACTTCGCCGGCGTGGAGGCGCAAGATGTCCTGGGCGTAACGGAAGACCACGGCCACGGTGGCAGCGACGGGGACTGCCAAGAACGCGCCGACGAGGCCGAAGAGACCGCCGCCGACAGTGACGGAGACCAGCACGATCACTGGGTGCAGGTTCATCGCGCGGGACTGGAGCAGCGGGGAGAGAATGTTGCCCTCCAACTGCTGCACGCCGATGACGATAGCTAGGACAATCAGTGCCTTGGTAAAGCCGAGGGAGACGAGCGCGATCAGCACTGCGAGTGCGCCGGCGACTATCGCACCCACGAGGGGAATGAACCCGGCCATGAACGTGATCACGGCCAGGGTGAACGCCATCGGGACTCCGACGAGGTAGATGCCGAAGCCGATGCAGACGGCGTCGATAAGCGAAACGAGCGCTTGTGCCCGGACGTACCCGCCGAGCGTGTCCCATGTGCGCGTGAGCAGCTCCGTCGCGTGCAGGCCCGCGCGGCCGCCGGTGGCGCTGCGGACCCACGGCAGGAATTTCGGGCCGTCCTTGAGGAAGAAGAAGGTCAGGACCACGACCACGACGAGCGTGATCGACATCGATGTGGCCGTGCTGATGCCGCTGAAGATGCCGCCGGCGATCGCCCCGGCCTTGTTCTGCATCCATGTCGCGATGTCCTGGACGATGCTGTCCACCTGCTCCGCGTCCACGTCGAACGGCAGCGACTCCTGGTTCTGGAGCCACAACTGCAACCCCTGCACACCCTGCCCGGCCTGAATGACAAGGACGCGCGAATTGCGCAGGATGTCCGGAAGGATGATGGCCACGAAGAAGACCAGCACGCCGAAGAACACGAGCAGCGACATCATCGCCGCCAGCCCGCTGGGGACTTTGTGCCGGCGCATGAAATTCGTGATGGGGGACAGCACCGTGCACACGATCAACGCCAGAACAACGGGCAGCACGCCCGCCCAGAATTTGCCCACCAAGTAGAACGCCGCGCCGAGCAGCACCACGATGATGAGCATGCGCAGGGAGAACTGCGCCATGTTCTTCAGCCACGAGTTCACGATCACGGAGCGGTCGACGCGGTTGCCGTACTCGTGCACGGCGCGGGACCCGGCGGACTTCGCGTCCGACGCTTTGACTTCCTCGGCCAGCGCCTGCGCATCGCGCGCACTGCCGTCGGCGGCGGGATCCTTGCCCGAATCCGGGCCATTCAGTGCAGAACTCACGCGCACTATTGTGCCTTAATACGCTTGCCAGGAGCCACGGGTTCGCGCATCGCTTTTCGACGAGCGACCCAACGTGACCCGTATTACATTCTTGCGCTCGGACGCAGTGGCCCCTGTCTTTTCCCTTCCAAAGCTTCCTGAACCCCTTGGAAACGAAGCATGAGATGCGACTGGAATCTGCTGCTGGCGCGGTTCATTTCCAACCGCAGATCCGCGACATGATTTCCAATTTCCGCATTTAGAACAGCTAGAAGACTACGAATGACTTTCCGCTGCACCACCGCGACCACAACGCTGGCGGTGGCCTTCTCCGCCGCTGCTGTCCCAGATGCCGCCGCGCAGTCCTCCTTCGTCGCCGGCCCTGGTGCCGTCAGCCACATCGGTGTCGGTGCCACCTCCACGGACATGAATTTCTCCTGGCGCACCGATTTCCGCGGCGCGGAGTACGTGAAGTACTACCCGGCGGGCCAGCCGGAAAGCGCGCAGACCTTCCGTGTGCAGACCACCGGTGATAACTGGTCCTTCCTCGATTTTTCCGACGCCCAGATCGGCGTCGATCTGCGCGTGAGCGACCAGGCAGAGGCGCGGCGCTCCGCAGTGAAGGCCACCACTGCGCCCGCCCCGATTCATCCTTCGTCCTGCACTCTGGCGACCAGGTCGAAGGCTGGGGCGATCCGGTCACACAGTGGGAAGCCTTCTTCTCCGCCGACGAACCGAAGCGCTACCCGGTCGCGATGTCCAAGGGCAACCACGAGACCTACGCACCGGATAAGCACTTCGACGAGCACCGCAACTTCCCGAACCAGCAGGGCGCCAGCGCCAACTACTTCTTCGAGCGCAATAACGCGCTGTTCGTCGTGCTCGACTCCAATCAGAGCAGCAGCGCCGATATCCGCAACCACGCCGACTTCGTACGCAACACTGTCGCACAGCACGGCGGCGGCAAGGATTGGATCATCGCCGTCATGCACCACGCGCCGTACACGCAGGGCTCGCACGGCACGACGGACGCGGATGTGAAGAAGCTCCGCGAGGGCCTCGCGCCGGTGTTCTCGGATGCGGGCGTGGATATGGTCATGTCTGGCCACGACCATATGTACAACCGCACGCACCTCATCAACGGCCTGACACCGACCGTCCCGGAGGCGCGCCCCGAGCCGGGCGACGTGCTGAAGCCGAAGGCGGGGGAGGTCATGTATGACACCATCACGACTGCCGGCGGCGGCAAGTACTACGACTTCCACAGCGCAGACGGCACCAAGCACCCCGAGTACACCGACCGCTCCCAGACCGAGGGGACGGACCTGCAGGCCAAGGAGATCGCGATCTGGCGCCAGGACAAGACCCCGGACTATGCCGTCGTCGACGTGACCAAGGACAAGCTGACCATGAGCACGTTCAACGTCGCGGATAATTCGCTTGTCGACGAATTCACCCCTCGACAAGACCAACACCGACCGCCCCAAGCCGGGCACCGTCAAGCCGGGCGCGGGGGATGACCCCGCTTCGTCCGGCAGCTCCTCGAGCGACAACGGCAGTGCCGGTGCCAACAAGGCGTCCTCGACCAACGGAACTGCCATCGGCATCGGCATCGGTGTTGCAGTGCTGCTCGGCCTGATCGGCGGTGCGGCGTTGGCTGCGCCGCAGCTGCGCAACGCTGCCGCACAGGTGCCGCAGCTGCGCAACGCTGCCGCACAGGTGCCGCAGCTGCGCGATCTCGCGGCGCAGTTCGGTATTCAGCTGTAGAACGCGAAGACTGAACACAGCCCGACTCCCACGCCCCGTCCGCCCCTCGCTCTGGGTGGCCAGGGCGTGCGTTATCATTGGCCACCGTGAGCCTTACTCTTGGAATCGTCGGTCTGCCCAACGTGGGCAAATCCACCTTGTTCAACGCGTTGACCCGTAACGAGGTCCTGGCGGCCAACTACCCGTTCGCCACCATCGAGCCGAATGTCGGCCTGGTGCCGCTGCCGGACAAGCGCCTCGACCGCCTCGCGGAGATTTTCGGGTCCGCCGAGATCCTTCCTGCGACGGTGTCGTTCGTGGACATCGCCGGCATCGTGAAAGGTGCTTCCGAGGGCGAGGGCATGGGCAACGCCTTCCTCGCCAATATCCGCGAGGCTGACGCGATCTGCCAGGTTGTGCGCGCATTCTCCGACGACAATGTCATTCACGTCGATGGCAAGGTCGACCCGGCCAACGACATTTCGGTCATCAACACCGAGCTGATCCTCGCCGACCTCCAGACCATTGAGAAGGCCCTGCCGCGCTTGGAGAAGGACGGCCGCAAGGACAAGGACACCGCCGCGCAGGCTGAGGAGGCCAAGAAGGCGCAGGAGGTGCTGGAGAACGACACAACTCTCTTCGCAGCGTCCAAGGCCGGTGAGATCGACCTCTCCCTGCTGCGCGACCTGCACCTGATGACGGCGAAGCCCTTCCTCTACGTGTTCAACTCCGACGAGGGCGTCCTCACCGACGACGCCAAGAAAGCGGAGCTGCGTGAGCTCGTCGCTCCCGCCGAGGCCGTCTTCCTCGATGCCCAGACGGAGACCGAGCTTCTCGAGCTCGAGGAAGAGGACGCCGCAGAGCTCCTCGCCGCTGTGGGCCAAGACGAGCCCGGCTTATCGACGCTCGCCCGCGCCGGCTTCGAAACCCTCGGCCTCCAGACCTACCTCACCGCCGGCCCCAAGGAGTCCCGCGCCTGGACCATTCACAAGGGCGACACCGCACCCAAGGCTGCCGGTGTCATCCACACCGACTTTGAGAAGGGTTTCATCAAGGCCGAAGTCGTCGCCTTCGACGACCTCGACGAGCTCGGCTCAATGGCCGAAGCCCGCGCGAACGGCAAGGTCCGCCAGGAGGGCAAGGACTACGTCATGGCTGATGGTGATGTCGTCGAGTTCAAGTTCAACGTAACCTAAGGCGAGCAAGTGCTAGTCGTGTGACAACACGTGCTGCCATTTACCTTCGCATCTCGCTCGATGCTGCCATGGACGGTCTTGCCATCGAGCGTCAGTGAGAAGACTGTAAAGCCATTGCAAAGCAGCGTGGCTGGACGGTCGTACACACCTATGGGAATCAGTCGATCTCGGCCTCTAAGAAAGACGTGGAACGTCCCGACTACGACGCGATGGTCGCTGGTCTTAAGCGAGGCGAGCTAGGCGCGATTATTTTCTAGGACTTGGATCGTCTAACACGACAGCCGGCGCAGATCGAGTGGATCGACAGAGCGGAAGAGCACGGGTTGAAGCTTGTTACCGCGAATGGTGATGGGGACCTCCGTACTGACGGAGGCCGGATGTTCGCGCGCATCAAGGCGGCCGTAGCACGCAGTGAAGTCGAGTGTAAAGAGGCTAGGTTGATCGGTGTGCATCATCCACCCAGGTTCAGGCGCACACGTTTTAATCGCCTGAGCTAAGGATTCGGCGGTCAACGCTATCGTCGGCGATGTAGCCACGGTGTGGGCAACGATTGAACGGTCGAACAGGTCCATCACCGGTGACAGGTAGACCCTCCTCCATCAGCGACGGGTCGGAGAAGTCCGGCAGCGGGACACGTTCCTCCTCTGCGTAGATAATCTCGGTTTGGCCTCCTAGTGAGTGGAACTGGAAGGTGCCCCCGACGGCGACGGCGTTTCGCCGTCGCCTGAGGAACAGGCCACCAGGGTCACGGCGGTGAGCACCGCGGCAACCGCGATGGGCGGCTCTGCGAGGGTGTGCTCGGCATGGATTAGATTTCCATATTCCGGGGCGGTGGGGAAGAAGACGGTGTTCTGGTTGTCTCGGAAGACCACAACACCGAGGAAGATCATCGTGCTGCGCGGTGGGTGGTCTGCAGCGACTCTGCCCACCTCGGCACTCAACCCTGCTGTGGGGGTTACTCGTAGCGAAGCGAGGTGAGCATCCCGGTTGCCATGTGATAGGCGTTATGGCAGTGAAATGCCCACTCACCGGGGTTGTCAGCGATCAGGTCGGCGATCATGGTTTCACCGTGGCGGAGAAGGACGGTGTCCTTGCGTAGCCCGCCGCTGCCGGGCAGCGCCCACGTGTGGCCGTGGATGTGCATGGGATGGGGCATCATGGTCCTGTTGCGCATGACCATCCGCAGGCGCTGGCTCTCCTGGACGGTCGCGGAGGAGGATTGACCGTCGGTGAGAATGCTCCATTCATACGGCATCATCTGCCCGCCCAGGTCGATGCTGACTTCTCGGTCTGGTGTGCCCTCGGGCAGGAGTGCACGGTCTGCTGGCTTCAGGGAGGACAGAAGCAGTCCGGTGGACGACAACTCGGGGAAGTCGACATCGGGGCGGGGGCCTGGCCGCCGGCGGTGCGGATGACGGCGAAGGCGCGGTCGTCCTTACCCACCGCCAAAGCCGTGAGCGGGAAGATGCCGTCGCCGAGGATGACCTCGACGTCGACACGCTCGCCCATCGACAGGTAGATCGATTCGGTCTCCCAGGGCTGGACGGGGAAGCCGTCGGTGTGGGTGACGGTCATGCGGTGACCACCGAGGGCCACCTTGAAGATGGTGTCACCGCCGGAGTTGATAAACCGCAGGCGGGCCTTGTCGCCCGGGCGAGCCTCGAAGGTCCGGTGAGCACGGGGGATACGTCCGTTGATGAGGTAGTGCGGATACATCACATCGCCGGCATCCCCGCCCAGTACCCGGTCCGGGGTGCCGTGCGTCATCTGGCCGTGACCTCCCATCCCCTTCTTCCCGTTATGGTCGCCCGAACCCATTCCGGTGAGCTTGTCGAGCTCATCGTCGGGAGTGCCCTGAATGCCATCGACCCAGTCGTCGAGCACGATGGTCCACTCGACGTCCTGGTCCTCAGCGTCTTGCGGGTCACGGACGATCAGAGGGGCGTGGAGGCCGCGATCAAGCTGCAGGCCGGAGTGGGAATGGTAGAAGTAGGTGCCACCGTGGGGGACTTCAAAAACATAGGAGAAAGATTCGCCAGGTTCAATGGGGTCCTGGGTCATGCCGGGCACACCGTCGGCTGCGTTGTGGAGTGCGATGCCATGCCAGTGGATGGAGGTGCTCTCAGGCAGTTCATTGGTGATATCGACCTGGAGGACGTCGCCGGCGGTGGCCTCAATGGCCGCATCCCCGGTGTCAGAGACGTATCCCCACGTCTTGGCTTCGATGCCGCCGATATCCAGAGACAGGGGCCGGGCGGTCAATGTCCGGCGCACCGTCGGCTCACCGAGCGCAGTGGGGGTGGGAGTGGGGCGAAGGGAGGGACCTGGTGCCGAGGCAGCGGGTCCAGGGTCGCTGGTGCAGGCGGCCACGGCGCCGGTGCCGGCGAGGACGAGCCCGCCGAGCAGCAACTGTCGTCGGGAAAACGCGTTTGTCATGATTTACCTTCCTTGGTGCAAGATTTCAGTGATGCGGGAGACAGGCGCAGGTGAGGATCCTGCTGAGTCATCACGTCAGGTGCAGGTTTGTGACACAGGTGGCACCGTCGTCGGTGGTGGAAAACTCGGTGGTGCCGGTACGCCCCTGGTAGCTGACCTCAATCAGGCCGGTGGCATCATCGGGAAGCCAGAAGCCAATAAATCCGTTGTCGAAGGTGGTTGTTGCCTCGTCCACCAGCACCTCACCGGTCGCCTCATCGGTGATCGTGACGTGGATATCCTCATTGTCGAGTTCCCCCAGGCAGGTCGTGAGGCTGTGGTAGAAGCAGTCGTGGGTGGAGGTGAGATAGGGTGCGATCGAGACATACGTCTGATTGTCGGGAAGATCGACCACGACTTCCTGGTCTTCGCTGGAGAGCAGCAGTTCATTGGCACGCACGGAGGCGATCAGATCCGTGGGACGCTCAGTGACCTTCTGCCGGTCGAGGTGATCAATGATCTCCACCGCGTCCATGGCGGCCAGGCCATGGGTAGTCAGGAATGTGTCCTGGGACTCCGTCCCGTCGGCGGTGGGTTCCGGGTCGGCGGCCGAACACCCCGTGAGGGCGAGGGCGGAGGCTGCGATCGCTGCTCGTTTCACGTCAATCTCCTTGGATCGTGGTAGGACCGTGAGAAGACACCGCCTCAAGGTCGATGCCATACCTTTATCTAGCACGGGTGCCTGACGGACTAGAAATCAAAAACCCTGCTCATAGCCTTATAGCAGGGGAAAAAGGGGGTGAATTCGGTGGGCTGGGTCACAACCGGGGCACCACCCCACAGCCGTGGGCGATGTCCTTCTACCCGCCCCGGGTATGCGGTGCAGGCGGTGAATTCCCTGGTGGCGCCTGCTGAACCGACGAGGGGAGGCGATGTCGCCGGCCCGGGGTGGGGCACAGGGGTGACGGCGGTCGAAGGGTGATGTTTGAAGATTTGATGAAGTTTTCCCCGCCGGGCACTGAGCGAGGGTGGTATTCCCCTTGGCCGGAGTGATACTGGGGTCTATGGCTGACCGCACACCGACCACCGCCACGCCCCCGGGGCGGGTGCTGGTCGTCGATGATGAACAACCTTTGGCTCAGATGGTGGCCTTCTACCTCATCCGGGCCGGCTTCGATACCCGCCAGGCGCACACCGGCACCCAGGCCGTGGACGAGGCCCGTCGCTTCTCCCCCGATGTTGTGGTGCTGGATCTGGGGCTGCCCGAACTCGACGGCCTGGAGGTGTGCCGACGGATCCGCACCTTCTCGGACTGCTACATCCTCATGCTCACCGCGCGTGGCAGCGAGGACGACAAGATCAGCGGTTTGACCCTGGGGGCGGATGACTACATCACCAAACCTTTTAGCATCCGGGAACTGGTGACCCGGGTGCATGCGGTGCTGCGCCGCCCGCGCACCAGCACCACCCCACCGCAGGTGACCACCCCCTTGATCGTTGGTGACCTCATCCTTGACCCCGTCGCCCATCAGGTGCGGGTGGGGGAGACGACCGTGGAGCTCACCCGCACGGAGTTCGAGCTGCTGGTTGCCCTGGCCCTGCGCCCCGGCCAAGTGCTGACCCGCCACGACCTGGTCACCGAGGTCTGGGACACCACCTGGGTCGGTGATGAACGCATCGTCGATGTCCACATCGGCAACTTGCGTCGCAAGCTCGGCACCGACACCCGGGGCCGGGGGTTTATCGACACCGTGCGTGGCGTGGGCTACCGGGTGGGGCAGCCATGAATCACGGACCCGGCCTGACCTTCCGCTTCCTGGCCGCCCAGGTGTTGGTCGTGGTGATTAGCCTGCTGGTGGCCGCGACCGTGGCCACGATGGTGGGCCCGACCCTGTTCCATGATCATATGTTGATGACCGGCCAGGAGAACCCCTCGCTGGAGCTGTTCCATGCCGAGCAGGCCTACGGGGATGCCAACCTGATCACCCTGGCCGTCGCCCTGCCCGCCGCCTTGATCAGCGCCCTGCTGGCCAGCCTGTGGTTATCGCGTCGCCTGCGCACCCCCCTGCAGGATCTCACCCGCGCCGCTACCAGCCTGACGGCCGGCAACTATCGTATCCGTGTGCCCGCCGGAGAAGCAGGCCCCGAAGTCACCACCCTGGCGCATGCCTTCAACACCATGGCCGACCGGCTGGAACACACCGAACAGGTCCGCCGCCAGATGCTCTCTGATCTGGCCCACGAAATGGGCACCCCCTTATCGGTGCTCACGGTCTACCTCGATGGTCTCCAGGACGGGGCCGTGGACTGGAATAATGCCACCCACACGATCATGGCTGACCAACTCACCCGCCTGACCCGGTTGATGGAAGACATCGACGATGTCTCCCGGGCCCAGGAACACCGGATCGATTTGGACCTGGCGGAGGAAAGGCTCGGGGATCTGCTCCATACCGCCGCTGCTGCCGCGGGGGAAGCTTATGCTGACAAAGGCGTCGATTTACAGGTCGAGACCATTACAGACACCGCCCGGGTGCTCGTGGACCGGCAACGCTTCGGCCAGGTGATGAGTAATCTCCTGTCGAACGCGCTACGGCACACCCCGGCCGGCGGGCAGGTCCGGATCAGCGTCCACCGACAGGGGGCGTCCACCGCGCTCATCCACGTCGCCGATGACGGCGAGGGCATCCCACCTGGCCAGATCGGACACATCTTCGAACGCTTCTACCGGGGGGATGCCGCCCGCAGCCGGGACGACGGCGGGGCCGGTATCGGTCTGACCATCTCCAAGGCATTGGTCGAGGCCCACGGCGGCACTCTCACCGCCACCTCCCCCGGACCCGGTCGCGGAGCGGTGTTTGCCCTCCGCCTCCCGCTGTCCCCTCCCGACAGTGAGGAGGCTGCTCGGTGACCGCACCCTGCCCCGCGTGAGGGCCGTGCCCTCCACCCCTTGAAAATATACCCCCGAGGGGTATATACTAGCGAGCGTTATCGCATCCCACCGACCCATAGGAGCTTTCCCATGATCACCTCCCCGCCCAACCTCTTGCCGATGGCCTCCCACGGCTGCAGCTGTTGCGGACCTGCCTCACGTGCCGACACCGCCTCCATCCCTGCCGCCAGCGACTCGTCAACAGGAGGATCCTCCCCTAGCTACCAGGTCACCGGCCTGACCTGCGGGCACTGCGCGAAAAGCGTGACCCAGGCCCTTCAGGCCCTCCCCCAGGTCGACGACGTCCAGATTGATCTCGCTGCTGGTGGTGTTTCCACCGTCACGGTCACCGGTGCCGTACCTCCGGAGATGGTTCGCCGGGCCATCGAAGAGGCCGGCTACACCGTCTTATCCTGATCAGTTTTACCCATCATCTCGACCCCGACCGGGTTGAGCGGAAGGAACGTCATGAACACTCCCCACCATTCCGGTGATCACCATGGTGATCACCCCGCTCCGGAAACAGACCACACCCACCACCCGGATCATGCCAGCCACGAACACCACGCAGATGCCGACACCCACGGCCAGGCGATGCCCCACGATCACCCGCACTCCGCCCTGGACGAAGACCACCACGTTCATAGTCACGGCGAACACGCCGGACACAGCACCGCAATGTTTCGGGAACGCTTCTGGTGGTCGCTGATTCTGTCCATTCCCGTCGTTATTTTCAGCCCCATGGTCGCCCAGCTGCTCGGCTACCACCTCCCGGCATTCCCCGGATCCACCTGGATCCCCCCGGTGCTGGGCACGATCATCTTCGTCTACGGCGGAACGCCTTTCCTCAAGGGCGGATGGAACGAACTGAAATCCCGCCAACCCGGGATGATGCTCCTGATCGCCATGGCCATCACCGTGGCGTTTGTCGCCTCCTGGGTCACCACTCTGGGGCTGGGCGGTTTTGACCTGGACTTCTGGTGGGAGCTGGCCCTGCTGGTGACCATCATGCTGCTGGGCCACTGGCTGGAGATGCGTGCTCTCGGGGCCGCGTCCTCCGCGCTTGACGCGCTGGCTGCCCTGCTGCCGGATGAGGCCGAGAAAGTCATCGACGGGACCACCCGCACCGTGGCCATCTCCGAGCTGGTCGTCGACGACGTCGTGCTGGTGAGGGCCGGTGCCCGGGTGCCGGCCGACGGAACCATCCTCGACGGAGCCGCCGAATTCGATGAGGCGATGATCACCGGCGAATCCCGTCCCGTCTTCCGCGACACCGGTGACAAGGTGGTCGCCGGTACTGTGGCCACCGACAACACCGTCCGTATCCGGGTGGAGGCTACCGGCGGGGACACCGCCCTGGCCGGGATCCAACGCTTGGTTGTCGACGCCCAGGAGTCCTCCTCCCGGGCCCAGGCCCTGGCGGATCGGGCGGCGGCGTTGTTGTTCTGGTTCGCGCTGATCTCCGCTCTGATCACCGCGGTGGTGTGGACCATCATCGGCAGCCCGGACGATGCCGTGGCGCGCACTGTCACGGTGCTGGTCATCGCCTGCCCGCACGCCCTGGGCCTGGCGATTCCGCTGGTCATTGCGATCTCCACCGAGCGGGCCGCGAAATCCGGGGTGCTCATCAAGGACCGGATGGCGCTCGAGCGGATGCGCACCATCGACGTGATGCTCTTCGACAAAACCGGCACCCTGACCGAGGGGGCGCACGCGGTCACCGGTGTCGCGGCAACTGTCGGCGTCACCGAGGGCGAGCTGCTGGCCCTGGCCGCCGCCGCGGAGGCCGACAGCGAGCACCCCGTGGCCCGCGCCATCGTGGCGGCCGCGGCCGCCCATCCTGAGGCCTCCCGTCGGCAAATCCGTGCAACTGGTTTCAGCGCCGCCTCCGGCCGGGGGGTCCGGGCCACTGTCGATGGCGCTGAGATCCTCGTGGGCGGGCCGAACATGCTGCGCGAGCTCAACCTCACCACCCCGGCCGAGCTCACCGACACCACCAGCGCCTGGACCGGGCGTGGGGCCGGTGTGCTCCATATTGTCCGCGACGGTCAGATCATCGGTGCGGTGGCCGTCGAGGACAAGATCCGCCCCGAATCCCACGCCGCCGTGAAAGCCCTGCAGGACCGCGGAGTGAAGGTCGCGATGATCACCGGTGACGCGCAGCAGGTGGCCCAGGCGGTTGGCCAGGACCTGGGGATCGATGAGGTCTTCGCCGAGGTCCTGCCCCAGGACAAGGACACCAAGGTCACCCAGTTACAGGAGCGTGGCCTGAGCGTGGCCATGGTCGGTGACGGTGTCAACGACGCCCCCGCTCTGACCCGCGCGGAGGTCGGTATCGCCATCGGGGCCGGCACGGATGTGGCCATGGAATCCGCCGGAGTGGTCCTGGCCAGTGATGACCCGCGGGCAGTGCTGTCGATGATTGAGCTCTCGCAGGCCAGCTACCGCAAGATGATCCAGAACCTCATCTGGGCCTCTGGCTACAACATCCTCGCCGTGCCGCTGGCCGCCGGCGTGCTCGCCCCGATCGGGTTGGTGCTGTCCCCGGCCGTGGGCGCGATCTTGATGTCTGCCTCGACCATCGTGGTCGCCCTGAACGCCCAGCTTTTGCGCCGCATTGATCTGGATCCGGCTCACCTGGCTCCGACCGACGGGAAGGAGGAGAAGGCTGCTGTGAGCTCTGCAGCCCCCGTCCGCTGACTTTCAATCCTTCATCGACTCCCCCATACACAACCTCCGAAAGGGAACCCCCATGAAGCGCACCATCACCATCGCCGCTCTCGCCTTGACCTCCACCCTGGTTTTGTCCGCCTGCGCAGATAACACTGAGGGAGAAAACACCGACACCACGACCATCGCCACTACGTCCGCCCCCGACACCACCGAAACGACCGGGGCCACCACGGATCCTGAGACAGAGACGGGGGCGGCCGGAGAGGTCTCCGCCGATCACAACGACGCGGACATCATGTTCGCGCAGATGATGATCCCGCATCACCAACAGGCCGTGGAGATGAGTGAAATCCTCCTGGACAAGGACGATATCCCCGCCAAGGTCCTGGAGTTCGCCCAGGGTGTTATCGATGCCCAGGGCCCGGAGATCGACCGGATGAACGCCATGCTCGAGACCTGGGAAGAAGATCCGGTCACCGGTGATATGGGTGAGATGGACCATGGCGGGATGAGTGGAATGATGAGCGAGGAGGACATGACAGCCCTCGAGGACGCCCAGGGCACCGAGGCTGCCCGGCTCTACCTTGAGCGGATGACCGCCCACCATGAGGGCGCGGTCGACATGGCCCGCGATGAGGTCACTGATGGCCAGAACCCGCAGGCCATCGCTCTGGCTGAGCAGGTCATTGAAGATCAGGAGGCCGAGATCGCCCAGATGCAGCAGATGCTCAACGAGCTCTGAACAAGGACATTCCCCGACCACCCCAGATGAGAAACACGACCATACGGCCATCGGGCCAAACCAGGATTTCCAGGAAGGACAATCAGCATGCCGAATAAAATCAAGGTTGTAGTAAACGGGTACGGTGTCATCGGTAAACGTGTAGCCGACGCGGTGAGAGCCCAGGAGGACATGGAACTCCTCGGGGTCAGCGACGTCACCACCGATTACCGGGTCGCCACCGCCATCACGCAGGGCATCCCGGTCTATGCCTCCACCGAAGAAGCCCACCAAGAGATGAGCGCTGCCGGATATCCCATCGCCGGGAAACTACCGGACCTGCTCGACAACGCGGATGTCGTGGTGGACTGCACCCCGTCCACCATCGGGGCCGGCAACCTCGACCTTTATCGCACCCATGGAGTCAAGTCCGTGTTCCAGGGCGGGGAGAAGCACAGTCTCACCGGCCACTCCTTCGTTGCCCACGCCAACTACAGTTCCACGCTTGGACGCGACACCACCCGCGTGGTCTCCTGCAACACCACCGGCACTGTCCGCACCCTTATCGCACTCCAGGACGCTGGATTGCTGTCCAAAGCGCGGGGGGTGCTTGTCCGCCGGGCCACCGATCCGTGGGAATCCGACCACTCGGGGATCATGAACACCATAGTTCCCGAAGGTCGTATTCCCAGCCATCAAGGCCCAGACGCCCAGTCGGTGGTCCCCGACCTGGATGTGGTGACCATGGCGGCCAAGGGAGCGCACACCCACAACCACCTGCATTTTTGGACCATCGAGCTAACCCGCCCGGCAGGCACAGAAGAGGTTCTCGAAGCGTTGAAGGCAGTGCCGCGGATCGCATTCGTGCGGCGCTCCGATGGAATCGTGGCGGTCAACAGCACCGTCGAATTGATGCGAGATCTAGGCCGGCCACGGGGCGATATGTATGAGGTCGCCATCTGGGAAGATATCCTGACCGTGCAGGGCAATGAGTTGTTCTGGACGTACACGGTCGACAACCAGGCCATCGTCGTCCCCGAGAACATCGACGCAATCCGTGCCCTGGCTGGCACCGTGAAAGACGGTGATGAGTCCATCCAGCGCACCGACCGTGCCCTGGGGGTGCGCGCGGACTTTTTCTCACCTCTGCCCAACGGCTGATTCCAGCAGGAGACACCCACGGCGGTGCCCGACCCAGATCGCTCATGTCCGGGTCGGGCACCGCTGTGTAAGCAGTTGATCAGGCGCACCGCGCCTTCTCGGAAGGCGCAGTCAGGTGCGTGAGGCTTCCGCGATAGTGCCGATTGTTTCATCCAGGACAGCGTCGAATTCGCGGTCGTCCTGGGTGACGGTGAGCCCTTCGGTCAGGGCGCGGGAGAAACTGGCGACTATTCCGGGGTTGCGTGCCAGGCGAGCGTTAGCTTCCGCGCGGGAGTAGCCGCCTGATAGTGCCAGCACCCGGATCACCCGCCGATGTTCCACGAGCTCGCGGTAGAAATCATCAGTTTCGGGAAGCGTCAGTTTGAGGATGACCGCCTGGTCCTCCTTCAGCTGGTCGAGCTCTTTGCGCAGGGTCACCCGGAGCTGGTCTTCTACCTCGATCTTCCGGGGGCTGTGGATGTCGACCTCAGGCTCGACAATGGGTACCAGCCCGAACCGGAGGATCTGCTGAGCAATCGCGAACTGCTGCGCAACGACAGCGTCCACCCCCTCCCCGGGAAGCCTGATGAACGAGCGCATTTTGGTGCCGAACATGTGCTTGCTTACCGCACGCTCGAGCAGGTTGTCCAGATCAGGAGGTGCTGTTGCAAAGGTGGGGCAGT
This sequence comes from Corynebacterium sp. P4-C1, assembly GCF_030503595.1. Lineage (NCBI taxonomy): Bacteria > Bacillati > Actinomycetota > Actinomycetes > Mycobacteriales > Corynebacteriaceae > Corynebacterium > Corynebacterium sp. P4-C1. The sequence goes on along the minus strand of NZ_CP129966.1, from coordinate 871,907 downwards.
AGGAAGAGCGACGCGAAATAATCACAGCCATGGGTATCTTCTCCGGTCGTCATTTTCCCCGTGACATCATTCTGTGGGCAGTGCGGTGGTACTGCCGCTACGGGGTGAGCTACCGCGATCTGGAGGAAATGATGACCGAGCGGGGCGTGCCGGTCGATCACACCACGATCTACCGCTGGGTCCAAAAATACGCCCCTGAGCTGGACAAGCAAACACGGTGGTACCGGCAGGTACCTGACTGGCAGGCCAGTTCCTGGCGGGTGGATGAGACCTTTATCCGGGTCGGGGGAAAGTGGTGTTATTTCTATCGGGCGATCACCGCCGGTGGCCAGACCCTGGACTTTTACCTCTCTCCGAAGCGGAACGTGGCCGCAGCGAAGCGTTTCCTGGCCAAGGCCCTCAGATCCAATGCGTCAGCCGGGTATCCCAGAGTGATCAACACCGATAAAGCACCCTCACTAGCCAGGGCAATCGCCGAGTTGAAGTCAGAGGGAATCTGCCCGCCAACAGTGGAACACCGGCAGGTGAAATACCTCAACAACATCCTGGAAGGCGACCATGGTCGGCTGAAGCGGATCCTCGGGCCGAAAGGCGCGTTTAAGAACCGGACATCTGCATATCGGACGTTGAAAGGGATGGAGGCGATGCACTCATTGCGGAAAGGGCAAGGCACGATGTTTGCTTACGGGCAACCGAACCCGGACGCGGTGATCGTCAACCGGGTCGTCGAGACGGCCTGAGAACGCCCACACGCAGCGGCCATCAGGGAATGAGAAACTGAGTTTTTGCGGCTCTCCCCCCAACTTTGCAACAGCACCGGTTGATGTTGCAGGTGGGGATGTGGTCGAGGTTGTTCAGTGGCGCGATCTTTTCGACCAGCAGCACCACAGTGGCCATCAACCCGATCATGCCGCCGCCAGCAGCAGGACTCCCAGCCTTCAGCCGGCAACAGGGGCGGTCAGAGTGGCCTGGCCGCCGTTCTCGACGGGGTGTGGTGGTCGGGTCCCGGCCTGTCACCGGGCGAAACGGGCGATAGCGTCGGTGACTTCCTGGAACTTCGCGTCGGCCTCCTCTCCTCCTAACTGGGCGGCTTCACGGACGCAGTGTTTCATGTGGTCATCGAGTAGTCCCAGGGCAACGCTGCGTAGGGCAGCATTGACCGCGGAGATCTGGGTAAGGATGTCGATGCAGTACTGTTCCTCGTCGACCATGCTGTGCAGGCCCCGGGCCTGGCCCTCGATGCGCTTGAGGCGGGCGAGATAGCGATCCTTGTCGTTGATGTAGCCATGGGTGGTGTGACAGGTGTCGGCCCTACCCGAGGAGGAAACGGCCTGACCAGGGGTGCGAGTATCCACAATGGTCTCCTTGCTGAAAAAAGGGGGCAGGTATGTCCTGAGTCAGTTGCGGGTAGATCAGGATGGAAAGCCCGAGGGTATGGAATGAGGCGTGAGGACCTCATGGTCCCCACGCCCTGTGGCATTATTCGGATAAGTAGTCGGCAGATTGTCGGCCCGGAGGGGCCTGCCGGGTGGGCCGGGGGAGAGGTCAGGAGCAGGTACTTGGGGACGGAGGTCTGAGTGTTATTGTAGGGACACAGCCGCAGGAGGAGGACACGGGGTTCCTTATCGCTAGAAAAGGATGCGGATTAGGCGGTGACAGGCTGCCGCACGGAGGGGCGAGCGGGCTGCGGTGAGGAACTGATGTTGTCGTGGGAGAGCTTGAATCTACGCAGCGTGAGGGAGTGGGAGACCACGAACACCGAGGAGAAGCCCATCGCAATGCCCGCCAACCCCGGGTTGAGGAAACCGATCGCGGCGACGGGGATCAGCACGACGTTGTAGGCGAACGCCCAGAACAGGTTGCCCTTGATGGTGCCCAGCGTGCGACGTGACAGACGGATGGCATCGCCCGCGGAGCGCAGGTCGTTGTTCATTAAGGTGATATCGGAGGCCTCGATGGCCACATCCGTGCCCGCCCCCATGGCCAGACCCAGATCGGCCTGGGCCAGGGCGGCCGCGTCATTGACGCCGTCGCCGACCATGGCGACCTTCTTGCCCTCATGTTGCAGCTTCTCGATGACCGCGACCTTGTCCTGCGGCATGACCTCGGCACTCACGTTGGCCGCATCGATGCCCACCTCTTGGGCGACGGCGGCCGCGGCCTTCGCGTTATCGCCGGTGAGCAGGTACGGACTCAACCCCAGCCTGCGGAACTGAGCGACCGCTTCCGCTGAGGAGTCCTTGATGGCATCGCGCACCACGACCACACCGGCGGGCTGGTCATCGACGTAGACGGCCACCGGGGTTGCACCCTGCGACTGTGCGTGGTCGAAGGCGGTGGTGAGGTCACGGGGCAGCTGGCCGGCGGGACGGCCGACGGTGACGACGTGACCCTTGACGGTGGCCGTGACGCCCCGGCCGGCGGTGCTGTCGAAGTCGGTGGCCTCCTGGATGTTCTCGGAGCGCTCGGCCTCGGTGACAATCGCCTTGGCGATGGGGTGCTCGGAGCCTGCTTCGACGGCCGCCGACAAGGCGAGGACCTCGTTGTTGGTGTAGCCGTCGGCGGCGTGGACACCGGTGACCGACATGACCCCGGAGGTGACGGTGCCGGTCTTGTCCATGACGATGGTGTCGACCTGGCGGGTGGATTCGAGGACCTCCGGGCCCTTGATCAACAAGCCCAGCTGCGCGCCCCGGGAGGTGCCCACCAGCAGGGCGGTCGGGGTGGCCAGTCCCAGGGCGCATGGGCAAGCGATGATCAGCACCGCGACTGCGGCGGAAAAGGCCCAGTTCGCCCCGCTGCCGAGGGCGAGGTGGACGATCAGGGTGATGATGGAGACGACAATGACCGTCGGGACGAAGACCGAGGAAATCTTATCCACCAGGCGCTGGACCGGGGCTTTTTTCGCCTGGGCGTCAGTGACCAGCTTGGCCATCTGGGACAGCGTGGTCTCCGAACCTGTGCGGGTGACTTCGACCAGCAGTCGACCGGAGGTGTTGATCGTCGCGCCCGTGACCGGGGTGCCGGGGGCGGCCTCGACGGGAACGGACTCGCCGGTCAGCATCGACTCATCGATGGCCGAGGTGCCCTCGATGACACGACCGTCGGTGGCGATCTTCTCACCCGGGCGGACGACGAAGACGTCACCGACTGTCAGCTGGGAGACCGGGACGCGGACTTCCTCACCGTCGCGGATCACCGCGGCGTCTTTCGCACCCATGTCCAGCAGGGACTTCAGCGCCGCAGAGGACTGGCCCTTGGCGCGGACCTCAAACCACCGGCCAAGCAACAGGAAGGTGATGACTACGGCGATGGTCTCGAGGTAGATGTGGTCCATGCCGTCATGGCGGGGCAGCAGGCTCATCTCCATGACCATGCCGGGGTGCCCGGCGTTGCCGAAAAACAAGGCCCACAGTGACCACAGATACGCAGCGGTAGTGCCCAGAGACACGAGCGTGTCCATCGTGGTCGAGCGGTGACGCAGGTTGGTTAAGGTCGCCCGGTGGAACGGGGCGCCACCGTAGAAGTAGATCAGGGTGGACATGACGAGCAGGGCCCACTGCCAATTGATGAACTGCAGGGACGGGATCATCGAGATCGCGACCACCGGAACGGAGAGGATCGTCGACCCGATCAGACGCGACTTCAGGTCTGTGGCCTCGGCCTCGCGGGCCTGTTCGTGGCGGTCACCGACCACCTCGGTGTACTCCTCCGGGCCGCTGTCCACGGCGGAGGCGTGTTGATCCCCCATGGTGAACGCGTCGTACCCGGCACCCCGCACGGTTTCGATCAGCCGATCGGCGTCGACTTTGGTGGGGTCGTAACTGACGGAGGCGGATTCGGTGGCGAAGTTGACGGTGGCCTCCACGCCATCGAGCTTGTTGAGCTTGCGCTCCACCCGCCCTGAGCACGACGTACAGGTCATGCCGGTGACGCCCAGATCGACCTGGAGTAGGTCAACCGACGGCTGAGTCTGAATCATCAGTAATCAGTCCTTCAGCAAACAGTGGTGAGGTGCATCTCCGAGGTCCCAAAAGGCCCGCCCACAGATGCACCGTCGGGGATATCGAACCGGCATGGCTGGGCCTGATGGGCATATCCAGCAGGGTTGGCCCGGCCGTGTCTACCCGAGGCGGGGACCGGGCCCAGGGATTAGGGCTTGACGGTGTAGCCGGCTGTCGTGACAGCGGCGACAACATCGTCGTCGGTGAAGTTTTCACCCGTGACGGTTACTTGCCCGGTATCCACGGTGGCCTCCACCATGGTCACACCGGCGACCTCGCCGATCTCCTCCTCCACGGAGGACTTGCAGTGTCCGCAGGTCATGCCTTCGATGATGTACTTCTTTGTTACGGCGCTCATCAGATGATCCTTTCCTTGATGTCCTGAGAGGCAGGGGTGGAGATGCCCCAACAACCTTCAACATATACCCATGGGGGGTATCAGTCAAGGAAATGTCTGCCCCTAAGCGTCCCGTTCGGCGGGCAGGACTTCTGGAACGGCCGCGATCGTTGCTGCACTTCTTGTACAAAATGTACGTTAAAGGGTATGGGCATCACGGTCACCCTCAGTCAGTTCCGCAGCGAACAAAGCCACTATCTTGATGCCGCCCAACGTGAACCGGTCACCATCCTCAGTCGCGGGCCCCGCCGCCGGGCGGTGGTGGTCTCCCCGGATTTCTACGACCGGGCGGTTCAGGCGCTGGAGGATGGCGAGGATATCCGTGCCGCAGCGGCTGCCCGCTAGGAGGCGGGCGGTGTCTCCCACGAGGAGTTCACGTCCGACCTCGAACTGGACTGACCTGCCTGTCCATACCTGTGCCGCGGTATTTGATCATCGATAAGCTTTCAGCTGCGACAGCCCTTCGCACGCTGGCCCGGCAATGGCAGCAGTGATTGCCACCGCCATCGACGCCCTGGCCCACGTTCCGCCGTCTCGGCGGAGTGGAAAAGTTGCGGGGCGGCGACGGGGAGTGCTGTAGCTGGGTAGTCCACGGCCGTCAATGACGGTGAGCTGATCAGCGTCTCGGCTCCAAGGAAGACAGGCACTCATACTCGCATCGTTGAGTGGGATGAGGCCGGTCCCTGGCGTTCCTGCGCATGACGCATGACTGCCGAACCTGAACAAATAAGGAATGGACAGCTGAGGCACGCTGCATAAGGCTGCTAGCGGGGCCTTTTTTCGTTGCCCGTATCGGGTCAGACCCCGCGGCTTGTACACCGCCAGCACCGTAGCCACCAGCAATACTAATGCTGCCACGGAGTGGAGGGCCGGGGAGAAATTCCGCACGGCCTCCAGCCCCACGCCCGGGTCTGCCGCCACCCTGGCAAGATACTCGAAGGTCTGCATGTACAGCACCAACACACCTGTCGCCACCACGGTGAGCCCCAGCTTGAACACCACCCAGTAGTGTCGGAACAATCCCCACGTCGTCCCCAGGGATTGAAGGACTCCGGTCACCAGCGAGGCCACCGCCAGGGAAACGAGCGCCCACCACGCCACCTGCTCCATCACCCGATACGTCCCCCGGACCGCCATCTCATCCGCGCTCACTATCCCCATGACCGCCATCGCGATAAAGGCGAGCACCATCCCGAGCCAGCCGACCGAGCAGACCACATGTGCCACCAGCGCGGCCTTGCGTATTCGTGGGGTCATCACTCGCGCCATTAGAGGCGCTCCTGGACCAGGAAGGCCCCCTCGGCCGGCATCCCCAACCCATGGCGACTGGGCCCATGGTTGCCGTCTCCAAACACCAGTACCAGCACGACCGAGTCATGCGCCTGAAAGCTTCGCGGTCATCCGGAGGAAAACACCGCACGATCACCACCTCGCAGACCAAGGGGCATCTCGCCCTCGTGGCTGTAGCCGCCGGCACGGTCTCATCCGCCGGTGTCGGTGGCGCCACGGCCGCCACCTTGCAAGCCCCGGCCGAGGTCGAGGCTCCGGTCTCCCCGGAGGCTGCCACCGTCGAGGTGGATTTGGCCACCAACGACACGGCCCTGTCCTCGAGTGGGACGCAGGCCGCACCGCAGATTCTCGCGATCTCCGAATTCAAGCCGGTCGCCAACATCGACGAGCAGCTGGACAAGGCCATCCAGTACAACGCCGAGCGGGCCGAGAACGAGCGCGTTGCCCGCGCGCCCTCGGTGGTCAAGCCCGCTGAAGGCACCTTCACCTCCGGTTCTGGCGTGCGCTAAGGAACCCTCCACGCGGGTATCGACATCGCCAACGTCGTGGGTACCCCGATCCTCGCGGCGATGGGCGGCACTGTCATCGACTCCGGCCCGGCCTCCGGTTTCGGGCAGTGGATCCGCATCCAGCACGATGATGGCTCGATTGCCGTCTACGGTCATATGGAGACTCTCGACGTGACCGTTGGGGAACGCGTCACCGCTGGTCAGAGGATCGTTGGCATGGGCAACCGGGGATTTTCCACCGGCTCTCACCTGCACTTCGAGCTTTACCCGACTGGCAGCGGGGTGGTCGACCCGTTGCCCTGGTTCGCCGAGCACGGCGTCACCTTCTAACCTTCCCGCACTCACCAGGACCGGCCCCGACACAGGAACCGGCGGCAGTGACTGGGCGTGAGGCACCCGCCTCAGACCACAGAGACGCTTCTCACTCATCGCCGACACAGCCCCGACTTGATAGCTTCTCCAGGCAGGGCAGACCGGGGCACAGGGGAGGCAGTCCGTGCTCGTCATATATGGGGGCGGCGAGCGTCCCGCCAACGAGGAGCAGGTGCAGTAATCCACGTTTAGTGGGATACTTCCGTAACCTGCCTTCTCCTGCGCCAGCTGACGAGGCCGGTAACGGCAGGCCATGCAAGAGCCAGCATCGCGAGAACCAACAGGGGCGTATCCCCCATGCGCGCATACGGCGTCAAACCAGTATGAAGGGGAACGGTTGCCGTCAGCAGTTCGTTCGTGCCCAGGCCACTGAGTTGTGAGACTGTGCCGTCGGGCTGGATAACTGCGGAGTATCCGGTGGGGGCAGCCTGGAGAACTGTGCGGCCAAACTCGCGGGCACGCATCCGGGATGCGGCCACTTCAATTGCAGGTACTTCCTCGGTCACAAAAGACGCGGCGTTGGTCGGTGCGAGGAGTAGCTGCCCACCATCGCGAACGGCATCGGCGACCCGGTCGGCGAAGAAGACCTCATAAGAAATAACGATCCCCAATCGTGGTGTCCCGCTGGGATCGAGCACCGCTGGTCCCTCTCCGGCAATGGCGTCGCGGGGGATGAACCGTGCGTCCTCGCTGAGTCGTTCAATCAAATTGCGCATAGGGATGTACTCGCCGAACGGCACACGATGATGCTTCTCATAGCGTCCTAACCGGGTCCCGTCCGGTCCCCACACTATGGATGCGTTCCGGAAATGTTGATCCTCGGATTCGGTAATTCCGACGACGATGTTCGTGTCGAGTTGCCTGGCCAGTTCAGCGAAAGCTGCATCAACGCGCGTCCCGTCGATTGAGCCGTCGATATTGACGACGTTTTCGGGCAGCAGAACCAGATCAGGGTCCCCGGTGATATCTTCGGCAGCCTGTAGGTGCCGGCGGGTCGTATCAAACGGATCGGTATTGATCGCGCGAAGCCCGCGGGGGCCTCCACCCTGCACGAGCACGACGTCAAGGCTACCTTCTGCCGTATCATCTACGATCGTTGGCGCGAACGCCGGTACCGCGAGTACCACGACCACTGCGACCACGGATGCTGCACGGGCTCGTCTCGGCCCGAAGATGACAGCGGTAACAACGGCCCCCGCAACTGCGGCCAACGCGGTCACGAGGAGAGTCCCACCCAGGGGCGCTGCCGCCATGAAAGGACCATCGGTCTGGCTGTATCCGAAAGCGGACAGCGGGAAACCGCCGAACGGGAACCGGTGCTGCACAGCCTCGAATAACACCAGGGCAGCAGGGGTGAGCAGCCACCAGCCCGACCAGCGGCTGCGAAAAGCCGCCTCGTTAGGCGATACCGCGGCAACCAGCATTAACAGTAGCGCCTGAACGGCAACAACAGCAGCGTATCCGGCAGTGTTGAAGTCGGTGAGCCAGCGCAGAGCAAGAGCGTAGTGCGCCACCCCGCCCAACCCACCGAGCCACAAACGGTTACGTAGTGGTTGACCTGCCAAACCCAGTATGAACATAGTCACGCCCACCGGGAACAGCACCCACCAACCGCGTGGCGGCAGCGCCAGCCACCAGACCACCGCAGCTCCCATCATGAGCGCGGTGGGACCGGCCAATCTGCGCCAGTTATCGCCGGCTATCCCCCGGGAAAGACGTGAGACTGTCACGTCTGCTGCAGTACTAGCCTTCATGTCCGGCGCACCGTCGGCTCACCGAGCGCAGTGGGGGTGGGAGTGGGGCGAAGGGAGGGACCTGGTGCCGAGGCAGCGGGTCCAGGGTCGCTGGTGCAGGCGGCCACGGCGCCGGTGCCGGCGAGGACGAGCCCGCCGAGCAGCAACTGTCGTCGGGAAAACGCGTTTGTCATGATTTACCTTCCTTGGTGCAAGATTTCAGTGATGCGGGAGACAGGCGCAGGTGAGGATCCTGCTGAGTCATCACGTCAGGTGCAGGTTTGTGACACAGGTGGCACCGTCGTCGGTGGTGGAAAACTCGGTGGTGCCGGTACGCCCCTGGTAGCTGACCTCAATCAGGCCGGTGGCATCATCGGGAAGCCAGAAGCCAATAAATCCGTTGTCGAAGGTGGTTGTTGCCTCGTCCACCAGCACCTCACCGGTCGCCTCATCGGTGATCGTGACGTGGATATCCTCATTGTCGAGTTCCCCCAGGCAGGTCGTGAGGCTGTGGTAGAAGCAGTCGTGGGTGGAGGTGAGATAGGGTGCGATCGAGACATACGTCTGATTGTCGGGAAGATCGACCACGACTTCCTGGTCTTCGCTGGAGAGCAGCAGTTCATTGGCACGCACGGAGGCGATCAGATCCGTGGGACGCTCAGTGACCTTCTGCCGGTCGAGGTGATCAATGATCTCCACCGCGTCCATGGCGGCCAGGCCATGGGTAGTCAGGAATGTGTCCTGGGACTCCGTCCCGTCGGCGGTGGGTTCCGGGTCGGCGGCCGAACACCCCGTGAGGGCGAGGGCGGAGGCTGCGATCGCTGCTCGTTTCACGTCAATCTCCTTGGATCGTGGTAGGACCGTGAGAAGACACCGCCTCAAGGTCGATGCCATACCTTTATCTAGCACGGGTGCCTGACGGACTAGAAATCAAAAACCCTGCTCATAGCCTTATAGCAGGGGAAAAAGGGGGTGAATTCGGTGGGCTGGGTCACAACCGGGGCACCACCCCACAGCCGTGGGCGATGTCCTTCTACCCGCCCCGGGTATGCGGTGCAGGCGGTGAATTCCCTGGTGGCGCCTGCTGAACCGACGAGGGGAGGCGATGTCGCCGGCCCGGGGTGGGGCACAGGGGTGACGGCGGTCGAAGGGTGATGTTTGAAGATTTGATGAAGTTTTCCCCGCCGGGCACTGAGCGAGGGTGGTATTCCCCTTGGCCGGAGTGATACTGGGGTCTTTTCGTTTTCGTGATTACGAAACGCCCTGTAAATACCTGCCGTGACCTGCAACGATGTGGTTTGGTATTCTTGCGTATTTTTACGAAACCGCGCAGCAGACACCCCACCGTGCCCTCACTGTGCCGTCACCGGAACCCTTCTTGTGCGAATCTCTCCAGTAGCCCTGCAACATGAAAAATATGTAATTTGACGCGCATCTTTCCGTGTCCTGTTGCATCCTGAGTTGCTAGATATTCTGGGAGCGATAGCGCCATGACCGCATCCTGCGGTACTTCTCTGGATTTACTTACTGTCTATAGCGGAAAGGTTTCCTTGCGCCGACACGCCGTGGAGTTCAAGTTCAACGTGTAGTTATGCTTCGGGGCTGCCCACGCAAAACTCGTTGCCTTCCGGATCCTGCATAACGGTCCAAGCGAGTCCCGGTGCCTCATGACTGCCGAGTTCAGTGGCGCCCAACGTCTTGAGGCGCTCTACTAGGGCTTCGCGTTCAGGGCCGCCACCGTCGATATGCACGCGGTTTTTACCGGGAGTGGGGTCGGCAACGCGTTGAAAACCTAGTGCCGGGGTGGAGCCGACCATGACGAAGTCTCCGTAGTCGGCGACGATCTCGCACCCTGTCGCGGAGGACCAGAATTCGGCGAGCTGGGAGGGGTCGTTACAGTCGAAGGTTATCTGGGGGATAGCGAAAGTTGAGTCACGCATAGTCCGCACCGTACCCGTGCCCGCACTCCACGTCTCGCTTCGCGTTCTCCAAGGATTCACGTGATGCCTGAGCCGTGGATCGCCGCCTTTCGTTCTCCCCTCAGGCACCTGAGATGCGGACACGGCTTTTCGGCTGTTGAGGTTCTTCGAAATGAGCCTTTTAGGAGCGGTATTACGGCAGCTGGGGTCGGCGCCTCGTCGATTTCAGCTCCGAGCGCCGCTTCTTCGCTTCGAGACGGCGCCGCACCGAGCCGCGCGACGGCTTCGTCTTGCGTCGCGGGGGAGGTGGCGGGGCGAGCGCCTCGCGCAACACGGCAGCCATGCGTTCTCGCGCCTCGGCGCGGTTGCGAACCTGCGAGCGCTGCGTCGACGCGCTCACGGTGAGCACCGTGCCATCCAGGCGGTGCTCGAGGTTGCGCAGGGCGCGGCGGCGCTGGGCATCGGAAAGCGATGCGCATTCCGCGATGTCGATGGACAGCTGCACCTTGCTGTCGGTGGTGTTGACGCCCTGGCCGCCCGGGCCCGACGCTTTCGCGAACCGCTCCGTGAGATCCGCGGCGGCGACGACGAGGCCGCCGGGGATGCCCGGGCCGGGTGCGATGGTCAGGTCCTGCATGCCTAACACCCTACGATCACCCTGGGGCCGAGGACGAGGCGGCTGAGTCGGTGATGTTGGTTGTTAATCGCAATAAATTTCGCCGCGATGGCCTATCGAAAGCGCCGCGATTGTGATCGTGCCTTCATCGATGAGGGCGAGGATCCGGCACGAGCCGACGCGATATCTCCACTCGCCGGAACGATTTGCGGAGAGCCCTTTCCCAAATGCCCGCGGGTTGGTGCAGCCGTCTAAATTTTCTTTGATCCAGGTGGCGATGAGCCGGGCGTCGAAGCGGTCGATCTTCTTCAGCTGCTTCCGTGCGCGGGACGTAAATTCGACAGTGTAGTGACGCGATGGTGCCATCATCCGGGGGTGCTACGTATCGAGATCGGCGAGAATGTCTTCCAGGCTGTACCGCTCGCCGGTGTCGTGCGCGATGGCGTCTCGAAGCTCCTGCAGATCATGCGCATCTTCAATCTTTTCCAAGATCGCATTGCGGGCGAAATCGGAAAGAGTTACGCCTTCGAAGCGAGCGTACTTACGCACGAGCTCTGCGTCGTTGTCATCCATCCGAATCGTCATCGTAGCCATGTTTACCCCTTTAATCAGTGTGAATACACTGTATTCGGCGGGTGCTCGATGTGCAATAGGTGAGGCGGAGCCCGTCGCAAAGCACCTGCGCCTAGCGCCGCGGCAGCACGACCTCTGGGTACTTGCGCACGTAGCCGACCGCGATGACGACGAGCGCCGCGAACGCGCCGATCACGGTCTCCGCGGTGCGGGCGAGCAGCATCGGCCAGACGGGGGAGGCCTCGACCGTTTGCACCATCAGCAAGGCGGTCGGGGTGATGAAGCTTGCGGCGTCTTTAGCGGAAAGGTTTCTTTGCGCCGACACGTCGTCGAGTTCAAATTTAACGTGTAGTGACTTCAACCCCACATGGTATATCTGATTGACTACTCGCTGAGCGCTCCCAGCGGCGCCAAGTCGCGAGAGAAACCCCAGCTTTTCGAGCCGTTTCCTCTTGGCTAATCAAGCAAACTACGGTACTGCCTACGCGCCTTCATTGAGTGGATGATGGCTTCAGTACCGTCATCCCAGAGAAGAACGACAATCTCCAGCAACCGCATAGAGGAATCAAATCCGAGCCGAAGTTCACGCTGCGGGTGATCCTCGTCGAGTGGCGCTTTATATACACATCCCGAAGTGGCTGCAGTGAGCGAGGATTCCGGTTCGATACCGTGCTTTTCAGCGCTACGGCGTACCTCGATCTCAAATGGCATTTTTTAGAGCCTTGCGGATTGCCTGCGATCGCGACAACCCGTGTGAGGCGGCATACTGGTCGAGATGAAGGACTTCGCTAGGGGAGAGGCGGATGGAAACAACTTGCGCGGCTTCCTCATCCCGTGGTTTCCGCCCGCGTTTCCGTAGCATCTCCACGTCGTAGCCTTCTTCGGCTTCGGCTACCCATGCCTCAATCTGCTCTTCACTAATCGGCTTGCCGTTTATCGTCTTCATGCAAGATATCGTAATACGGAATTGCAGTCGATACTGTGGCCTAAAGGTGGCCGAACACTTAAAACCGGTTGAATTCAAGTTCAACATTTAACGCGATGCGTTATTGACGCTTCGCGTTATGGGGGATAGGGTGAAGCATGATTCAGTCGTTCGGGAATCGACAAACAGAACTGGTGTTTCAGCGTGAGCCGGTTCCGAAATTGGATCCTCGGATCCACAAGTCGGCGAACAAGAAACTCCACCAGCTCGATGCGGCAGTCTCTCTTGACCCCCTCGGTGTGCCGCCTGGGAACCGCCTAGAGGCGCTCAAGGGCGACAGGAAAGGGACTTTTAGCATCCGGGTCAATGACCAGTGGAGAATCACTTTTCGCTGGACGAGCGCGGGGCCCGAGCAAGTGACCATCGAGGACTACCACTAAGGAACGCCATGTCGGAGAAGCTTTACCCGCCGATTCATCCTGGAGAGATTCTTCTCGAGGATTTCATTGAGGGATTTGAAATCACTCAGCACAAGCTTGCCGTATCGATCGGGGTGCCCCCACGTCGTATCAACGAGATCGTGCACGGGAAATGCGGAATTACAGCTGACACCGCGCTCCGGCTCGGAAAATACTTTGGCGTCGAGCCTATGTTCTGGATGAATCTGCAGAACCAGTATGAGATTGAGGTGGCGGAGGACAAGGCCCTCGCTGAGATCGAGCGGATTCAGCCGGTCCAAGCTGCCTCGGCGTAGGCCGCACCTAGGGTATTTGGGGTCGGCGCCTCGTCGATTTCAGCTCCGAGCGCCGCTTCTTCGCTTCGAGACGGCGCCGCACCGAGCCGCGCGACGGCTTCGTCTTGCGTCGCGGGGGAGGTGGCGGGGCGAGCGCCTCGCGCAACACGGCAGCCATGCGTTCTCGCGCCTCGGCGCGGTTGCGAACCTGCGAGCGCTGCGTCGACGCGCTCACGGTGAGCACCGTGCCATCCAGGCGGTGCTCGAGGTTGCGCAGGGCGCGGCGGCGCTGGGCATCGGAAAGCGATGCGCATTCCGCGATGTCGATGGACAGCTGCACCTTGCTGTCGGTGGTGTTGACGCCCTGGCCGCCCGGGCCCGACGCTTTCGCGAACCGCTCCGTGAGATCCGCGGCGGCGACGACGAGGCCGCCGGGGATGCCCGGGCCGGGTGCGATGGTCAGGTCCTGCATGCCTAACACCCTACGATCACCCTGGGGCCGAGGACGAGGCGGCTGAGTCGGTGATGTTGGTTGTTAATCGCAATAAATTTCGCCGCGATGGCCTATCGAAAGCGCCGCGATTGTGATCGTGCCTTCATCGATGAGGGCGAGGATCCGGCACGAGCCGACGCGATATCTCCACTCGCCGGAACGATTTGCGGAGAGCCCTTTCCCAAATGCCCGCGGGTTGGTGCAGCCGTCTAAATTTTCTTTGATCCAGGTGGCGATGAGCCGGGCGTCGAAGCGGTCGATCTTCTTCAGCTGCTTCCGTGCGCGGGACGTAAATTCGACAGTGTAGTGACGCGATGGTGCCATCATCCGGGGGTGCTACGTATCGAGATCGGCGAGAATGTCTTCCAGGCTGTACCGCTCGCCGGTGTCGTGCGCGATGGCGTCTCGAAGCTCCTGCAGATCATGCGCATCTTCAATCTTTTCCAAGATCGCATTGCGGGCGAAATCGGAAAGAGTTACGCCTTCGAAGCGAGCGTACTTACGCACGAGCTCTGCGTCGTTGTCATCCATCCGAATCGTCATCGTAGCCATGTTTACCCCTTTAATCAGTGTGAATACACTGTATTCGGCGGGTGCTCGATGTGCAATAGGTGAGGCGGAGCCCGTCGCAAAGCACCTGCGCCTAGCGCCGCGGCAGCACGACCTCTGGGTACTTGCGCACGTAGCCGACCGCGATGACGACGAGCGCCGCGAACGCGCCGATCACGGTCTCCGCGGTGCGGGCGAGCAGCATCGGCCAGACGGGGGAGGCCTCGACCGTCTGCACCATCAGCAAGGCGGTCGGGGTGATGAAGCTGACGGCATCTTAAGCGGAAAGGTTTCTTTGCGCCGACACGTCGTCGAGGTCAAGTCCAACGTTGAGCGTTTAACATCGTTACCAGTGGAGGTACTCTCCCACCACAGCGCCTCCGAGTTCGTTGAGGTCGGGTGCGACGACGTTGGCGCCGGAGCGGTTGGCGAGGGCGTCGATAAGCGAAACAAGCCCTGGATCATCCCCGAGGCGGAAGAAGGTGATCTTCGTCCCGCGTTTGGTCACCGAGTCAAGCGCGTCGACCGTGCGCGCGAGCGTGATGCGGTCGGTCGGCCAGTTGAAGTAGGCCTGGCCCCATTCGGTCAGGATAGAGGTCGGCTCGCCGTCGGTGACGATGAGAAGCGTCGGGTCGTAGTCGGCGTGGCGGGTGAAGAACTCGTTAGCGAGAAGCAGCGCGTGCTGCAGGTTGGTGCCCTTTTCCTGCATCGGCGGCAGGGCGGTGAGTTCTTCGATCGTCAGCGTCTGCGCGTAGAGGCCGAAACCGATCAGCGCGAGCTCGTCGCTGCGGAACTGAGTGGTGATGAGGTGGTTCAGCGCTAGCGCGGTCTGCTTCATCGGCGTCCAGCGGCCTTCCATCGCCATGGAAAAGGAGGTGTCCACAAGGAGTGCGACGGCGTTTTTCGTACGCACTTCGGTTTCGACCACTTCGATGTCGTTCACGGTGATCGCGAACGGCTCGCCGCTGGCGGCACTGCGCTGGAGCGCGTTCGTGATGGTCCGGGTGGTGTCCCACGCCTGAGTGTCGCCGAACTCCCAAGGGCGGGTGCCGCCGGTGGGTTCGCCTTGCTGACCGGCGAGACGGGAATCGCGTTGGCCGCGGGATAACTGGGAGGTCGCGCCCTTCAGCAGCTCCTTGCCCAGCATACGCAGCGCTTTCGGGGACAGCTGCAGCGAGCCGGACTCGCCCTTGTTCAACAATCCGGAGTCGTGCAACGCCTTTTCCAAGTCGCGCAGATGCTTAGCGCTGGTGGCGGCGTCAGCGCCCAAGAGGTCGGCGACGTCGTCCAAGTCAATGTCTCCGGGGCGTTCGCCTCCGAGGGTGGCGGCGAGCTCGTCGAGGCGCCCGAGGTCGCGCATCGCGCGGGTGGCTTCGCCGAGGCCCATGCCGCCTGATGCCTCGTCGCCGTCGAACGATTCGGACCCGGTCCAGTCCAGGTCGGGGCGGATGCCGCGCAGGTTCGCATCCAGCTCGCCAACGAGGTTCATCAGCTCCTCCGAACCGAAGGCCTCGGCCGCGAGCTGCATGAGCTCGGCGCGCTGCTCGGGTGTCATGGAGTTGAGCAAGCGCTGGGCTGCCGCCGATCGCTGCGCAAGTAGCTCCACCAACTCCTCGATGTTGCGGGGGTTCTCCGGAAACTGATCCCCGTGCTTGGCCATGAAATCCTGAAAGTCCTGCTCCGTGGCCATGCCGGCGCGATGCTTGCCCAACAGCACGTTGAGATCGCGAAGCATCTCGGCGACGGATGCGCGATCTTCATCGGTAGCACCTTCCAGCGCCTCTTTCATGCCGGCGAAGCGCTGGTCTAAGAGTTCGCGGCCGATGAGGTCTTTGATCTGCTGGTACTTCTCGCGCGCTTCTGAGGAAGCCCAGTCGTAGCCGTTCAGTTCGGTCACCGCCGCCGCGGGGGAGACGGGCAGGTTGTCCAGCGTCATCTCCCGCATTGTGCGGTCGAGATCGTCCATGTCCACGTCGCGGGCGAGTTGGCCGCGTTCGGCGAGCACCGCTTCGTCGAGAAGCTTCTTTGCTTCCCGGAGCGTGCCGCCGAGGTTGGTCTTGTGCAGCAGCTCCTGGCGGCGCTCCGCGATCTGGCGCAGGAAGTCGTCGTAGCCCTCGCGGCGCAGATACTCGCGCATGGCCTGCTCGGTGGAGTAGCCATACATGACGTCGTCGGCAATGGCGCGCACCGCCTTGGTCAGGTCGGGCGGTGGGGCGAGTGGATCCGGGCCCGGGGTGTACCTGCGGTACCTGCGTTGCTTAGCCATAGATGCTCTCACCTTCGCCGGAGTCCTTCGAAATCTTTTGGGTGAGGTAGAGTGCCTCCACCGCGAGCTCGATGGCACTAGCGCGCTCGCCCTCGCTCTCGGCGTTGAATGTCGAAGCAATGTCTTCGTAAAGCGTGCCTTCGAGCTGGGGCAGGCCGTTGAGGAATTCTGCCGCCGTAATGTTTTCTCCAGTGGTGATGAAGGTGGAGCCGTCGAGTGCTTCGATCAGCGGGGTGAAGTCGAGTCCCTTGATCCGGGGGCGAAGAGCTTGAGCCACGGAGTTGCGCAGCAGGTACTCGAGGATGTCCCACTCGCGGCCTTCCTCGCCGTGCTCGAACTCCACCTTGCCGCCGAGCACTTCGACGGCGGCCTCCAGGTCCACTAGGCGCGCGACTGGGGCCTCCCCGGTAATGGCGGCGCGGCGGGCAGCGGAGGCTGCGACTGTCTCGGCGCCGGCGACGGCGAAGCGGGCCGAGACGCCGGCACGTTGGTTCACCGCGTCGGATTCGCGCAGCGCGCGGGTGAACCGGGCGAGGGCTTCCATAATGGTTTGCGGAACATTGGCCGTGAGCTGTGACTCCTGCTCGATGACGCGGATCTCGTCGTCCAGCTCGACGGGGTAGTGGGTGCGGATCTCAGCGCCGAAGCGGTCCTTGAGCGGGGTGATGATGCGCCCGCGGTTCGTGTAGTCCTCCGGGTTCGCCGACGCCACCACCAGCACGTCCAGCGGCAGGCGCAGCATGTAGCCGCGGATCTGGATGTCGGCTTCCTCCATCACGTTGAGCATGGCCACCTGAATACGCTCCGCGAGGTCCGGCAGCTCGTTGATGGCCACGATGCCGCGGTTGGAGCGCGGGATGAGGCCGTAGTGGATAGTTTCCGGGTCGCCCAGGCGGCGGCCTTCGGCCACGCGCATCGGGTCCACGTCGCCGATCAGATCCGCCACGGAGGTGTCCGGGGTGGCCAGCTTCTCGGAGTAGCGGGTCTCGCGCGGGATCCAGACGATGGGCAGCGCGTCTCCTTCATCCTCGACGCGGCGCTTCGTGGCGTCCGTCACCGGGTTCAGGGGGTGTTCGCGCAGCTCGGATCCTTCGACGGCGGGCACGAAGGCGTCCAGAAGCAAAGGAAGCGTGCGAAGCAGGCGGGTCTTGCCCTGGCCGCGCTCGCCGAGCAGCACGATGTCGTGGCCGGCGATGATGGCGCGCTCGACCTGCGGCAACACGGTGTGCTCGAGGCCGTGGAGGCCGGGCCACGGGTTTTCGCCGGCGCGCAGTGTGGCGTTGAGGTTGTCGCGCATCTCTTCGCGCACGGTCTTGTAGGTGTAGCCGGCGGCCTTGAGCTCGCCGAGGGTGGTCATGGATGGCCAGGAGTTGGGCGCTTCAGTCATGCCGGCCAGGGTACGCGGGTTTCCTGGGTGGGTATCCGCGATGGCGTATTATCCCTTCATGGCCACCATCTACCTCATTCGCCACGGCGAGACCCCGACGACCGGAAAAATCCTTCCCGGGCGCGCGCCGGGGCTGCACCTTTCGGAGAGGGGGTGCATGCAAGCCGCGGCTGTGGCCCAGCAACTCGACAGCGTTGACGCGGTGTATTCCTCACCGCTCGAGCGCGCTCGCGAGACCGCTTTACCCACGTGCGAACGGTTCCAAAAAGAACTCGTGTTTGACGGCGGCCTCTTGGAAGCGGATTTCGGCGCATGGACCGGCGAATCCTTGGCCGACCTTGCCACAATGCCCGAGTGGCAGGTCGTGCAGAGGCGGCCCGGGGAGTTCCGCTTCCCTGGCGGCGAGTCGTTCGTGGAGATGCAACACCGCGTCGTAGGTTGCGTGCGCACGATCGCGGCGCGGCACCCGGGCGAGACGGTGGCCTGCTTCACCCACGCCGACCCGATCAAGGCGGCGTTGGCACATTTCACGGGACGGGGGTGGGGTGCGTTCCAGCAAATCCCGGCGGAACCGTGCTCAGTGTCGGAGCTTGAGCTGTGACCGCGAATGAGCTGCTTGAACTACTTCAACACGGCGAGGTCGGTTTCGTAGGCCAGCTCGCGGAGTCTTCGAACCTTACGGTGGTTGTGGACCTCACGCTTGCTCGCGACGGTGACCACGAGGACTCCTGCTGGGGCATCTTCAAGCCTGAGGCAGGAGAGCGTTACCTCCACGATTTCCCGGCGGGGCTGTGGCAGCGCGAGCGGGCTGCGTACCTGCTCAGCGAGTGGTTGGGCTGGGACATAGTGCCGCCCACGGTGGTGCGCGAGGTGGGCCCGCTCGGTGTCGGGTCGTTGCAGCACTACGTGGACAACGACGGCTCCCACTATTTCCCGCTGTACGAGACCCGCCCCGACCTGCATCCCCAGTTACTGCGCATGGCCGTCTTCGACTTGCTGGTGAACAACACGGACCGTAAATCGGGCCACGTTTTGCTCGCGGGTTCACACGCCGCTGACCACGTGTGGGGCATCGACCACGGACTGTGCTTTCACAAGGACCCGAAGTTGCGTACTGTGATCTGGGACTTCGCGCATGAAGCGATCCCATCCGAGCTGGTGGATGCGGTCGAGCCTCTCACGGGGGAGGTGCCGGAGGAGGTGGCGTCATTGTTGACACCGGAAGAGGTGGCGGCATTGAAATCGCGCGCCTCGCGCATCGTGCGCCTGCCGTGGTTGCCCGAGCCCCAGTCCGAGTTTCCTTACCCCTGGCCCCTAGTGTAAGCGCTATTCCCGCGCGGGGTAGCGCACGAGGAGGTCGTCGCCGACCACGGCGCCGTCGTTAAGCGCTGCTTTGTGTATCGACGCACCTTCGGCCCCCAACCCCATCACGTGCTCCACCTCGTCCCCTTGAGCGAGGAGGTGATCGGCGATGATGCGGCGGTGGCAGCGCCACCACACCGCTTCCGAACACATGATGGCGGTCGGCGTGTGAGCAGCGTGCTGGCGCAGTTTCTCCAATGCTGTCGCGAATTCCTCACCCAGGGCGTGGTCGGCGTAGTTGTGAAAGCTGCGGTTCTGCCAGTTGGCGTTGACCTCAAACGGGATCGTCTTGGATACGTTGCGCCGCCCCGCCAGCCCCTCGTTCTTCATGTAGGCGATGCCGTGTGTGGGGAGGTGCTGGGTGAGGGAGTCGTCGTTGAACCACGGGTACTTCCGTGAACCGGTCAGCTTGCGCACATCGACGACTGCCGCGACCCCGGCTGCCTGAAGCATGCGCACGAACTCGTCGAATTCGAGGTTGGAGTGGCCGACGGTGAAGATGCGCATGGGTGCCACCGTACCCCGAACCCGAGGTGCTCTTGAGCGGAGCCGCCTGAATCAGACCCGCTGGGCGAGATCAGGGTAATGTACGACCACTCCGTCACTGTCCACTTCTAATTCGACGTCGACTCAACGTGTTCCGCTTGCGTCTTAGGGGCCTGAGCTTTCAAAAGCCCCAAGCGGCGAATGGTCATCGTGTTCGTGAGCGGGGCAAAGGCCGAGGTCGCAATCCAGCGCGTCTTCCAGGTCTGCTGAACGAACAATTCCGGGGGAGGGCAGATTTGTTGGCGGGGTCCCCTCTTCTTTGGTCTGCGACGACCATACGCTCTGCTCGGACCTGACGAGTTTGAGGCTCCGCTCCCAACCATCGCCTTCAACGTTCACCGTCACATTCTGGGTGGCCCAGTTCTCCGTGGCCTCTAGTGCCCAGGTTGCCTGGTAACCCTCTCCGTGTTGCACTCCGGTGGCCGATAAACCGGCTCCGTGAAACCGAACCGTAGCCTCGTTCTGGATGACGGGGTTGTCGATGTGCACCCACCTGTAGCTACGGTCCATGGTGGTTAGTCTATCGAGAGACCGCGCATGGGAAAGCGGGTAGTCGACTGCAACTGGGCCCGAGAAGAGTGTTGCGGGTTCTGTAGTTTTGCGGGGACGCTGGCTAAAGTCGCGGGTATGAAGCGCTTGTCCATCAGAATAGTGGCGGAGATTGTGGCCTCCGCCGGTGTTGTCCCGCTTGCGTGCGGTGGCCCGCGCCAGAATGACCGTCAGGCGGCGCTTGAGGTCCCCTACGGGAGCAATGGCGGTGCTCGCCAATGACTGAGCACCACACTGCCATCGTCGTCGGCGGTGGCCAGTCCGGTTTAGCCACGGCCTATTATCTGCGGCGCTTCAAAGTGGATTTCCTGGTCCTGGACAACCAGGAAGAAGCTGGCGGAGCATGGTTACACGCATGGCCTTCGCTGACGCTTTTCTCTGCCGCGGGGTTCTCTAATCTGCCCGGCTGGCCTATGCCGCACTACCCGGGGTATCCGCCGGCACACCATGTCATCGACTACCTGGAACACTACGAACAGCGCTACGACATCCCAGTTAGGCGCCCCGTACACGTCCGCAGCGTGTCTTGTGATGGTGGGGTGTTTCATCTGGACACGTCTGCGGGTCAATTCACAGCGGAACACGTTATCGCGGCCACAGGCACGTGGTCCGCGCCCTTCGTGCCCCACTATCCCGGTACCTTCCGCGGACGCCACTGGCACTCGTCGACCTACCCCGGTCCCGAACCATTCCGCGGCGCGAAAATCGCGGTGGTCGGTGGGGCGAACTCGGGTGCCCAGATCGCCGCGGACCTCATCGGGACGTCGGAGGTCACATGGTTCACACGTGAGCAACCGCGCTGGATGCCTGACGACGTCGACGGCCGCGATCTCTTTCTCAACAGCCGCCGCCGGATTCTCGGCGGCGATTCCGGCCCGGACCTCGGGGACATTGTCGCGCTTCCTCGTCTACGTGAGCTCCGCAACTCCGGTCAGCTCACCGCTACCCCCATCTTCGATAGCTTGAGCGAGCTCGACCACGACCACCTGATCTGGTGCACTGGTTTCCGTCCGGCCCTCGGCCCATTCCGCCACCTCATGCGCGGCCGCGAACCTGAAGTGGAGAATCTGCATCTAGTCGGTTACGGCAACTGGACCGGCGACGGATCGGCAACGCTGATGGGTGTGGGGCCTTTTGCCAAACACACCGCCCAGGTAGTCGCGGGCCATGTCGATGAAGCTCGGCATCAAAAGTTTTGAGATGACGCTTGGTCCCTGAGCAGCTCGATCCTTCCAAGATCCGCGTTGGAGAGCCAGCGCGCTGGGCGAAAGTGTGGCTCAGCGCTTCGCTTGCGCAGCCCGCAGGCCGTTCAAGATCACGATGACTTCGGCGACCTCGTGAACCAACACGACGGCGGCCAGGCCCAGCACGCCGCTGATCGCAAGCGGCATCAACACGATGATGATGGCCAGAGACAGCACGATGTTTTGGTTGATGATCCTGCTGCCTCGGCGGGCGTGCTGCAGCGCCTGCGGGATCAGCCGGAGGTCGTGGCCGGTGAAGGCGACGTCAGCGGACTCGATCGCGGCGTCGGAGCCACTAGCTCCCATCGCTATGCCCACCGTCGCGCCCGCTAGTGCCGGCGCGTCGTTGATGCCGTCACCGATCATCGCCGTCGGCGTCTTGGAGGAGAGTTCGGCTACGATGCTCGCCTTGTCCTCTGGGCGAAGCTCGGCGCGCACGTCGTCGATTCCCGCGATTTCAGCCAGTGCCCGGGCGGTGCGAGTGTTGTCACCGGTGAGCATGCTCACTTCCACGTCATTGGCGTGCAGGGTCTGCACGGCTTCGGGCACCTCGGGCCGCAGCTCGTCGCGAACCCCGATCGCCCCGGCAAGGGCGTCATCGACGGTGACCAGTACGCAGGTCTGCCCCTTGGACTCCATGCGCTCAACATCGGCCTTCAGTGGCCCGGCGTCGATCCACCGCGGGCTGCCCACCAGCACCCGTCGACTTTCGACGGTGCCGCCGATGCCATGCCCGGCTTCCTCGCTGATGTCCAGGGCAGCGGGCGCTTCGGGCCTCGCCGCCGCGATCGCCGCGGCGAGGGGGTGCGTCGATTGCTGCTCAACTGCCGCCGCGAAAGTAAGCACCTGCGCCCGATTGAATCCGTCTGCCGGGACCACGCCGGTAACCTCGGGCTGGTTGCGGGTGAGGGTTCCGGTCTTGTCCACCGCTAGGTGACGGATGCCGCCGAGCCGCTCGAACGCTGCGCCGGACTTGATGACCACGCCGAACTGGCTGGCTGCCCCGATCGCGGCCACGACTGTCAGCGGCACGGAGATTGCCAGCGCGCACGGCGATGCTGCGACCAGGACCACCAACGCTCGGGTGATCCACGTCTCGGGGTCGCCCAGCAGCGAGCCGATCACGCCGACTAGCACCGCCAGGATCATCACCCCGGGCACGAGGGGTCGGGCAATCCGGTCGGCGATCCGGGCGCGGTCGCCCTTTTCCGCCTGCGCCTGCTCGACTAGGTCCACGAGTGTGGTCAGCGAGTTGTCCGTTCCAGCTGCGGTCGTCTCGACCTCCAGCGAACCGGCGGAGTTGATCGCTCCCGCGGGCACCTCGTCGCCGGGCGCTACCTCCTCCGGAATGGATTCTCCTGTGATCGCTGAGGTGTCAAGGCTGGAGCGCCCGGACCGAATGATGCCGTCCGTGGCGATCCGCTCGCCGGGGCGCACGAGCATCAGCTCGCCAGCCACGAGGTCCTTCGCGGCGACCTCGACCGCCGTGCCGTTGCGCAGCACCGTCGCGGTTTGCGGTACCAACTTCAACAGTGCCCGCAGTCCGCCCTGGGCCCGGTCCATTGCCTTGTCTTCAAGTGCCTCGGCGATCGAGTATAGGAACGCTAGCGCTGCGGCCTCTCCGACGAAGCCGAGGATCACCGCGCCGACCGCGCTGATCGTCATCAGCAAGCCAATGCCGAGCTTGCGCTTCGTGACAAGATTCCGGATCGCTCCGGGCGCGAACGTATACGCCCCTAGCAGCAGGCCGATCCAGAACAGTATCGTCGCGGGTGTCTCTAGCCCGGACCAGTCCAGCGCCAGGCCTATGCAGAGGGCTACGCCGGAGAAGATCGGCAGTAGCAACTCGGGGTCCTTCCACCATGGCTGATCGAGCTCTTCGATATCCGTGGCGGTTTCGTGTTCGCATCCACACGCCGAGCTCATGCGTCCGCTCCTTTCACGCCGCAGCCGGGCACCGAGCACTCAGGGTCAATGCACGGGGCGTTTTCGTCGACAGCCAACGTCGCGTTCACCAGCGCGTCGAGCGCTGCCGCGAGGTGCGGGTCGGCGATTTCGTAGCGAGTCTTGCGGCCCTCTGGCTCGGCGACGATGATGCCACAATCGCGCAAGCAGGTCAGGTGGTTCGAGACGTTCGAGCGGGTCAGGTCTAGGTCGCGCGCAAGCACGGCTGGGTAGCTCGGACCGTCGAGTAGGGTCATCAGGATTCGGGAGCGCGTCGGATCGGCCATAGCCCGGCCGAGCCGGTTCATGACGTCGAGGCGTGAAGCAATAGTCAGCATGCGCTGAACTATACAGTATTCACTGAACGATTCAACATGCACTGAACTGACATTGAAACGAAGAGCTTGCGACCTGTGGGATTAGTCGATGGGATAGCCGGTAACTGGGCCTTCGCTGTTCGGCCGACAGCCCAGCCTGCGTTTTAAACGTGTTTTAAACGTGCGTTGCTAGCCGGGTACTGTCGCTCGGATCCCTCTAGTGAGACCCGACGGCCAATCGAAGCAGGTCACGTAGTTAGGACTCCGGTTGACGCTGAACGCGGCGCGGCAAGACCACGTTGGGGTAGGTCCGCACGTAGCCAACGGCAATGATGATCAGTGCGGCGAATGCGCCTAAAACTGTCTCAGCGGTGCGGGCCAGCAGCATGGGGGCAACAGGTGCGGCATCGACGGTCTGAACCATGAGCAACGCGGTCGGGGTGATGAAGGTCGCGGCGATCGTGTAATTCCGCGTCACGTACATCTCCGTGAGGTACTGCAGCACGATGATCCACACGACGATCTGCCAGCCGTGCAACGAGTGCGACAGGAGAAAGCCCGCTACGGCGATGCCGGTGAGGGTACCCACCACGCGCTCAATTGCACGGTAATACTGCATTTTGAATCGCGAGTTGACCAAGGGAGCCACCGACGCGACCATCGCCCAGTAGGAGTGGGAGAGGGGGTCGAATAGACTCACGGAAATCAGGCCGAGCGTTCCCGCGATCAGAGGCGAGAAGAAAAACCGGCTGGCTTCCACTGCCAACCGCTGCCACGGGAGTCGCGCAGCATCGGGGGCACGTGTCGGGACTTCGTTCGGCTTCGCGTTGCCTCCGGGTCCCTCGCCAATGAACTGGGAAAGCTGCCCCAGCACGAGACACAGCAACGCTGCACCGCCAGCGATGGCGAAGGCCAACGAGGGGTGCACGGGGTTGCGGACAGACCCGACTGCCGCGACGGAGAAGACCACGAAGACGGAACCAGAAGGCTTCATGTCCGCCGTCAACGCGACCGTCGCCCACAGCGAGGACGCTAACGCCGTGACCACCATGAGTAACCACGGACTCAGGTCGAACCAGGCGATTGTCGCGCCGATTGTGACAGCGAGGGTCAGGGCGATCCCGGCGAGGATGTGGTGCTTCAGCCGTTTTTGGCGGGTTGCGTGCCGGCCATACACGCCGGTGAATGCCCCGAAGTTCGCGTAGATAGCCAGATCGATCCGTCCGAGCGCCAGCAGCGTGAACATCGGGATGGCCACACCGAGGGCCGTGCGGAACGCCGGGATATGGTCGCGTTGAGCAGGCCCCATCTGGAACAGCGGATTGGACGTGGGCAACGGCGACCTCCTCGACACTGACCTAGCCGTGAATTTTGGAACGTGCATCACTGTAACGAGCACCAGCAGCGGTCGCTTGGGCGGACGGGACTGCCCTGATCGCGGACTCGCTAAAGTAAGCGAAAATCACGAATAACACCAACGGCATTGACAATCCGAGAGCACCGAAGACGCATCCGATCTGTGTGCCGAGGTCCTGCTCCTTGAATGTGAACGGTGCGAATTTCACCCCGGTTTTTTCTTTGCTTTGCGGATCTCCAGATCCAGGTTCGGTCCGCTCTTTTTGCGTTTGACCCATTTGCCGCGTTCGTCGCGCCACACCTCCCAGCGCAGGTCGGCCTTAAAAGCCGTGCCCATGAAACCGGAGGTGAATTTGCTGGTCGAATTCGCTCCTTGCTCGGTGCCATGGCGAATGATGCGATCCTCGCGCAAGAAGCCGTCGGGACGGTCGTGCAGGATCTTGACGCGCTCCTCGTCGAAGGCTTCTCTCTCGGTGCCGAATTCTCTGACGATATTGTCCTGGTGGGTTTGGATCACCACGCTCGAAGGTGTCGTCGTGATGGTGAATATCGATCCGAGCAGACGTGGATACAAAGCGTGGGTGAGCGCGACGACGCGTGGACTGCCCCGGAACACCGGCGGCGGACCCTATTGACTCGGATCAGGGTGCGGCTTCTCCGTTACGTCTTCGGCGATATAGATAAGTACGAACGCCACGGCGAAAGCGATGAAAGGTGCCAGTACGATGAGCACGACGAGCCAGTTCATAGGCGGAATTCTATGCAGCTTAGACTGGTAAAATGCGATAAGTAGATGGCGAACGGGCTCGCGCTTAGTGGCGGAGTCCGCGACTAGTTAGAAAGGTCCACGCTCGTGCCTGAGAATTTCGACCCGAGCCAGATACGCGTCGGGGACCCGGAGCGATCCGAGGCGCTGGACCGGCTTGGGGAGCACTTCGCTAATGGTTATCTCGACGTCAACGAGTTCGAGGAACGTACGGGACGGGCAGCAACGGCGCGCACTCGGGCGGATCTATCAGCGCTGTTCGGTGACCTGCCGGGCGGTCAGTCGCAGCAGGCGCCGGTGCCGGCCACAAGAGAAACGGGTTCCACTTTCGCGCACACGACCGCCGAGCAGGACGCCGACCGCGAACTTGAGGAAGTGCTGGAGCGGAAGAAGAAGCTGAACCGTGCACTCGGCATTTTATGGTCGATCACGATGGCAGCGTTCTTCCTCTGGCTCTTCGTTTTTGAGGGCGATTACTTCTGGGTGGTGTTCCCGGTGGCGGGTGTGCTCACCTGGGGCCTGTACGAGTACTACGACATCGGCGACGAAGAAGACGACATGCTCGACAAGATCCTGGAGGAGCGCAGCAAGGAGCGCGCGGAGCGTCTCCGCATCGCGAACCGGCGCCGTAAGGAACTGGGGAAGTAGCTGCCCAGCTACACGTGGAGGCCGCGGGACCGGCGGATGTGCCGGTTCACCAGGGCAGCCACGGTCCCCGCGACGAGGAGCGCGGTGACCACCCACACCGAATACAGACCGAATTCGACGTAGCAGCGGCCGCCGATGAGCGCGCCGCACGCCAGCGACAGCCACAGCGCGAAATTGATCAGCCACGCGCTGTGCGGGCCGCCGAAGAATGCGGCGACGAAGCGCTGTGACATCTTCACCAGGGTGCCCGTCATGTACGTCAGTGAGATGGACACCTCACCGTTGCGCTCGAACGTCGAGTTCATTGCGCCGACGGTGAACGAGAGGCTGTAGACCGCCAGGTCTTCGTGCCCGGTGGCCACCCACACCGACGCGATCGTCGATGTCAGACAGACGAACAGCAAGATCGCCTCGCGGGTTCGGGTGCGCGGAAGGTGGCGGTGCCCGAGCTGGCTGATCAGCGCGCCGATGGCCACGCCGACGAGAAAGAGCATCATCAAGGTGCCGGCTTTGGCGGCGACGTCGAGATGGCCGTCGTTAAGCGCCGCGGTGAGGCGCGTCGTGTTGCCGGACATGAATGACAGGAAATATCCGCCGAGGTACATGAATCCGAGCGCGTCGATGAAGCCCGTGATGGACGACAGATAAACAGCGAGGAGATGCTCGCCCGTGCGGTAACCTTTCATGAGGTCAAGCTATAACACGCGGCCATGAAAGTCGCCGTCGTTGCACGCTTATCGACGACGGCGCTGGCCCCTAGAGCTCCTCCACCCTGCCCCGATCTTGCGCCAAGCTGGCCGCGCCGAGCGGCAGGCTGGTGTCGGAAGGGTGGTGCAGCTCTCCCCACTCGACGATCAATCGGACGCGCTTACCCACGTACGGCTCCCACCGCTCGCTCGAATCGAAGTAGGTTCTGTTGGTTCCGAGGGAGATGATCTCATTGACGTAGGTGTATCCCTGGGGGTTGCCTCCCTTCGGCGCAGTGATTTCGGTGGGCTCATCGAGCACGAGCACGTAGTACCTGTCCGACGGCTTGCTGTAGTCCGGGTTCGGATCCGGCGCGCCCTTTAAGACCTCTTCGGTGGTCTGTTTTTCCACGGTGCCGATGTATGCGGATTCTCCCGGCGCGAGGTCGCTGGACACTTCGTCCTGGGTGTCCTCGTCTGAGTCGTCGTTCTCGCCTGTGTCGCCGTGATCCTCTTCGCCATCGGCAGCGTCGACGGCCTCGGGTTCGTTCTCGTCGCCCGCGCCCTCGAC
The DNA here is from genome assembly GCF_030503595.1 of Corynebacterium sp. P4-C1. Taxonomy (NCBI): domain Bacteria; kingdom Bacillati; phylum Actinomycetota; class Actinomycetes; order Mycobacteriales; family Corynebacteriaceae; genus Corynebacterium; species Corynebacterium sp. P4-C1. The sequence continues at coordinate 844,152 of NZ_CP129966.1, read as the reverse complement.
TTCGTCGTCAGGGCCGAGAACCGTGCCGTCGTTGTACTGCGTGACGGTGACGATCTCGACATCGCCGGCAGGTTCCTCCGGCGCCGCCTGGGGAACCTCGGCGGATTCATTGCCGCCGCAGGCTGTGAGAAGCAGGGAGGCACCGGTGATGACGCTGGTAAAACGCGTGGCACGGCGTCGGGAAGTCATGCTGCTCAAAGTAGCACGATTCAGACACACCGGAGGGGTCGGCTCAGGCTGGTTGCATGCCGGTTAGCTGAGCGCTGTGGATTTAGATTGCATCGTTTCCGCATTGACCAAAACTGACCTGGGGTTCTGTCGAGCAGGTCCTGGCCAAAATGAAAGTAGATCCAAGCGGTGCCTTGGGCTTGCCGCGGCGAGACAGGACATGCCGGCGTCGGGACGGGGCTTGCCGGGGCACGCATCGGGTGACATCTGCCAACAGGCTCATCCCACGAGCTCGAAGGAGATCGGCTCGCTTTCGACACCGTTGACCACCACGGAAACGGCGTGCGTACCGGGGTAGAGAGTTCGGGTGCTGGTGACAGCGAATGAGTGACGCTTGACCAGGTCGCGTTCTTCGCCGGGGGCGAGGGTGAGCCGGCCGAGGCGGAAGGTGGTGGGGCGGTGGGTTCCGTTCTTCTTGAGGAAGTGGACGCGGTAGTCGACAAGAATGTCGCGGGGTTCATCTGAAGCATTGACCACACGCGCGGTGAGCTCGGATTTCTCACCGACCGCAACACGGGGCGGGAAAGCTGCGGATACCAGCTGAATGTTGTCGGTGGCGGCAAAGCCGACGGTAGCGAGGGCGGCGGGGTCGCCCTGCCTGATCAATCCGCGCAGGCCGCGCTCAGCGACCCAGGTGACCTCCGGGGACGGGGTCTCGGCGAGCCAGCGCTCGGCGGTGGCGACGGCGAGTAAAGGGTGGGTGCGCGCGATGTCGTTGAGGTTATTGGCTACGGAGGTGCGCACATATAAAGAGGTATCTGCGTAGAGGCGGTCCAGCACCGGAATTATAGGTGCAGAATCATCCAGAAACGGGCGGTGAACGGGGGCCCAGGGGAGGCGGGGGCGGATGCCTTCCGTCGATAAGCGGCGCACGTTGTGGCTAGTCGAGCGCGACCATTCCTCGACGCGTTCCATGGTGAGCGCGGGGTAGTGCGTAAGGTACGGGCGCACGGCCCACTCGCCGGTGAATGCGCGGGTGAGTGCCTCGATCGCGTCGAGCGAGAGGGACGGATCGTCGAGCCCATAATCCTCGATGTAGCGGCTCACGGGCCAGAGGTGGAAGGCGTGGTTGAAGTAGCCTTCGCCTTCCGCGAGTTCGGGGCCGAGCTTATCGACGATCGCCGCCACCGCTTCCCCGTAATCCGCGGGAAGACGGTCGCGCAAGCCCCGGGCGAAGACGCCGACGCGGTCCTTGATCTCTAGGTCGTCGACTCTCTGGGCGACCCAGGCGGCGTACTCGTCGCCGTCGATGCCCAGCTGCTCACCGAGCATGCGGGCGGTGTCGGCGTTGAAGAAGTACTTCATCTTCATGGCGGTCATTCTACGGGTGCGTTTCCCCGTGTATCGGGGATCCCTGGAGTAATGCAGGGGTGCGAACTTGGCGGTAGAGCACCACCGATAAGAAAGTCGAAAAAATTTCGACGGACCCGGTGAAATCGCTGATTTTTTGGTTACTCCGTACTATATTCCTCTACAAAGTAATCTGAATCACCCCTTGTGGCGAATGTGTTTCGGCGCAAAGTGTTGTGGTTTGGGCTACGAAAGTCGATGAGAAATGGGGTACTTCGTTGAGTACGAAAGTCACCGGTGCAGATTCTCCGCGGGCAGAACGCGGCGATAGGAAACTGGGGGCGCTTGAGCGTCTCCTGATGTGGCGGCCGTTCTCCACGGTCGCGCGCACGTTGATCATCCTCGCGTTGGTCTTCCCGTTGCTGTTCGCGGGACTGTTCATGTGGGCGATGTGGGATCCGACAGGTTCGGTGCCGGACACCAAGCTCGCGGTGGTGAACAACGACAAGGGCGTTGACCGTGGAGAGGGCGCCGGACTGGAGAAATTCGGCGAAAGTGTCGTAGAAGGCCTGACCAGCCGGGACTATCTCGACTTCAGCGAGGTCAGCTCTGAGGAGGCGGACAAGGGCCTGAAAACGGGCAAGTACCTGTTCACCGTGACCATTCCGGAAGACTTCTCCAAGAACGTGGTCACCGTCATCGACCCGGAGCCGAAACAGGCGAATATCCTGGTCGATTTCAACGACTACAACGGCACGAACGGTGCTGTGCTCACCGCCGGCCTCGTCCCGCAGATCCAGCCGAGGTCCGTGCAGAGGTTGCTAAAACCTACGCCGAAGAGGTTCTCGGCGGCCTCAACGAGCTCGGCGACGGAATCCGCGCCGCGGCCGACGGCTCCGAGCAACTCGATGACGGCGTGGGGCAGCTCAAAGACGGCGGCGATCGCGCGGTCGACGGCATCAACCAGCTCGATGACGGTGCGCACGAGCTGCACGACGGCACAGGCCAGCTCGTCGACGGCACCGGCGAGCTCAACGACGGTGTCGGCGAGCTCCGCGACGGGTCCGTGCGCCTGCAAGACGGTGCCCAGCAGCTCAACGACGGCCTCTACCAGCTCGAGGACGGCACTGACCAGCTCGCGGATGGTGCCCGACAGATTGACGAGGGCGTCAACAAGCTAACAGACATGCTGATCCCGCTGCTGGAGAATGTGCAGGGTGGTGTGGGCCAGCTCAAACCGATCGTGGACACGTTGCGCCAATTCGGCCTGCACGCGGAGGCGGACAAGCTCGACGGCATCGTCAGCCAGCTCGACCCGGAGAACAAGGACAACGTTGTCAACGATCTCAACCGGCTGCGCGACGGTACGGGCGAGGTCTACGCGAACCTCTCCGACCCGGAGCTGCCCTACCGCAACGGCCTGAACCGCCTGATCGACGGTTCTGACCAGCTCGTCGACGGCACCGACCAGCTCGCCGACGGCACGTCTCGCCTCCAGGATGGCGCCAACCGCCTCAACGACGGCGCGAACGAGCTGCACGACGGCACCAGCCGCTTGACCGACGGCACAAGCCAGCTTGTCGACGGCGGCGGGCAGCTCTCCGACGGCATCAACAAGCTCAAGGACGGTTCCGAGGAGTTGTCCACCAAGCTCGGTGAAGGTGCTGACCGCGCGCCGACGGTGAAGAACATGGATAAGTCCACCGAGCAGATTGCGGTGCCGATCATCTTCGACGAGGCCAACCTCCACCCGACGCAGGTTGAGGTCGATCCGGAGAACCCGACGAAGAAGGAGCCGTCGAGCGGCTTCTCCATCCTCGCCCTGATCGTGATCAACTTCCTGCTCATGGCAGTTGTGTCCATCCTTCTGCCGCACGCGATCGGTCGCCGCCAGAAGGCATCCGGTGCCGCCGGCCCGGTGATGAGCGCCTGGCTGCGCATGTTCGGTATCAACGTGGCGCTGAGCGCCCTGCTCGGGTTCGTGTCCATCACCCTTGGCTGGCGTCCGGAAAACTGGTTCGTGATCGGCGCCGCAATACTGCTCATCGACATCGCCGGAACATCGATCTTTCAGTTCTTCCGGATCCTGTTTGGCCGCGTGATCGGCGCGATGTTCAACATCGGATTCTTCGCGCTGGGCCTGTTCGTCTCCGGTGCAGTCTGGCCGCTGTCCACGCTGCCCGCACCGCTGGCATTCATGAACCCGCTGCACCCGATGAGCCATGCGCGAAACTTGTTTGTCCGCTCCGTCGACGGTATCTACGACAGCACGTTCTGGATCGGCCTCACGGTCCTGCTGGTGTTCAGCGTCGCCGCTGTGGGCATGTCCATCCTCATCTACGACGCGCGCCGCAGGTCGCTGTTCATCGATGATCCGAACGAGAACGACCACGAGCGCGAGAAATACGAACGTGAAGTCCATGAGGGCGAGGAGCCACTGCAGTCGGTGTTCTCCCGCTAGGCATTCCAGTACCGCCAGCCCTTCCAGCCCTGGTCTCCTGAGCCCCCTGAGCCCCCGAGCTAATGCCCAGGGGCTCAGGTAGTGGCCGGGTTATGCCCTATGCGATATGCGGTGTGCACTATGCGATGTCGAAAGCTGGGCGGCCGCGACCTGCGTTTTTAGCCATCGCATACTGTACATCGCATAGTGCATACCGTATTTCGGACGGAAAGAAGGGCCCCGGCTGGGGCCCTTCTTGGTTTTTGGGGTGGAGAAATGGGTGCGCGGGCTACCAGGTGGCGACGAAACGCATGAGCAGCTGCGCGATGGGGTCGGGGAAGGGTTTGCGCAGCCACTTGAGCAGGCGGTCGGTGAGACTGACGGCGTAGTGGGGGACCCACTTGCCCCACGGAGCGTTCTTGGTCAGGACGCGGACGGCTTCATCGGCGACGTCGCCAGGGGTGAGGTTCACTCCCATCGTCTTCACCGACTGCGCCTTCACGTTGGCCACCTGGGTGGCGGCCCAGAGGGGCATGAGGTCGTGGACGCGGATGTCGTCGTTACGCCATTCGACGCTGAGCGCTTCGGTGATGCCGTTGACGTAGAACTTCGTTGCGGAGTAGGTGGAGATTTCCGGCTGGCCGAAGATGGCAGAGGCGGAGCTCATGTTGATCAGCACCGCGCCCTTCGTGGCTTTCAGGTAGGGGTGCGCCGCTTGCGCACCGAAGGTGACGCCGAGGCAGTTAATGTCGACGAGCGCGCGGATCTTCTCCGGATCCTGGTCGACGAGCAGCCCGTCGATGATGATGCCGGCGTTGTTGAACAAGAAGTCGAGGCGGCCGCCGGTCTGAGAGGTGAATTCCGCCAAGGCTGCGTCCCAGCCGTCGCGGTCGGTGACGTCGAGGTGCCCGGTGATCAGCTGCCCCTCGGGGATCTCGCTGGTGCCCCAGGCGACCTCCTGGACGTCGTATACGCCGACGGTCCAGCCGAGGTTGAGCAGGCGCTGCGCGGTGGCTTTGCCGATGCCGCTGGCCCCGCCGGTGATGAATGCGGCGGGACGGGAAGCGGCGTCGGCGGCGAAGTCTGCGGGCTTCACATAGGGGGTCTCGTTGGTGTCTTCATGAAACGGTTTCGCAAATGGATTCCACATGAAAATAACTATATGGCCCGAAAGTGTATTGCGTGGCTCAAACCGCTTATCAAATGTGATTTGCGGCATAACGGATCTGGGGGTCTAGTTATCGCTCCATGTGCGCGTCTTCGCGAACATAGCTGCCACAGCGACGCCGATCACAAGCACACCAGCCGGAAGCAGAAGAGACACGCTCATGGCTTCGGCGAACGGCGCGTGGAGGAATTCGGGCAATGGACCGGTTTCGGAGTGTCCGCCCTCGCCACCGCCTCCGTCGCCGAGGCGCTGCGACAGCTGGGAGGACATCGCCGCAGCCACAGCGGCAGAGCCGATCACAGCTCCCACCTGCCGCACCGTGTTGTACACGCTCGAGCCCGCGCCAGCGAGCGACGGATCGAGGTTGCGCGTGGCGATCATCGACAGTGGCCCCCAGATCAGTGAGTTGCCGAGGCCGTAGAAGAGGCTGATGAACAGCATCCAATAGGGGCTGATCTGCGGGTCCGTGATGAAAGCCGAGGCGAAGATGCTCAACGACGTCACCGCCAAACCCGCAATAGCGAAAGGCTTCGGGTCGTGGGTGTTGGTCAGCTTGCCGACGAACCCGGACAGTGCTCCCGACACCAGCCCCGAGGGCAGGATGAGTAGTGCGGCCTGCGTGGGTGTGAATTCCTGCACGCGCTGGACATAGATCATCCACGGAATGGCGAAAGTGGACACTGCGAAACCGACGGTGGTGATCGCCGCCGAGGCGAGCGCGAAGTTCCGGTCCGCGAACAGGGATAGGGGGACGAGCGCATCGCGGGACGTGCGCGACTGCCAGCCGACGAAAGCCGCGATGAAGACGAGGCCGCCGATGATCAGGGCGATCGAGCGGGCATCCCAGTCGAAGTTGGATCCTTCCTGGATACCGAAGATGAGGCAGAACATGCCCACAGCGGACAGAGCCACCCCGAGCCAGTCGAGCCGGCGTGCGGTGAGTTCAAGGACCGGAACATTCTTCCACGCCACAAACAGTCCGATGATGCCGAAGGGAACGTTGACGATGAAGATCCACTCCCACCCGCCGAGGTCGAGGAGAACACCGCCGAGCAGTGGCCCAACGACTGTCGCCACACCGGCCACCGCGCCCCACACACCCATGGCGCTGCCGCGCTGGGCAGGTGAGAAGGTGCGGATCATCACCGACATGGTCTGCGGTGTCAGCATTGCGCCGCCGAGGCCCTGGAAAGCGCGCGCGGCGATGAGTATGCCCACCGAACCCGCGACACCGCAGGCCAAGGAGGAGGCGGTGAACACCGCCAGGCCAAGAAGATACATCCGCCGGGGGCCGAACCTGTCACCCAGGCGGCCCGTGATCAGTAGCGGAACGGCATAGGCCAGAAGGTAGGCGCTGTTGACCCAGATCACGTCGTTGTAGCTGGCTTCGAGGCTTTCCGCGATCGCCGGGATCGCGACGGAAACGATGGTGGAATCCACCAGAATCATGAAGAAGCCGACCATCATCGACCAGAGAGCGGGCCACGGTGAGCCGTGACTGTCGTGCTCGGCGGCTTTCGCAGCGGCACTGTCGTCCTGCGTCATCGCATGCCCTCCCTATCCATAGCGGCCAACGACATTCATAGTGGCCAACAACGGAAATCTACTCGCATTTGCCTGCCGCGTCCACGTTCAATATTCCATTCCCCGGGCAGAAAGAAAGCCAGTCCCGCCCACGGCCTGTGGGAGGGACTGGCAGGGGAGCCGGCCGGAACCGGTGAAAACTAGATCTGGATGCCGAAGTCCTTCAGCACTGCGTTGATCTGGTCGCGGACTGGCGCGAACTGCGGCAGGAAGGCGACGGCGCCGGCGAGAGCGGCCAGCAGGCCAGCGATGCCCAGGCCGATCAGGATCGGCTTGGCGCTGGAGCCGTCGGAGCTGGAGGAGCTGTTGCCGTTGGATGCGTTGCCGCCGTCCTTGGCGTTGCCAGTGGTCGTCACCGGCTGGGTGACGTCGGTGCCCTTCTCCGTGGTGATGCGCAGGACCGCATCGCTCGGTGCGTCAGCAGGGACATTGAGCTTGACGGTCGCCTTACCGGCTTCGCCATAGCCCTTCTCGCCGAACGACGGGTCGATGGCGGAGGTGGCGGTGGCGAACTCCTTGCCTGCGGCATCCTCGAGCGCGACGGTGACCTTCTTGGCAGGGTCGCCTTCGGTGTAGATCAGGGAGGTCAGGTCGATGGTGTTCTCGGCACCCGCCTTCAGCGGCTGCTCGACCTTGACGCCCACACCAGCCTGGCCGCGCGGCTTGAGGTCCTTGTTGTTTTTCAGGTACTGGATGAACGCGTCGACGTCGACGAGACCGAGGTTCTGCGGCGCGGAGCCCTTCGTGAAGGCATCGAACTTGTCGCCGCCGCCGAGCAGGAAGGTGGAACCTGCGACAACGTAGTCCTTCTCTGCCTCCAACGGCTTACCGTCAACGGTGACGGACAGGATGTGGTTGCCCTGCTCAGCGTCCGGGTCGTAGGTGTAGGACACGTTGTTCGACAGGCCGAGGGACAGCACTGGACGGTCACCGCCCGGCTTCCACTGCTGCTCGAGGGCTTCCTTGAAGTCCTTGCCCTTGAGCGTGATGTAGGTGTTCTCGTTGCCGAACGGCTGGACGGAGAAGGCCTGCTGGTAGGTGATGTCGCCGGCGGGGAGATCGTCGCGGACACCACCGGCGTTCATCACGCCGATGTCGGCGGTGGTGTTGGAGTTCGCGTTGACGCTCCAGCGTGCGGCGTCAGCCAGGAGGTTGTTCAGGGAAGACTCAACGCCCCGGTTGGAACCGGAATCGGCGCCCTCGTCGGCGCCGCGGGCGAAGTCGGAGGTGGTCGTTGCGACGACCGTCTTGCCTGCCTCGGCTGCCTCTGCCTTGGCCGCATCCACGATGGTTTGAATCTCCGGGTATGTCTTGTCGGTGCAGCCCAGGACGGTGGCGTTGTCGACGATCTTGGCCTCGTCGACGGTGACCTTCTTGGTGGCGCGGTCGACGCTCAGGTCGACGTTGGCGAAGCCCTGGGAATACTGGCCGGCCTGGAGGACAACCGGAGTCGTGCGCCCGTCCGCGTTGATGTAGGTGTGCGTGTGGCCGAGGAACGCGATGTCGACGGCCTTGTCGAACTTGTCCGGGGTGATGTCGCCGGCGTGGACGAGAGCGACAACGACGTCGGCTTCCTTGTTGTCCTTGATCTGCTTCGCCAGCTTGTTGGTGGTCTCAACCGGGTTGTTCCAGGTGATGCCCTTGATGCCGTCCGGGCTGACCAGGTTCGGCATGTCGTCGGTGACGGTGCCGACGAACGCGACCTTCACGCCGTCGAGCTCCTCGACGTGGTACGGCTTCGTCCCCTTCACAGACTCCGCGTTAGCTGCGAGGTAAGGGAATTCAGCATCCGGAATGACGCGGTCGGAAAGATCGGCCGCGCCCTTGTCGAATTCGTGGTTGCCCACTGCGGAGACCTTCAGGCCCATCTCGTTGAGGACGTCGATGGTCGGGGCGTCGTCGAGAAGCATTGCCTCGAAGGGGGATGCGCCGATGTTGTCGCCGGAGGAGGTGAGAATGTGCGCGTCACCGAAGGATTCGCCTTCCTTGTCGATGGCGCACTTCAAGCGCTCGGCGCCCGGGACGGATGCCTCCGGTTTGCGGGAATCCTCGTTGTAAGCGAAACGGCCGTGGAAGTCGGTGATGTTCGAGATTGAGATCTTCGCGGTCGTCTCGTCGGCAGATGCGGACGGGGCGATGACGGGGGAGACGCTGGCGGCGCTGACGGACAGCGCTGTGATCGTGGCGCACAGCACGCGGTTACGCATCGTGGGAAACCTTTCCGGGGGGCGGTAGTGAAACGAATTACCGGCTGGAGAGCCGCGTTCAGCGCACGGTGCTGCGGTTGCCAGATTCCAACCAGGACATTTCAAAAACTAAGCCAGGCACATGGACCAGTTGTGACGGCGACATGTCCAGAGCGTGACCGCCAGATGAAAAGGGGGTGACGTCGATAAGCGAAAAGCCCAGCGCAAATGCTGGACTTTTTTGAAGACGGTGCGTTCTAGACGCCGTCGGTCTCCTGCGGGTCGCCGTCGGCATCCGCCTTGGTCTCGTGGCGGGTACCCGGGTTGTGCTCCGGCGGAGCGTAGATGGAGTACAGCTTCGCTTCGGTGTCGGACTCGTTGACGAAGTTGTGCCACTTGCCGGCCGGGACGAACGCTGCCCAGTCGGCGCCGATGACCTGGTCGACCTCGAGGTCGTCCTCGCTCGGGCCGATCTTAGCGTGGAGCTCGCCTGCCTCGAGGCGCAGGAACTGGTCGTGGCCGTCGTGGATCTCAGCGCCGATCTCGCCGCCTACCGGGATGGTCATGACGGTGAGCTGGAGGTTCTTGCCTGTCCACAGCGTGTCGCGGAACGCGCCGTTGTCCAGGGTGGCCTTCTCAATGTCGACGACGTACGGGTTCGGGCCGTGGTCGTTTCCGGTTTGTGCTGTCATTTTTCCTCCTCGACTAGGGGTTTGACACTTCCCAGTGTACCCGCCCCCTGTGCTGCCCGTGCCGTGCAATAACCCCGCTTAAGGGGAATTCGCGGAGTACAGTGACGGCATGAGCAGTGGTGAAAACGACTTTCCCGGATCCGAGGACATACCGGAACGAATAATTGCCAACGATGGGCGCCTGTCCCACTTCGTCGAGGCCAACGACCGTTGGGAGGAGATCCCGGAGCGGCTTGCCGAGGACTGGGATTCGATGAAAAAGCTCATCGCTTATTACGAATCCATCTGGCGCGACGACGTCCGAGATTTCCCCGAAGCCCAGTTCGGTGTGCTGTCGGAGGACGGCGTGTGGAACGAGATGGGGCGTTTTTACCAGTCCATGAAGGAAATCGCGGAGACCGCGACGCGCATCGTGCGCGAGTACGAGGCCGAGAACGACCCGGAGGTCGACCCCGGCACCGCGCCGACGGACGAGGAAACCGTCGATGAGGAACCCATCAACGAGGGCGACAGGCTTATCGACGAACCATAGCCGCGCTAGCGCTTTCGCCTAGTGCAGCGCGGTGGCCGCGTTGTCCGCGGCGTTCTCCATCGCTTCCGCGTCGCCGAGGCGGTGCATGGTCTCTTCCGACACCGCGGTCTCGTCGACGGCGACGCGCGCCGGCGTGATCGAATTCCAGTCGCGGGCGACGGTGTCGGAGATGCGCACTTCGATAGAGGCAGTCTCTTCGTTGAACATGGCGAGCACCCAGTGGTTCTCGATGTAGCGTAGGGGCATCTCGCCAGCTTGGACGTTATCGGACAGGATCGGGAGGAGGTCGTGGCCCCATGTGCCTTTCGACGGGTTGTAGAACTCCCACTGCTTGCGGTCCGCCATCTGCTCCTCGCGGCAACGGGAGAGGTAGACGGGGTCGTCGCGGTTGAATTCGGTGGACACTACGTAGATGTATCCGTCCGGGCCCTTCTCCCAGCTAATCAGGTTGCCCATGCTGTTCATGTAGCGGTAGGGAGTCCGCCCGACCGAGGTCCAGGTCTTGCCGTAGTCGGTGGACCTCCAGATCTGGGTTTCGCGCACATTGCCGATGCCCTCGTTCCACATGCCCTGCATGTAGAGCGTCCCGTCCAGGTTGATCACGTCGGACGGGATTAGTGTGCGGTTGTCGTAGTGCTGGTACGAAATCAGCTGGTCGGCAGTTTTGCCGTCGTTGAGCGGTCGGTTGAAGGTGATGCGTCCGTTCTCGTCGCGCTCGGCCACGAAGCCCACGGGGCTGAGCCACTTGCCTTCGCCGAAGTACCTGCCGGTGAGGATACGCCGAAGACGACCGCGAACGTCTCGTTCATCAACGGCACCATGATGCCCAGGTCGGCTGCGCCGAGCCTCAAATTGGGCTGGTGGTTGCCGAGCAGGTCGCCGACCATTTCCACAGCGAAGCCCTTGTTCGTGTTGTCCTCCGGCTTCGGCGTCTGCGGTTTCGGTTTCTGCTGCGGGGCGAACAAGGCGCCCAACTCGTTGATCAGGTTGCGGGAGCTGGTGGAGCTGCTCGAGCTGGAGGAACTCGTCGAACTTAGGGAGCTTTGCGCACCCGCGGGGGCGGGAGCGAGTGCGGTCGCGGCAATGGTGCCGGCGGCGATGGCTGAGAGGGCGCAACGGCGGAACGGACGCATAACGGAGCTCATTTCAAGACACGGGGAGGGAAAATGACTGAACCGCAACGGAACTCTTGCAAACCCGGGGCTAACCGTCGCGGCGGTGACGCCCGGTGTATTCCTGCGGGGCGTCGTCGTCTCTGCTGTGTTTCGGTCCGTTCGACTTGCGGCGTGCGCGACGGAGACGGACTTTCTCCACCTCGGTGAGATAGGTCTCGCTGGCTGCGGCATCGCCGTCGTCCGCGGATGGCGGGTTGAAGTCTACGAAGGCGGGGAAGTACTGGGTGGGCGCGTCCTCGGCAGGGTGGACGGGTGCGACGGTGCGGGCGCCTTCGCGGGGGTGGACGAAGTCCTCGGGATCGATGGCGGAGGGCAAGTCGACGGTGACGACGAGGGAGCCGTCAGCGAATTGGTAGACCTCCGCGGAAGGAATGTCTATTTCGGGTCCGGCCGGCAGGGGTAGCGGAGGCAGGGTACGCACGGGGAAGGACCCGGGTGTGCGGGTGACGTCGACGCTGATGGACCCCTCGACAGCCCAGGCGCGCGCTTTGACATCGGACCCCTGGGCGAACAGGGTGGCGAGTTTTTCGCGGACGGGCCCAGCCTGGGCGGGGTTCAGGGTGCCCAGAACGCGGCCGCCGCAGGTGACCACAACAGTGCGGCCGTGCAGGTGCAGGCCCACAAGCCACTGGCCGGGGGACATCAGCATGGTCTCGGCGGCGGTGAACTCACCATCGGCGACGTGGACGTAGACAGAATCTTCGCCGGGCAGGGTGCCGGGCAGAAGCAGAGCACCCGGCAGCAGGTTGTTGCGCGGAACGCACATGGCGGCGGGGGCGAGCTGCACGACGACGCGGTGGCTGGCGGTGGTGCGGTCGAAGGAGATGAAAGCCTGGGCAGTGGGAACCAGTCCGGCTTCGTGGAGGGTGTCCACACTGCGGTACGGGGCGCGGTCGGAAGCGCTGATCTCGCCGATGATTCCGCCGTGGGCAACGGGCCAGCGCACGCGCCATGCGCCGGTGAGCGGGTCGGGATCGAGCTCGACTGTCGTGTGCAGGGGCTCATCGGCAGCCGGGGTGCCGGCGTTCTCGAAAAGTGTCGCGGCGATGAGGCTGCCGACGCTGAGCTCGGTTCCGCCGCCGAGGGCGGACGGGGCGAGTGGGTAGCGGGGCAGCGGTTCCATGGGCCTCGACCTTAGCGCGGGTGCGTCCCCAGCCCGAGTCGCCACTCTGGGGCGCGCGCAAGGGAATGCGGACGGCGGCCTACCAGACGGCGGCTTAGCGGACGGCTTTGCGCACCAGCGAGACGATGCCGAGGACGGCGAAGCCGACGAGGAGGCCCGCCAAGGCGGAGCCGGCGGTGTCCACCAGCCAGCCGAGGGCGCCGCCGCCGACCGCCTCCGCCAGGTGCTCGAGAACGTCGTGCGGCCAGTGCCAACCGAAGACCTCGTGAAGGCCGCGGATGATCAGGTGGCCGCCGACCCAGAGCATGGCCACGGTGCCGACGATGCCGATGATCTTCAGCACGACCGGCATGCCGTTGACCAGGGCGCGCCCCAGACCCGGGGCTTTGTCGCGTTCGATCATGCCGAGCCCGATGTCGTCGATCTTGACCAGCAGCGCCACTGCGCCGTACACGGCGAGGGTGATGAAGATCGCGACTGCGACGAGCACCATGAACTCCACCATCAACGGCTGGTCGGCGACCTCGTCGAGGGAGATGATCATGATCTCCGCGGACAGGATGAGGTCGGTGCGCACCGCGCTTTTCACCAGGGCGTCTTCGCCCTGCTCGTCACGGTTGACCGCCTCTTCCTGCTGGTCCTTCTCGTTGTGGAGGAGCTTATCGGCGATTTTTTCCGCGCCCTCGAAGCACAGGTAAGTGCCGCCGACCATCAAGATGGGCACCAGCGCCCACGGGGCGAACGCGTTGAGCAGGAGGGCGATCGGGAGGATGATGAGCAGCTTGTTGCGCAGCGAGCCCTTCGTGATCTTCCAGATGATGGGCAGCTCGCGTGCGGGGGTCACGCCGGTGACGTACTGCGGCGTGACCGCGGCATCGTCGATCACGACACCGGCCGCCTTCGTCGATGTCTTCGCCGTCATGCCTGCGACATCATCCATGCTGGAGGCGGCGGTTTTGGCGATGAGGGCGACGTCGTCAAGCAAGGCGAGGAGACCGCCAGCCATACGCGGACCTTTCTGTTGGGGGGTGTTCAAACAACGAATACTAATCTGTCCGCGGCGTTTGGGTAGGGTGTGGTCCATGCCGAAAACCGTGACCTCGACCGCGCGCGTGCGACTCGACCGTCCCGCGCGGTACGGGAAGTTGCTGGCCAGCTATTTTGAGCAGCTTATCGACGCCACTTGGGACCCCGAGACCTCCAAAGGCACGTTCACCTTCCCCGCGGACCGCACCCTTCAAGCCCCTGGAAGCGGTTCTGCGACTTGTGACGTCATCGGCACCGAGGGGGTGCTCATGCTCAGCGTCGAAGGGGCGGAACCTGCCGTCGAGCGTGCGGAGCGCGAACTGGCGACCCGGCTGTTGCACCTCGCGCACGACCGAGATGTCGTCGTGGAATTCACCCGCGCTGACGGCTGCCGCGCACGTTTCACCCGCGAGGAGCTGACCAGCGCCTAGGGGGGCACCGGACGCTGTGGGCATCGGGGGCCTAGGATGCGGCCGGTGTGAGCTCCACCTCGTCCGCCCAGGTCAATTCGATGCCCTGGGCGCGCAGCCATTCCATCGCGTCGTCGTCGTGGCGGGTGATGCCCTCGACGGCGTTGAGTGTGGCGTCGATAGCTCTCTCCGCCTCCTCCGCCGTGATCAGGCCCGCGGACGTCGCGGCAGCGAGCTCGTCGATGTCGAGCACATCGATCGCCTCGCCCTGGACAGCGACGAGGTCGACGTAGAGGTCGCGGGTGCGCCACACATCGCCCTCGATGTCGATGTCGGCGATGTCGAAGTAGTAGTCCTGTTCCACATCCACGCCTTCGCGGAAGTGGAAGATATTCGCGCGCAGCTTCAGCTCCGGAAGCAGCCAGCTCTCCAGGTAGCCGAATTTCGGGTGGTTCGCGCCACGGGCCATGTACAAGCCGAAATCGGTGACTTTGAACGTGTCCACGTCCCTCAGGAAGCCCTTCGGGTCCGTGTTGGTCTTCGACGTGGTGTCGAATGTCTCCTGCTTCACCGGGTGCAGATCGGGTTGATCCGCGCGGTCCGCCTTCATGCCGTTCAGCTGCCGTCCGTGAATCTGCTCGTCCATAGTGGTCCGTGGTCCGTGGTTCGTGGTTGCCTGGTCTCTACTTCACCGTCACGCTCAGCGCCGTCGGGGCGAAACCGCAGCTGCGGCCGTCGGTCTTGACTGCCCCGGAGACCACCGCCAGCACCGGGCCGGAACCCGTGTCGGCGACGTTGGAGAGCGTTGCCGGTCCTGTTGGGTTAATCCCGTTGTTGCGCAGAGGCGTTACACCGGTGCGGAGAGTCGCCAGGTTGACCCAGTGGACATTCATGGCCCCTTGCTGGGGAGATGCCGGTTTTGTACCCAAAGCTGTGAACACGAAAGTGGCCTGACCGGCCTTGGGTGCAGGCACCGGGATGCGTGCCGGGCCGGGGACCGCGATCAGCGAGCCCGTCGAGTTCATGCCCGGCCCCATGCAGTTGGGGGAGATGGTCGGCCACAGGCCCTGGCGGAAAGCCGGGCCGCTTTCCGGCAGTCCAGGGCCGGCGTTGCCACCGCCGCCGCCGGTGAGGAACGCAAGTCCGGCCAAGAGCGCATCGCGCACCTGCGGAGGTGTGCCGGGGCGGTTGGCGAAGTCCGTGACAGCGCGCTGCACTTGCGGCGTTGGGCGCCCGAGTGAGTCGACGACATTCGAGGATCCGCCGGCGAGCGCCGCGAGGGAAGTAGGGGCCGGTGCCGGCGCAGCCTGGGCAGGCGCGGGGGCGGCGGTGGCACCCACGGCGCCCACGGCTCCCGCTACGAGCGCGGCGGACAGAGTCGCGGAGGCGAAGGCGGTGCGGAGGGGTGTCGCTAACTTCAAGGATTCGATCCTTCGTCGGGGAAAATAAAGCGATAACAATTACAACTCCTGCAACTTTAGTTACGCTGGTCACTTTTGCAACAGCTGTCCAGGGGATAACTGGTTTTCGGCGTGTGGTCAAGGCGCGATTCTGGACGGGACATGAGAATTTTCGCGCGCGTGTACCTTCGGTATCGCACGCAAAGCCCTACCGGAGTAGGGTTTAACCGTTCAACTGCCGTGTGCAGTACGCCTATGCAAAGGAGCAGACGAAGAAGTGTCGCACCCTGAGTTCCGTAACGTCGCCATCGTCGCCCACGTCGACCACGGCAAGACCACTCTCGTCAACGGCATGCTGGAGCAGTCCGGCGCGTTCGGCGACCACGGCGAGGTTGCAGACCGCGTCATGGATTCCGGAGACCTCGAGTCCGAGCGCGGAATCACCATTTTGGCGAAGAACACCTCCATCCGCCGCAAGGGCGCGGGCAAGGACGGCCGCGACCTCGTCATCAACGTCATCGACACCCCGGGCCACGCAGACTTCGGCGGCGAGGTCGAGCGTGGCCTGTCCATGGTCGACGGCGTCGTCCTGCTTATCGACGCCTCCGAGGGCCCCCTCCCGCAGACCCGCTTTGTTCTGGGCAAGGCACTCGAAGCGAAGAAGCCCGTCATCATTTGCGTGAACAAGACCGACCGCCCGGACGCGCGAATCGACGAAGTCGTCGACGAGGCTCAGGACCTCCTCCTGGAGCTCGGCGCCTCCCTCGAGGACCCCGAGGCCGCCGAGGCCGCCGAGAACCTGCTCGAGCTGCCCGTCCTCTACGCTTCCGGCCGCGCCGGCCGCGCCTCCTTCGACAACCCGGGCAACGGCCAGCTTCCGGACAACGAGGATCTGCAGCCGCTTTTCGACGTCATCTACGACGTCCTGCCCGAGCCCTCCGCTGACATCGACGCTCCGTTCCAGGCGCAGGTGACCAACCTCGACTCCTCCTCCTTCCTCGGCCGCATCGCCCTGATCCGCGTCTACCGCGGCTCCGTGAAGAAGGGCGACACTGTCGCCTGGGTCCACTATGACTCCGAGGGCGAACAGCACGTCAAGAACGTCAAGATCGCCGAGCTGCTGGTCACCGAGGGCCTTGAACGCGTCCCCGCCCAGGGCGACGTCATCGCCGGCGACATCGCAGCCGTGTCCGGCATCGACGAGATCATGATCGGCGACACCCTCTGCAACCCGGAGAAGGTCGAGCCGCGCCCGCGCATCAAGGTCGACGACCCGGCGATCTCCATGACCATCGGTGTGAACACCTCCCCGATGGCCGGCCGCGGTGGCGGCGACAAGCTCACCGCCCGCCTGATCAAGGCCCGCCTCGACCAGGAGCTCATCGGTAACGTGTCCATCAAGGTGCTGCCGACCGACCGCCCGGATGCCTGGGAAGTCCAGGGCCGCGGCGAGATGGCCCTGACCGTTTTGATCGAGACGATGCGCCGCGAAGGCTTCGAGCTCACCGTGGGCAAGCCGCAGGTGGTCACCAAGGAGATCGACGGCAAGACCTACGAGCCTTATGACCACATGGTCATCGACACCCCGGCCGAGCACCAGGGCGCCGTCACCCAGCTGATGGCCAACCGCAAGGGCCAGATGACCGCGATGGGCAACGCAGGTTCCGGCGACTGGGTCCGCATGGAATTCGACGTCCCTTCCCGTGGCCTCATCGGCTTCCGCACGACCTTCCTGACCGAGACCCGTGGTGCCGGCATCGCCAACTCGTACTCCATCGAGCACCGCCCCTGGGCAGGCGAGATCAAGGGCCGCCCGACCGGCTCCCTCGTTGCCGACCGTTCCGGCCAGGTCACCTCCTACGCACTGATGCAGCTCGCGGACCGTGGCGAGTTCTTCGTCGAGCCCGGCGCGGAGACCTACGAAGGCATGGTCGTCGGTGCGAACAGTCGCGACGAGGACATGGACATCAACATCACCAAGGAGAAGAAGCTGACCAACATGCGTGCCGCTTCCGCGGACACGACGGTCACGCTGGCCAAGGCGAAGTCCCTGTCCCTCGACGAGGCAATCGAGTTCTGCGACGACGACGAGTGCGTCGAGGTCACCCCGGAGGTCATGCGTGTTCGTAAGGTCATCCTCAACGCGACCGAGCGCGGCCGCGCACGTTCCCGCGCGAAGCAGATGAACAAGTAGTGCCGGGCTACTGCGGCAGGCTTTCCGGGCCGATGCAGTAGCATTGACCCTCATGCGCACCCCCAGTTGCAGAGCTACAGCGGCGAGGATTCTCGCCCCGGTTCTCGCGCTGGGGGTGTTGTCGTCGTGCTCTGCGAACCCGGGTCCGCCACCGATCGTGGAGGAGACAGAGGCGACTGAGACGTCCACCACCACGGCCCAGCCGGCGGCGCGTACGAAGGCTAATGTGGGCGTGCAGCCCCTGCGCAACGGGTTGAACCCGCACCTAGTTGCGGATGAGCTCTCCACGGTGCGCGACGTCGCCGAGCTCACGTTGCCGAGCGCGTTCGGCGCCGGTGGCATGAACGAGGACTTGCTCGTGTCCGCTGATGTCGTCGACAACGCCGGGGACGCCGCGGAGCCCGACGCCCCCGCGATGACCGTGCGCTACGTCATCGACCCGGCCGCGCAGTGGTCCGATGGCAGCCCGGTCACGGGGGCGGATTTCGTGTACCTGTGGCGCGGGATGACCTCCACGCCGGGGGTCGTCGACCCGGCGGGCTACCGGGCGATCCGCGATGTGCGCGTGAGCGGCGCGGGAGGCAAGACAGTCGACGTGCTTTTCGACGAGCCTGTTACCTCCTGGCACGACCTCTTCAATTACCTCCTCCCGTCGCATTTGCTGGATTCCCGTGCGGAGGATTTCGCCACCGCGCTCGCCGACACGATTCCGGCGTCCGCCGGGCATTACATGGTGGACAAAGTCGACCGGGGCGCCGGCGTGATCGCGCTGAAGCGCAACGACCGGTTTTGGGCTCCGGACCCGGCGAATATCGACCTGCTCACGCTCAATTTCGTCCGGCCGACGGAACTTGCCGCGGACCGCCTGCGCTCCGGCCAACTCGCCTTCGTCGACCACGTGCCGGGGGAGACGTCGTGGGATGCGTACTCGCTGATTCCCGGCGCGCAGCTGCGCCTCGAGGAAGGTCCGCGCGAGCTCGGTGTGACCATGTCTGTGGATTCGCCGATCCTGGGCTCCAAAGATGCGCGTCGGGAGCTTGCATCGCTTATCGACGTCCCCCTCATCTCCCGCATCGCCGCCGGCCGCACGAGGGACCTCGCCGCAGCCGACTCCACCCAGCCCTTGGACGGAGAGCCGGAGGCCCTGCGCAAAGCCGCGGCCGAGTCGGGCCCGCTGCGCATCGCCGCCGACCCACGCGACAGCCAAGCCATGCCAGCTGCACGCGCTGTGGCCGACCTCCTCGTGGGCAAGGGCATCGACGCTGAGGCGGTGGCTCTGGATGCCACCGAGACCGCTTCCCGCCTGCGCGCCGGCACGGTGGATGCTGTGGTTGGATGGTCCATCGACGGCGGTGCCGCCATGTGGGCGAGCAGGATCCAGTGCCCGCAGGAGGACACTGATTTCGCGGCGGGTAACCTGAGCGGCCTTTGTCTCCCGTCGACACGCGGCATGGCCGCCAATATTCTCTCCGGGCGCATCCCAGCAACCGAAGCGCGCGACACCGTCTCCGACACGCTCCGCCGCGAGGCTGTCTGGGTGCCCGTGCTTTCCGAGCGGCGCATCATGGTCCTCGGCACCGGCATCACCGGCCCGGACCCCGACCTCCAGAAATGGAACAGCGGTGTAGCCGGTGCCGCCCAGTGGACCGCCGAACGCACCCCTGAAGAGACTGAAGAGCCCGCCACAGAGACAGACAAAGACAGCGACACCACTGAAGACCGTGACGGTGACCGTGCACGCAAGCGCAATGAGACCGAGGAGGACCGCCCCGCAAATGACCGCAGCGAAGACCAGCCAGACTCCGGTACCGAATCCAGCACCGAATCCGGCGACGGACAGTGACATGACCCGCCCGCGACGCCCCGAGCGCGACCTCGTCGGTCTGCGCGTCGTCGCGGTCCACGCGCACCCGGACGACGAGTCCATCTCCACCGGCGGCGCGCTCGCACACCTGGCCCGCCGGGGCGCAGATGTCCTCGTGGTCACCTGCACCCTCGGCGAGGAGGGGGAAGTGATCGGGGAGACCTACCAGGGGCTCGTCAACGACGAGGCGGACCAGCTCGGCGGGTTCCGCATCCACGAGCTCACCCGGGCCCTGCACATCCTCGGTGTGCGCGGCGAATTCCTCGGCGGCGCCGGAACATACCGCGACTCCGGCATGGCGGGCTCACCCGCGAGCCGCAACCCTCGCGCCTTCGTGAACTCCGGCGACCGCGCTGTGAACGACCTCGCCGCCATTTTCTGCCGCGAAGCTCCGCAGCTCGTGCTCACCTACGACGAGAACGGGGGCTACGGCCACCCGGACCACATCCGCGCCCACGAGATCACGCACCTTGCCGCCGAGCAGGTCGACATTCCCCGCATCCTCTGGGCCGCGCGCCTGCGCGAAGAACTCGAGGCCAACATCGCCGACGACATCCCCGCCGGCTGGACGCGCCCCGCGCCGGGTCAGCTCGACGCCGTCGACGTCACCGACACATGGGTCGAGATGAACGACGTCGAATACGCCGCCAAGACCGAGGCTATGAAAGCGCACGCAACGCAGATCTGGATCGCCGACGGTTCCCTCACCCACACCAACCCCCATTCCGCCACCGCCCGCGGCTCAGTGACCACCTACGCCTTGTCCAACCTCATCGCGCAGCCCATCCTCCGCCGTGAGCACTACCTCCTCGGCGCAGGACTGCCTTTGGAGCACGGCGCCGACATCGCCAGCGGACTGCCGCTGTGACAACCCCGCAGCCCCACTCCCGCCGCCCCGTCACCCGGACGCAGTTCCGACCCGGGGAAGCCCGCACCGGCCTCACATGGTTGAGCGCGGGGGCGGGGATGGCGGGGCTGGTGGAGGTGGCGTCGATAAGCAGTGCCTACGGTGTTCCCTCGATCCTCGCCGCGGCGGGCCTCGGGGCGGTATTCACGCGCACCGCACTGCTCTGGGTGGGCAAACACACACTCCGCGCGCTCGTGCCGCTCATTGCGTGGCTGTGCGTGTTCGTGCTGCTCGCTCTCGGACCCGAAGTGACCGCCACGCTTATCGACGAACATAAGATTCGCAGCGCAATCCTGCTCGCCGCCGCATGTGGTGGGGGCGTGTGGCCCATCGTGGCGCGGAAGTGACATACTGATGTGAGAATTTTCGTCATAAGGAGTGACAGGAGTCCATGACCTACATCATCGCTGAGCCATGCGTCGACATTCTGGACCGCGCCTGCGTAGAAGAATGCCCGGTCGACTGCATCTACGAGGGCAAGCGCATGCTCTACATCCACCCCGACGAGTGCGTGGACTGCGGCGCTTGCGAGCCCGCATGCCCGGTCGAGGCGATCTTCTACGAAGATGACCTGCCGGAAGAGTGGAACGACTACTACGACGCCAACGTCGCCTTCTTCGAGGAAATCGGCTCGCCGGGCGGCGCCGCCGCTGAAGGCCCCTACGACTTCGACCACCCGTTCGTGGCCGCGCTGCCACCCATGAACCAGGAGTAGGGGCCATGGGGTCGCGCCGCTCGCTCAGCCAGGTCCTGCCCGACTTTCCGTGGGACACCATCGCCGACGTGAAGGCGAAAGCCGCGTCGCATCCCGGCGGGCTGATTGACCTGTCCGTCGGAGGACCCGTCGACGACGTCCCGCCGCCGATCCAGCTCGCGCTCTCGGAGAACGCCGCAGCGCCGGGCTACCCGCAGACCATGGGCACCCCTGAGCTGCGCGCCACCATTGTCGCGGCGCTGGAGCGCCGCTTCGGCATCACCGGGCTCAACGAGCGCGCTGTCCTGCCCACCATCGGGCTCAAAGAAGCCATCGCGTGGCTGCCGACCCTGCTGGGCCTGCGCGGTCAGACCGTCGTCATCCCGGAAGTCGCGTACCCCACCTACGAGGTCGGGGCACTCATCGCAGGCTGCGATGTCGTGCGTTGCGACGACCCAGCGAAAGCCCCCCGCGACGCCGCCTTAGTCTTCATCAACTCCCCGTCGAACCCGACCGGTGCTGTTGCGACCGTCGAGCTGCTGCGCTCCTGGGTCGCCTTCGGCCGCGAAACCGGTGCGATCATCGCCTCCGACGAGTGCTACCTCTACCTCGGCTGGACCGTTGAGCCGGTATCCATGCTGCACCCGTCCGTCACCGACGGCGACAACACCGGCCTTTTGGCGCTGCACTCCCTGTCCAAGACCTCGAATATGGCGTCCTACCGCGCTGGGATGATTTCCGGCGACGAAACCCTCGTTCAGGAACTGCTCGAGGTACGCAAGCACGCCGGCCTGATAGTGCCCGGTCCGATCCAGCACGCCATGGCCGCGGCGCTGGAGAGCGACCTGCACGAGGAAATGCAGCGTTCCACCTACGCCATGCGCCGCCTCGAGCTGCTCAAGGCTCTGCCCGAGGCCGGCTTCGCCGTCGACCAATCCGATGCTGGTCTCTACCTCTGGGCGCGCCGCGAAGGTATGGATTCCCGCGAGGTCCTCGACTGGCTCGCCGACCGTGGCATCCTTGCCGCCCCTGGCCATTTCTACGGCCCGGCCGGTGCGCACCACGTCCGGATCGCCCTGACTGCGACCGACGAGAAGATTGCGGAGGCGGCGCAACGCTTAACTGAGTGACTCGGTGATGCGGTAGGGCGGTGATGCGCTGCCGGGGCCGCAGCGCATAACGTTTTCATGTACCCGGCTCCGCGGGACTAAACTGTCAAGAGTTTAACTACAGCGCGACAGCAACGCGGAAAGGAAGGCGGCCGGGGTGACCCACAACGACACCGAACCCACTGCCGACGCGCAGGGGAACCGGGGGAGCACAGCTGTCCGGGTGATCGACGGGCTGCGGGAATTCATCAAGTTCGGCATCGTCGGAGGCTCCGGCGTGCTGGTGAACTTCGTCGTGTTCTACGTGGCGTCGAAAGGACTGCTGCACGGCTTCGGCCTGGGTGCCGACGACATCGTGGCCCAGATCGGCTCCACCCGCTGGAACGTGCGCTGGTACCATCTGCTGTCGTCCCTGGCGTTCCTGCTCGCCAACACGTGGAACTACCAGCTCAACCGCAGCTGGACCTTCCGAGGCATGATCAAGCGTTCGTGGCTGCGCGGATTCTTCCCGTTCTTGGCAACGGGGTTGGTCGCCTTCGTCGTGTCGCTGACATGCATGACGCTGCTGATGAACCCGACCACCCCCGTCGGCCTGCCAGACCACATTTTCGACGGCTCCAGCGGTCTGCGCACCAAGTCCTACTGGGCGCAGGCGATCTCGACGCTTATCGCGATGCCGGTGAACTTCATCATCAACAAGCTCTGGACATTCCGGAAACCCAAGGCTGCGAGAAGCAGCACAGCGGCATAGGGGAGACAACAAAGAACTGCCGGCAGGGATTACGCCCGCCGGCAGTTTCAGTGTCCCGGACTCCTGGACGCGTAGTGATGTATCTGCACACGGTTCCTGAATCTGCTCATCCCGTGAGCTCGCGGAATCTAGTCGATGTAGATGTTATTGGCGAACGAGACTGGCCTGGAAGGCAAGAGAATACTAAAACACTCCACTGCAAACCAAAAGGTTAAACTGGCGAAATGGCCATGTCCATTGATTATGTGCGTTGGATTGGAATTGCAGCGTGGACCAGTGGTTTAGCCGTCCCACGAAACTGCCAGGCATTGGCTGTTCTTCCGGGGGATTTTCCCGGAAGAATCTTGGTCCAGAGCGCCGGGGGACGCGCCACAACATTCGAGGACATTGAGCGTGAGTACACACATATCCAGTGGTTGCTAGCCGGAGCTCCTAGTGATGAATCTGTGCTGGATTATGTGTACCACCAGAAGCTCTGTTTAACGCATTATGAGCTCATCGACCATGACTTCGCCATCCTGGATGTCAGCGATAGCGCGTGCGAGAGCAAAAACTACTCCTTCAGACAGTCGTCTGCCGCTGATCGCCGCCCCGACTACAGTCCCAAGGCAGCATTAGCCGCAGCTCAGCGCCTCAGCAACTCCGCAAGAGGATCAGCTCTTTCAGAACATATTCCTGCCTGGAATATGGCCGAGCCATTAGGACTGCTAGCTCTTGCTGTTCGTGAATACTTCACAGGCGCGGTAGTACGGGAACTTACTCGGAAGTATGTAAAGGATCTTCGTTCGGATTCTCGAAACACCCAGGAAGTTCTCGGTTGTGGCCGCCTTGCTTATAGCGTGGCATTCAAAGTTGATGATGACTCTGCAACCACCGCTCCGGCGATCACCCTGCACGTTCAGGACGATGATCCTCTTTTCACAGAATCAGTGTTGAGGCACATCCTTGACCGGGCACAGGCCTTCGCTAGCGCATGTGGAAGTGGCGTTCATTGTGGGTCGGTATTCCACAACATCATTTTCCACCAGGCGTTCCCTAGCACCGTCCATGAACCGGATGCTGAAGAAACACCAATCATTCTGTACCGGATCCCGCTCAGCACTGATCTTCTCCCTGTCCAATCCTTAACGCAGGTGTTGGGGGACAGCGCCGCCCGCACAGCCGATGACGCACTGAGAGAACCTCCCCAACGGACTTCGCTAAGTATTCGCCGGCTCCCAGATAGCGGCATCATCCGGGTACGCAGCTTCATGCCAGGAACAAGTATCATCGATCGTGCAATTCACCGCGGTGGCTATCTCGCATCCTCGGAAATTGTTTCTAAGCTACAACAGGAAAAGGCGATGGCTGATCCTGATTGTCTCGCCGCAGCTGTAACACCGGCGCTGATCTGGGAATCTCTCAGCACTTGGGGTCTCGCGTCCGGCAGCACCGCAAGTTCGTGTTCCGTGCTTAGCGTGCGTGCCAATAGCATCTCCGCTGTGGAAGGTTCCATTCATCAACCACTGTTGACAGTTGAGGTCGATGCGCAGGCGCCACTCGGCACTGTGGCACATGACGTGTGTGATGTTCTCGGTGACCTGGGCATCGATTCCTTTACGGACTTCCCGATTGAGTTACTGTGGTTCGATCAGCCGAAAGAGGCCAGCGTCAGCACCTTCTCTCCCAACGCTGCACCCCCACAGGCCACGTCGCTGGAACTCCCCGTCTTATGGCCTCGTGCGTTAGGGGCACGATCAATAGCTGCCACAAATCAGGCACTCGCGCTCGCCGCCGTTCGCCGAGCTCTGCGCCACTTTTGCACTAAAGGCCTGTCATGGATCGGGGTTGCTCATGCTAGAAAAACCTCTGCCAGTGGGAGGCATCTGATTATGGTGGCGGTCGCGTTCGAGTCTGAATACGCAGACAGAGCGGCCGTCAATCAGGAATTGTCCCTCGCAGTGAATGCGGTTTGTGCCGAAAACTCTATCGGTCCACATGTCACGTGCGAGGTTATCGATGCTAACCAAATAACCGACGTTTCAGCGTGGGTCACGGCGGCCGGGTACCATCCCGTTACTGGTTTCCTGCCTGCATATATTCAGCTTGAACACCTCAACACCAGACAACCATGACCCTGGCATGGGTGAGGTCCGATCAAGTGGCGCTACCTACCGTTCGCGATCTGGCCTTTTGGTGCGAAGATCGTTGGGGGCCATCGAAATCCACAGCATCGAGGGCGTCAGTTCGCGAGTGCGTTAGTTGTTGTGCAGCTCCGCGTTGAGCTCCACGCCCTTCGCCTTCACCGCCTCAACAGAGCCCGTCACGGAGTTGCGGCGGAACAGGATGCCGTTGGCGCCGGAGAGCTCAAGGGCCTTCACAGTGTCGCCCTCGGAGCGGCCCACGGCCTGGGCGATGTCGGCGGACAGCACCACCTTGGTGCCGGCGGTGACGTAGAGGCCGGCTTCGACGGTGCAGTCGTCGCCAAGCGAAATGCCGATGCCCGCGTTGGCGCCGAGCAGGCAGCGCTCGCCGATCTTGATGGTCTCCTTGCCGCCGCCCGACAGGGTGCCCATGATGGACGCGCCACCGCCGATGTCCGTGCCGTCGCCCACCACGACGCCTGCGGAAATGCGGCCTTCGACCATGGATGCGCCGAGGGTGCCGGCGTTGAAGTTCACGAATCCCTCGTGCATGACCGTGGTGCCCTCAGCGAGGTGGGCGCCGAGACGAACGCGGTCCGCGTCCCCGATGCGCACACCGGACGGAACGACGTAGTCCACCATGCGCGGGAACTTATCGACGGAGAACACCACCACGGGGCCCCGCGCCGACAGACGGCCGCGCACGACCTGGAAATCGGAGACAGCGCACGGACCGTAGTTCGTCCACACGACGTTGGCCAGCAGGCCGAAAAGACCGTCCAGATTTGCCTCGTGCGGCTTGACCAGGCGGTGGGAGAGAAGGTGGAGGCGGAGGTACGCGTCGTAGGCGTCGACGGGGGCGGCCGAAATGTCGGCAATCGACGTCGCCACCGGCACTCGCGCCACACCGCGGTCCTCGTCCGGCCCGGCGAGCTTGGCGAACTGCTGCGGGGTCTCCTCCAGGCGGGTCGTCCCCGTCGTGGCGACCGACTCACCGAGCTTCGGTGCCGGATACCAGACATCCAGGACAGTTCCATCGTGGGTGACAGTGGCCAAGCCCCGTGCGAATGCGGTGGTCATAGTATCAATCAGTTCTTTCTCTTACGGTGTATGCGAATGCACGGCCCGCGCAATGCGCTGACCGTGCTCAGCTTAGAAGATCTTTCGCCGGCGTGGGGGATAACGCACAGCGGGCGGCACCCGGCGCGCTAGACCGCCCTAGACCGGGCTAGACCATGTGCGCCGGTTCGGAAGCCTTGCCGCGGTGCACGATGAGGCTGGTCACGACTATCACGCTGACGACAACGAGGGCGGAGACGAGCTCGGTGCGGCCGTTGGCGTCGAAAAGCATGAGCAGAATGAAGCCGCCCAGCGTGGCGAGCGTGAGCCACGGCAACCACGGGTAGCCCTTCATCCGCACGCTGGTGATCTCACCCGATGCGACGAGCTGGGGGTGCAGGCGGATGTACGACAGGATCACCATCGCCCAGATCGAGATGAGGATGCCGCCAACAGCGTTGAGCAGGAAGGTGAGCAGCCCCGGCGGGTTCCACCACTGCAGGGCGACGGAAACGAAACCGAACACGATCGAGACGAGCACCGCACGGACCGGGACACCCGACGCATTCGTCTGCGCGAAGTAGGAGGGGGCGTCGCCGCCGCGAGCCATCGAGTAGAGGAGGCGGGAGTTGCCATAGAGCTGCGCGTTGCACGCGGACAGGAGGGCGAGCGCGATCACGACCTCCATGATGGTGGCGGCGCCGGGCACGTTCGCGCGGTCGAGGACGAGGGTGAAGGGGGATTCGGCGGCCGAGTCGGCGCCCGCGATCTGGTCGTACGGCAGCAGCAGGACGATCAGCAGCACCGAGCCGATGTAGAACACCGCGATGCGCCAGATGGCGGAGCTGATCGCCGCGCTGACGGCTTCCTTGGGGTTCTCGGATTCCGCGGCGGCGATGGTGACCAGTTCGATTCCGCCGAACGCGAAGGCGACGGCCAGCATCGCGGTGGCGAGGCCGCCGATGCCGTTGGGCATGAAGCCGACACCGTCGATGTTGCTGGTTCCCACGGCGTCCATGCCCGGGAAGAGGCCGACGACCATGAGCACGCCGATCACGAGGAAGATGATGATCGCCGCGACTTTGATCAGGGCGAACCAGAACTCGAATTCACCGAAGCCGCGGACGGCGGCGAGGTTGATTGCCGCGAAGAACACGACGGCGACAAGCGCGGGGATCCAAGGGGCGATGCCGAACCAGCCGGAAATGATGGCGGAAGCGCCGGTGATCTCCACGCCGATGATGAGCACCTGCATGATCCAGTAGGACCAGCCGACGGAGAAGCCCGCCCAGGCGCCGAACGCTTGGTCGGCGTAGGTGGCGAAGCTTCCGGAGGAGGGCCGGGACGCCACCATTTCCGCGAGCATCGTCATGATGCAGACGGTGACGGCGCCAGCGATGATGTAGGCGATGACGACGGCTGGGCCGGCGGCCTGGATGCCCACGCCGGTTCCGAGGAAGAGCCCGGCACCGATGGCGGAGCCCAGACCCATCATGGTGAGGTGGCGGGTTTGCAAACCGCTGTTGAGGGTGTTCGACATGAGTCAAGTGTAGGAACACTGGGCGCGCGCCAAGAATTCAGGGTGAATTAAATGCAGTAGGAGGCAAAAAGAGCACGCTTATCGACGCCCGCACCCGCCCAGCGTCACACCCCGTTCCGGTTCCGCACGACCGGCGTCGCGGAATGCGGCTCGTGCGTGATGGTCCAGTCCGACTGCTCGGTGACCGTCCGGGCGGGGACGTAGGTCTTCTCGGCCGGGTTGCGGGTGTCGTAGACGATGGTGCCGGGCTCGAGAATGACACCGGAGCCGAGTTCGCAGCGGTCGCCCATGTTCAGGTCGATGAGGCCCGCCGACGGCCGGATGACGCAGTTCTCGCCGATGCGCAGGGGAGTGCGGTTGTGGCCGTCGGTGCGCTCGGCCATGACGAAGGACGACAGGCCGATGTCGGAGCCCGCCCCGATGACGCAGGAGGACAGCACGCGCCCTTCGACCTGCGCCGGCCCGAGTGTTCCGGCGTTGTACGACACGGAGCCTTCTCGGAACACGCTCGTGCCGGGCGCCAAGTACGCCCCGAGGCGCACGCGCTCTGCCTCCGCGATTGTCACGCCGGTGGGGACGACGTAGTCCACCATGCGCGGGAGGCGCTCGATGCCATAGACGTGGATGTTTCCGCGCGCACGCAGGTTTGTGCGCACGAACTCGAAGTCGTCGGGCAGGCACGGGCCTTTATTCGTCCACGCCACCGGCACGAGGTGCTCGAGCACGTCGGTCATGTTGATCTCCAGGGGCTTGACCTTGCGGTGGGAGAGCAGGTGGAGGCGCAGGTACACGTCGTGGGCGTCGACGGCGGGGGCCGACAAGTCCGCGATCTCGGTGCGCACCGGCACTACTTCCACGTGCCGGTCCCGGTCCATGCCGATCAGGTTGAGCAGCCGGGGCGAGAGCTCGTTGGCGCTGACGCGGCGGGTGAGGGGGTGGGGGATGTCGTCGATAAGCTCGACGGTGGGGTACCAACTGTCGAGGACGGTGCCGTCAGCGGCGATTTGTGCGATTCCTGTCGCGCGGGCTCCTTGAGGCATGGCTGTATCGTACCGGTAGGATCGCCCCCGTGAAGCTGGACCTATTTGCTGACCCTGTCGAGTTGACGAAAGCCTTGATCGACATTCCTTCGCCGTCCCACGAGGAGGGGGCGATCGCCGACGCGATCCAGGCTGCTGTCGAGGACCTTGACGTTGAGGTGACCCGCCGCGGCAACACCGTCGTCGCGCGCACCAACCGCGGTCTGGGCGAGCGCATTGTGCTCGCCGGGCACATCGACACCGTGCCCATCGCCGACAACGTCCCGCACCACGTCGAGGGTGACGTGCTGTGGGGCTGCGGGTCCGTGGACATGAAGTCCGGCATGGCGTGCTACCTCCACGCATTCGCGGCCCTGTGCAACTCCGACGACCTCGCGTTCGACATGACGCTCATCTGCTACGAGGCGGAGGAGGTCGCCGCCGAGTACAACGGCTTGGCGCACCTCGAGCGCGACGAGCCCGAACTCCTCGCCGGGTCGCTGGCGCTGCTCGGCGAACCGTCCGGCGGCATCATCGAGGCCGGCTGCCAGGGCAGCATCCGCGTCACCGTCACCGCGCGCGGCACCCGCGCGCATTCGGCCCGCGCGTGGCTCGGGCACAACGCGGCCCACGACCTTGCCGGCGTGCTCGGGCGCATCGCGGAGTACGAGCCACGCGCCGTCACTATCGCGGGCTGTGAATACCGGGAGGGCCTCAACGTCGTGGGGCTGGCCGGGGGAGTGGCGACGAACACGCTTCCCGACGAAGCCTCCCTCACCATCAACTTCCGCTTCGCCCCCGACCGGAGCCTCGACGAAGCCAAACAACACATCGAGGAGACCCTCGCGCTCGAAGAGGGCCTCGAATTGCTTTACGACGATGCCGTCCCCGGCGCCCTCCCCGGCCTCGACGCCCCCGCCGCCCAGGGCTTGCTCGCCGCTGTCGGCGGAAGTTTCCGCGCGAAATTCGGATGGACGGATGTGTCGCGGTTCTCTACGCTTGGTGTTCCGGCTGTGAACTTCGGTCCCGGCGACCCTGGGTTCGCCCACAAGATCGACGAGCAGTGCCCGATCGGTCAGATCAGCTCCGTCGCCGACACGTTGATGGCATACCTGACCGGGGCTTCCCGCACCTCCGCGTAGCTCGCCCAGCGGCTGCGCGTAGGTGGGCGCACGCGCAGCCGCACATCTCCCCCCACAAACTAGAAAGCTTAAATTCGTGGCTCCAAAGATCACCCCGCGCCCGGACCGGGACCGCACGCTGAGCGGCCCGATTCTCCGGCGCCAAAGGGACGGCGACACCGATTCCCCCTCAACGTACGACCAGCGGCTCCTCCAGATGGGCCGCGCGGATCACGACTGGAAGCACGCGGACCCGTGGCGCGTCATGCGCATCACCAGCGAGTTCGTTTCGGGTTTCGACGCGCTCCAGGACCTCGACTGGGCCGTCACCGTTTTCGGCTCGGCCCGTCTGGGGGAGGGGACCCCGGAGTACGAGCAGGCCCGCGCGCTCGGTAAGGCGCTCGTCGAGGCCGGCTACGCCGTCGTTACCGGCGGTGGACCGGGCCTGATGGAAGGTCCGAACCGTGGGGCGCACGAGGCCGGCGGCATGTCCGTGGGCCTTGGTATCGAGCTGCCTTTCGAGCAGGGGCTCAACCCGTGGGTCGACCTCGGCCTGAATTTCCGCTATTTCTTCGCCCGCAAGACGATGTTCCTGAAGTATTCGCAGGCGTTCGTCTCGCTGCCGGGCGGGTTCGGCACGATGGACGAGGTCTTCGAGGTCCTGTGCATGATCCAGACAGGCAAGGTCACGAACTTCCCGATGGTTCTGCTCGGCACCGAGTTCTGGTCGGGTCTCGTGGAATGGATCCGCAGCCAGCAGCTCGCCCGCGGCCTCATCTCGGAGGGCGACGACCAGCTCTTCCTCGTCACTGATTCCGTCGACGAGGCGGTCGAGTACATCGTCAACACGCATCGCGAGATGTCGGACCCGCGCAACCTGCACAAATACAAGCGCGCATGAGCCCGCTTACCGACGGCCTCCCCCGCGTCATGGCCATCATCAACCGCACCCCCGACTCGTTCTACGACAAGGGAGCCACCTTCGCCCTCGACGCTGCGCTCTCCCGGTGCCACGAGGTCGTCGACGCGGGAGCCACCATTGTCGATGTCGGGGGCGTGAAAGCCGGTCCCGGCGACGACGTGGATGCCGCCGAGGAAATCAACCGCGTGGTGCCGTTTATTGCCGCTGTGCGTGAACTCTTGGATAAGCGCTACAGCGGCGGCAGCGGCGGCAGCAGCAGTGGCGGCCCAGCGGACATCTCGGTGGATATTTCGGTGGACACCTGGCGCCCCGAGGTCGCCGAGGCAGCCGTGCGCGCCGGCGCGACCCTGATCAACGACACGTGGGCGGGCTACGAACCTGAACTCGTCGAGGTCGCCGGCGCCCACAAGGTCGGCTACGTCTGTTCGCACACAGGTGGAGCGGTTCCGCGGACACGCCCGCACCGAGTCCACTACGACGACGTGGTCGCCGATGTCATCCGGGAGACGACGGCCCTCGCGGAGCGCGCCGTCGAATGCGGCGTGCCCGAAGGGAAGGTGTTCATCGACCCGACGCACGACTTCGGCAAGAACACCTTCCACGGGCTGGAGATTCTCCGCCGCATCGACGAGGTCACCGCCACCGGCTGGCCGGTGCTTATGGCGCTGTCGAACAAGGATTTCATCGGGGAGACCACCGGCCGCGGAGTGGGGGACCGGGTCGCGGGGACACTCGCCGCCACTGCTTGGTGCGCCGCCCGCGGGGTCGCCGCCTTCCGTGTCCACGAGGTCGCCGAGACACTCGACGTCATCCGCACCACTGCGGCGATCCAGGGCGTGGCGGCGCCGCTCGACACGATTCGGGGTCTGGCGTAGTGGACGTCTCCGTCGTTATCCCGGCGCTCAACGAAGAAGCCACGGTCGCCGGGGTCGTGCGCGCGGCCCGCGCGTCGTGCGCAGACGAGGTCATCGTCGTCGACTCCGACTCCACGGACTCCACCGCTGAACGCGCGCGAAACGCCGGAGCGAAGGTGATCAACTGGCGCGACATCGCCCCGGACATCCCCGTCCAGCCGGGAAAAGGGGAGGCGCTCTGGCGCGGGGTCCGCGCGGCGCAAGGAGACATCGTGGTCTTCCTCGACGCGGACGTGACGACCGTTTCGGAGGGGTGGGTTGACGGGCTGGTGGGGGCGTTCGTCGATAAGCGTGTGCATCTCGCGAAAGCGACCTACACTCGCGCGCTCAACGGTGCGCCGCGCGGTGGCGGGCGCGTCACGGAACTGACGGCGAAACCGCTGCTGCGGCTCCTCTTCCCGCAACTTCCGGAGCTCGACCAACCCCTCGCCGGCGAATACGCCATCCGCCGCAGCACCGCACTCGAGGTGCCGTTCGTCGCGGGATACGGCGTCGAGGCTGGCCTGCTTATCGACGTCGCCACCCTCCACGGTCCCTCCTCCCTCACCCAAGTCGACCTTGGGCAGAGGATCCACCGCAACCGTCCCCTCGACGAGCTTTCCGGCATGGCCGAGACCGTTGCGCGCACCATCCTCGCGCGTGCCGGAATGCACGACATTCCCCAACGCCAGCCCTGGACCGAACTGCGGTAACATCGCCTCATGCTGTCTTGGGTGATTCTGATCCTCGTCATCGCCGCGGTGGCGCTGCTCGGCGCGTGGATGTCCTCGTCGATTTTCGGCCGCGGAGAAGCACTGCCGCCGATGGACGAGCCGCGAGACGTGATGGCCGCGAACCGCGCCGCCGTCGATGCGGGGCGTTTCGGCGACATTGCTCTCGAAGTCGTCCCCCGGGGATACCGCCAAGACCAGGTCGACGATCTCATCGAGCACCTGCTGAGCGCACAAGAGCGTAGGATTGATGGGGAGTTTTCGCCCGCGGAGCCCGAACTGGAACAATCCAGCGTGGCCGGAGGCGAGAAGCAGACAACCGAAGAAGCCAAGGAGTAACACCACATGGCAGCAATGAAGCCGCGTACCGGCAACGGTCCGATGGAAGTCGTCGAGGAGAGCCGCAAGATCGTGATGCGCATCCCGTCCGACGGCGGCGGGCGTCTCGTGGTGGAGCTCAACAACGAGGAAGCAGCCGAGCTGGGCCAGCTCCTCACTGATGTCGCCGCTGAGTAGCGCAGCAGGTAAAATTACACGCCATGCTCAAAGACATTGTTGATGTGCTGGCGGACCCCGTCGACGGTAGCCCCTTGACGGGTGCGGACGATTTCACCCGCCTGGTGTCTGAGACAGGGCACTCGTACGACGTGGCCAAGCAGGGGTATGTCACGCTGGCCTCCGGTGCCGGGATCGCGCATGAGGGCGACAGCCCGGAGATGGTGGCATCCCGCGAGGCGTTCCTGTCGCGGGGCCACTTCGCGCCGTTCGTGGAGACGGTCACTGAGCGCGTCCTCGATGCGCTCCAGGGGCTCCCTCTCGACGACGACGCCGCGACCACCCCGACCATCCTCGAGGTGGGCGCCGGAACTGGCTACTACCTGAGCCACACTCTCGATGCGGTGGAGAATTCCCGCGGCGTGGGTGTGGACATTGCCGTCCCCGCGGCGAAGCATTTGGCGAAGGCGCACCGCAACATCGGTGCCGTCGTCGCCGACGTGTGGGAAGGTCTGCCGCTGCGCGACGCATCCGTCGACGTGATCACGGTGATTTTCGCGCCGCGCAACCCGCAGGAATTTGCCCGCGTGCTTGTCGACGACGGCGAGGTCCTCATCCTCACCCCCCAAGCCGGCCACCTCGACGAACTGC
The DNA here is from genome assembly GCF_030503595.1 of Corynebacterium sp. P4-C1. Classification (NCBI taxonomy): domain Bacteria; kingdom Bacillati; phylum Actinomycetota; class Actinomycetes; order Mycobacteriales; family Corynebacteriaceae; genus Corynebacterium; species Corynebacterium sp. P4-C1. The sequence goes on along the minus strand of NZ_CP129966.1, from coordinate 810,825 downwards.
GCGAGCCCCTCGGCATCCTAGGTGTCGAGGAGGGCAAGATCGAGCGCATGCTCGAGCAGGCCGCCGGGCATTTGGCTCCCGTCGGGGAGCCCGAACTCATCGAGTTCCCGATGTCGTTGGACCGTGAGTCCATCGCCGCGCAGGTCGGCATGAGCCCTTCCGCGCGCCACCTCGATCCCGAGGTTCTCGCTGAGCGTGTCGCCGCGTTGCCGGAGACTATGACGGTGACGGCGCGTGCGCAGCTGACCCGCCTGAAGAAGGCCGGCCGCTAGGTCCTACCCGGGGATCCCATCCCAGAGCTGGAGCCGGGCCCCGCAACGCATCAGACGGCAGCCACCAGCAGGGGCCGCTCCGGCTGCGCTGCCCAGATCAGGCGTCCCGCTCGGTGCGCGGGCGGCGCCACTGGTTGAGGATCTCGGCGTCGCCCTCAGTGCGCACGCGGAGCTCGCCGACCCCGTTTTCGGGCCAGAAGCGGCTCGCCATGGTGACGGCGCCGCCGCCGGCGAAGAGTTCGATGGCGGAGCCGTCGACAAGCATGGAGATGTGGTCCTCGTCCTCGTCGTCGAGTTCGGCGGTGGCGGGGGAGCCGTCCAGGCGGTCGAGGGTGATCCGGTCGCCCGAGTGGGTGATCACAGCGGTGACTTCGCCGTGGGTGTCCAGCACCTCGACTGTGACCGAGGAGCCCACGGGGATTTCGCACATGCCCGTCCAGAGCTTGGCACGCTGGGTGGCGCTGACAGCGTCGGGAAGCCCCTGCGCAGGGGTCTGGTACAGCTTGCCACCGGCGAGGGTGACCACACGCGGGAGGGACAGGGCGTTCGCCCAGCCTTCGGCCTCCCAGGATGGCTGGGTTGTCGGGTCGCCGCCGCGGCCGGTCGCAGCGAGAAGTCCGAAGATGCGGGCTTCGGCGTAGCGCTCGTCGTCGGTCTGCGTGCCGCGCACGACGTTGGTGCTGCGCGGGCGGGTGAAGTCGTGGCCGTGGTCGAGACGCGCGAACGGCGTCTTGACGGTGAACTCGGTCTCATCGAGCGTGCCCACGAGGTAGCCGGACACTTCGCCGTCCTCGAGTTCGACGGTGAGGAAGAGGATGTCGTAGATCTCGCCGTCCTCTTCGTCGCGCAGGCGGATGATGCGCGGGGCGACGGTCACAGCGTCGTCGTCGAGCCCGGTGGCGCCGTTGAAGCGCAACGGGCCGAGCAGAGCCCAGGAAATTCCGTCAGGCGAGTCCAGCACCACCGGCACCGGCTTCTCTGACGGGCCACTGCTCGCGACCATGATCCATCCGGACTGCCCGAGGTCCCGGTCGCCGTTCTCGTTCCAGGCCGGCACGACACAGGGGGAACGGAAGCGGCTGAAGCGCCCGACGTCCTTCACCACGGGGCCGAGTCGGCGCACGCCGGGGTCGATGTCGCCGGCTTCGTTGACTTCGTCGCACAGCGTCTCGATTTCGTCGATACGCGCCGCCTGGATCGTCGTTCCGGCGTTGGTGACGGACGTGAAGTACAGGTCTGTGCCTTCTGCGGAGGAGACGACGGAGCCCGCCAGAACGCGGGTCTCACCGCCGACGGGCGCGACGACATCGTTGCACTCGTAGAAGTCGAACGGGTTGCCCTCGGAGTATTCGTGGGCCCACCGCGACGGGGCCTCGGCATCGGGCTGGTACTGGTAGAACAGGTGCCAGTCATCGCCGTCGCGAAGCATGCCGGCGGCGGCGTCGAGGATTCCCTTGTCCGCGGTGACATGGAGTTCCGGTCTCAAATTGCTCACAGTTTCGTCCTCCGGGTTACAGAAGCGACTTGTACACGTCGACGGTTTCTTGGGCGATCTTGTCCCAGGTGAATTCCTGTTTCACGCGGGTCAGGCCAGCTGCCGCGAAGCGTGAGGTGGTCTCCGCGTCCTGGGCGAGCGCGTTGACGGCGGCGGCGAGGTCTTTCTCGAAGGCCCGGGTGTCGTCCGCGTCGTAGTGGACCAGGGTACCGGTCTCGCCGTCGACGACAACCTCGGGAATACCGCCCACGTCGGACGCGACGACGGCGGTGTTGCACGCCATCGCCTCCAGGTTCACGATGCCGAGCGGCTCGTACACCGACGGGCAGACGAAGATGTCGGCCGCGGAGTAAATGTCGCGGATGTCTTCCTTCTGGAGCATTTCCGTCACCCAGTGCACGCCGTCGCGCGTTTCGCGGAGCTTATCGACGAGCCCCTCCATCTCCTCCGCGATTTCCTTCGTGTCCGGTGCACCGGCGCACAGGATCAGCTGGATGCCGGGGTCGAAGTCCTGGGCCGCCTTCACCAGGTGGGGCACACCCTTCTGGCGGGTGATGCGGCCGACGAACGCGACGACAGGGCGGGTCGGGTCGATGCCGAGGCGGTCGATCACGCTGTTGGTCCCGCCGTAGCCGTCGCCGCGCAGGTCGGTCGTGGGGTGCCAGAACGCCGTGTCGATGCCGTTGAGGACGGTGTGGACGCGGGATTCGTCGATACGCGGGTAGGCGCGCAAGATGGCGTCCTTCATACCGGCGGAAACACCGATGACCGCGTCCGCGTTCTCCATCGCGTTCTTCTCGGACCAAGAGGAGACGTCGTAGCCGCCGCCGAGCTGCTCGCGCTTCCACGGGCGGTCGGGCTCGAGGGAGTGCGCGGTGACAACGTGCGGGATGCCGTGCAGCAGACCCGCGAGGTGACCGCCGAGCCCCGCATACCAGGTGTGGGAGTGGACGATGTCGACGTTATCGGCGGCGTCGGCCATACGCAGGCCGGTCGACATCGTCTTGATGGCGCCGTTCGCCTCTTCCAGCGCGGGGTCGACACCGTGGACGTAGACGTTCTCGGCGTCGCGGGGCTGGCCCATGCAGTGGACGTCAACTTCGACGCCGTCGAGCTCTCGCATGAAACGCGTGAGCTCTGTGACGTGGACCCCCGCGCCACCGTAGATTTCCGGCGGATATTCGCGGGTCATCATTCCGACTCTCATGCCCTCCGAGACTAGTAGCGTTTCGGCGGGCGTGCAGGCACCCGCGGGTGGAGGTGGCGCACGTGTGATTTTGTGCGGAGGTAGTGCAGGTTTAACTGTTCTTCCCTAGTGTTGGGGGTGTGAACAGCCAGCCGAATGTCCTCGCCATTGTCCTCGCGGGCGGAGAAGGCAAGCGCCTTTTTCCGTTGACCCTCGACCGCGCTAAGCCCGCCGTGCCGTTTGGCGGGAATTACCGTCTCGTTGATTTTGTCCTGTCGAACCTCGTCAACGCCGGCTACAACCGCATCGCGGTGCTGACGCAGTACAAGTCCCACTCGCTGGACCGCCACGTGGCTACCGCGTGGAATTTCTCGGGCCCGATGCACCAGTACATTGCGTCGGTTCCGGCGCAGCAGCGTTTGGGCAAGCGCTGGTACCAGGGGTCGGCGGACGCGCTTTTGCAGTCGTTGAACCTGATTTACGACGAGCAGCCGGACTACGTGCTCGTCTTCGGCGCCGATCACGTCTACCGGATGGATCCGTCGCAGATGGTGGAGGACCACATCGCGTCGGGCAAATCGTGCACGGTCGCCGGTATCCGCGTGCCGCGCAGCGAGGCGACGGCGTTCGGCTGCATCCAGTCCGACGACAGCGGCACGATCACGGAGTTCCTGGAGAAGCCGGCCGACCCGCCGGGCACCCCGGACGACCCGGAGGCGACGTACGCGTCGATGGGCAATTACTGCTTCTCGACGGAGGCCCTCATCGACGCCCTCCGCGAAGACAACGAGAACGACGACTCCGACCACGACATGGGCGGGGACATCATTCCGTTCTTCGTCGGGAAGGGAGACGCCCACGTCTACGACTTCTCCGCCAACCAGGTGCCCGGCGCGACTGAGCGCGATATGGGCTACTGGCGCGACGTCGGCACCATCGACTCCTTCTATGAGGCGCACATGGATCTGATTTCGATCCACCCGGTGTTCAACCTGTACAACAAGTCGTGGCCGATCCACTCCACCGAGGATGAGAACCTGCCGCCGGCGAAGTTCGTGTCGGGCGGTATCGCGCAGGAGTCGATCATCGCGCCGGGCTCCATCATTTCGGGTTCGACGGTGCGCAATTCGGTCCTGTCGACGGACGTGCGCGTCGAGGAAGGCGCGACGGTCGAGTCGTCGGTGCTGATGCCGGGTGTCCGCGTGGGCCGCGGAGCTGTGGTGCGCCACGCCATCCTTGACAAGAACGTCTACGTCTCCGACGGCGCCACTGTCGGTGTCGACGAGGACAACGACCGTGCCCGGGAGTTCACGATCTCCAAGGCTGGAGTCGTGGTGGTGGGCAAGTCGGGTGTCGTGGAGTAGGCGGGCCCAGGCGCGCTGAGCCAGCCGCAGCGCCAGCCAGCCCGGCGCGCTAGCCAGATCCCGCTAGCCAGATCCCGCCGCGCTAGGCCAGGCGGGTCACCAGGGTCACCCCGGAGTCCAGGGGGAGGCGGGTGACCAGGGTGCCCTCGAGCCCGTCTACAAGCTCATCGGCTTCGCGCGCGGCGAGGGTGCCGCGGTCTTTGCGGGTGGGGTCGGTGATGGTGGCGTCGAGAAGCGCGCCGGCGAGCACGAGTGTGCCGCCGGGGGACAGCAGGGGCCATGCGGCCTCGACAACACCGGGCAAATCGATCGGGTCGACGTCGGCGTAGACGAGGTGGTAGGCACCCGCCGCCAGGCGGCCGAGCACATCGAGTGGGCGCGACGGCAGGAAGCGCGCACGCGACGCGCCGTACCCGGCGTCACGGAACGCGGCCTTCGCCCGCGCCTGGTGCTCAGCCTCCGGGTCGATGCACGTCAGCGACGACTTCTCCGGCAGGCCCGCGAGAATGTGCAGCCCCACAACACCGGCGGCCGGGGTCATCGCGACAGCGCCCGTCGCACCGGCTGCAGCGTGCCCGGCGGCGGCCAGGGTGCCCAGCAGGTCGCCCACCGCAACGCTCGGGGTGGGCAGGGAGTATTCGGAGGCGTCGGAGCGGGCGTCGATAAGCGTGCCGTCCTGCTCTTTGGCCGTGATGTACTCGTTGAGGGAGGTAAATGCTGAATCGCTCACACGCTCATCCTACGAAACAGACCCCGCCCGTGCGGGGAGCAGCGCGGTGCGCAACAATAGGAGCATGCAAGACGACGTGACGGGCACCGCCGCTTTCGACGCTGGGAGCGGAGCAATGCCCACCTGGGCCGAACTCGTCGAGGAGCACGCCGACAGCGTTTACCGCCTCGCGTTCCGTCTCTCCGGCAACCAGCAGGACGCCGAGGACCTGACGCAGGAGACGTTCATGCGTGTGTTCCGCAACGTGAAAACGTACAAGCCAGGCACGTTCGAGGGGTGGCTGCACCGCATCACGACCAACCTGTTCCTCGATATGGTGCGACACCGCAGCAAGATCCGCATGGAGGCGCTGCCCGAGGATTACGAGCGCGTGCCCGGCACCGCCCCGACCCCCGAGCAGGTGTACTCCGAGACGAACCTCGACCCGGCGCTGCAGGCCGCGCTCGACGAGCTGAGCCCCGAGTTCCGCGTGTCTGTCGTGCTCGCCGATGTCGTCGGGATGAGCTACGAGGAGATCGCGAAGACGCTCGGCGTGAAGATGGGCACCGTCCGTTCGCGCATCCACCGCGGCCGCAGTCAGCTCCGCGCGTCGCTCGAGGCGCAGGCCGTGTCCAGCGAGGCGGCGCGCGAGCTCATCCGCGCGAGGTGACGGCGGTGCCCAAGTTCGATTCGATCGACCACCTCAATTTCGAAGCCGTCGCCGCGCTTATCGACGACGAGCTCACCCCCACCGCCTACCACCGCGCCCAGCAGCACCTGATACAGTGCCCGGACTGCCGCCGTGAAGTGGCGCAGCAGCGCGCCGCCGCCGAGGCTGTCCGCGAGCACAACACCGACGGGTGCTTGCGTGCCCCGCGGTCGTTGGTGGAGCGGCTGGCGCACTTGGAGGAGAGCGAGGATGCCGAGGCTGGCTCCGTTTCCGGCGGTCCGTCGCGCCGCTCCAACCGGCCGGGCCTGAAGTGGCCTGTTTCCTGGCCCCGGCTAGGTGACGGGCTAAGCTAGAGGCGTGTTTGACTCAATCGGCTGGGGCGAAATCTTCGTCGTCATTCTCGCGGGCTTGATCATTATCGGCCCGGAGCGTCTGCCTGGGGTCATCATGGATGTCCGCGCGGCCATCTTCGCGGCGCGCCGCGCCATCGACAATGCGAAGGAAGAGCTCTACGGCGACGAATTCGACGAGCTCCGCAAGCCGATGAGTACTGTCACCGAGTACGCGGCGATGGGGCCGAAGCGGGCGATCGCCAAGGTGCTTTTCGACGAAGACAGCTCCTACCTCGACCAGTTCGACCCCCGCCAGATGATGGACGGGGATCCCGCAGTGGGCAGGCGCGCCGGTTCGGCAGCGGCCGGTGGCACGGGGCAGTCTGAGCAGCCCGTGCAGTCCGAGCCACCGGCGCAGCCCGAAGCCCCGCGCCGTTCCAAGCCGCGGCGCATGCAGCCCGGCATGGGTGCGGAGCAGCCGAAGCAGTCCGGTGGGGGCGGGTTCTCGTGGACGGATGTGACCTAGGAGCTAGAAGCTAGGGGCTAGTCGCGGGTCACGCCGAGGTTGAGGCTCCTGCCGGCGAGGGAATCGCGGCGGATCTTCAGCTTGTCCGCGATGCCGGCGATGGCCTTGCCGGAAGGGGAGTCGGGAGCCTGAACGGCGATGGGGGTGCCTTCGTCGCCTTGGACACGCAGCTGCGGATCGAGGGGGACAGAGCCGAGCAGGGGAACCTCGGTGCCGGTGATCGCGGTGAGACGCTCGGCGACGTTCTCGCCGCCGCCGCTGCCGAAGATGTCCATGGTGGTGCCGTCGGGCATGACCATCGCGGACATATTCTCAATCACGCCGGCGACGCGCTGACCGGTCTGCTGGGAGATGGAGCCGGCGCGCTCGGCGACCTCAGCGGCAGCGGCCTGCGGGGTGGTGACGATCAGCAGCTCGGCGTCCGGCACGAGCTGCGCCACTGTGATGGCGACATCGCCGGTCCCGGGCGGGAGATCCATGAACAGGACATCGAGGTCCGTCCAGTAGACGTCGGCGAGGAACTGCTGGATCGCCCTTGTGAGCATCGGGCCGCGCCACACGACGGGGGCGTTGCCCTCCACGAACTGGCCGATGGAGATGTGTCGGACACCGTGGGCGATCGGCGGCATGAGCATCTCGTCCACGACGGTCGGGCCCTGGCCCGCCGAACCCATGAGGCCGGGGATGGAGTGGCCGTAGATGTCGGCGTCGAGGATGCCCACGTTGAGGCCCTGCGCCGCCAGAGCGGTGGCCAGGTTCACCGTCATCGAGGACTTGCCGACGCCGCCCTTACCCGACGCCACCGCGTACACCCGGGTCGTCGAGCCCGGCTGCGCGAAGGGAATAACCGGTTCGGACCGGTCGCCCTTGAGGCGCTGCGCGAGGTTGCGGCGCTGCTCCTCGCTCATGGTGTGCATGGTCACGCTGACCTCGCCGACGCCGTCGAGTTCCTCGAGGACGGCGCGCACGTTCGACTCGATGGTGTCGCGCATCGGGCATCCGGCAATGGTCAAGTAGATGCCGACGGCTACATCGCGGCCGTCGATACGCACGGACTCGACCATGTCCAGGTCGGTGATCGGTTTGCCGATCTCGGGATCGTCGACACGCGCGAGGGCGTTGCGGACAGCGGCTTCTGAAATCGGGGCTGTATCAGTCATTGCACGTAAAGTATATGGCCTTCAGCGCCCGCGGCCGAAGCCGGCACTAGACTTGAGCGGGTAAGCGAACCCGACTTGAAGGAAGACCACCATGAGCCAGCTGAATCCGGCGCCCGGCGGCGCCTCCGCGTCCCGCCCCCGCGAAGGGCTGCAGCGCCCCTCCGGTTGGCCTGTCGGCAGCTTCCAGAATTACGCCGACGCGCAGGCCGCCGTCGACGGGCTGTCCGACCAGCAGTTCCCGGTGGAGAACCTCACGATCGTCGGTGTGGACCTCCTGCAGGTAGAGCGCGTCACCGGACGCCTGACCTGGGGCCGTGTGCTCGCGGGTGGTGCCCTGTCCGGCCTGTGGTTCGGTCTCTTCGTGGGCCTTCTGTTCGCTATTTTCACGCCAGACGTGTGGCCGTCGCTGCTGTCGGCGCTGGTGATCGGCCTGGTTTTCGGTATCGTGTTCGCGGCTATCGGGTACGCGTTCACGCGCGGCCGCCGCGATTTCTCCTCCGCGACGGCGATTGTCGCCGGCCGGTACGACATTCTCTGCGAGCCGAACCTTGCCCCCCAGGCGCGCGACATGATCGCCCAGATGGGGACCCGCCCGTCGCAGAACGCACAGCGTGACAGCGCTCCCCGCAACCCCCAGCACTAATGCGCACCCCGTCACGGAAAATCGCCGCCCTCGCGGCCCTCGCAGTCGCTTCGACCACTCTCGGTGGGCTCACGGCCTGCACGCAGCCCAAAGAGCCGGTGCGTATCGCCGCCGATCCGGCGGATCCGGAGCAGATGGTTCTGGCTGAGATCTACCGCCAGGTGGCGGAGTTGTCGGGTCGGGAAGTGGGGATCGTCGGCAAGCAGTTCGCTGACGACGGTGAGAAGCTCGCCCTCCTCCAAACCTTCGACGCGAATTTGGCGGTGATGTGCGTCGGATCTCTGGTCGTCTCCGCCAATCCGGGCGAGGCAAAAGCACTCGAGGCGAAGAAGACCGAGGCCGAAAAAGCCGATTCGAATGACACCGACTTGGCGCTGGCCACATACGATGCTGCCGTGGGCACCCTGCCGGGCAGCTTCACCACGGTCGATCCTTCACCCGCCGAGGGCTGTGCAGGCACCGAGCATGCGGGCTTGCCCCAGAACATCATTCCCGTGTACAAGGACGGTCTTTTCGACCGCGGCGTCCGAAACGCCATGAGCAAAGCCACCCGCGCGTTGTCCACGACCGATTTGGAAAAGCTTGTGGAGCGAGCCCAGGAAGACGGCGACCCCGGTGCCGCCGTCAACGAGTGGATGCAGGAGAAGACCGGCATGGGCTCCGAGCTGGAACGCATCGTCGACGAAGGGCAGGCCCGCGAGGCATAACCTCTCAGCGCACGCACCCGACGACTGGGCCGCGGGACCACAGCCCGAGACAGGCAACCAAAGAGTCGAAAACTTCGATCCATGGCTCGATGCCCGAGACTTGAGACGCGGGGACCCGGGGACCCAGACTTGGTCCCTAAGCCGTAGCGCCTAGACGGTTTTGGGCACGCCACATTGGCGGTCCTGCGTGGTGTTTTGCGGGGTCGCCGTGTCAGCTGTCAAGTAAGTCGGGTACGCCCCAGCAGTTGAGCAGTCCGGCGGTGCCAGTATCAGAGACGCGCCAGTAGTCGGGCAGTGCCTGAAGTCGTGCCCGCAGTCAGTGCCGGGATGGTGCTTATGGTCCTGCCTGTGTTCCGAAGAGCTGTTTCATGGCCCCGTAAGGGTGGCGGTTATTCGGTACTGGTGTGCCCCTGGGTGATACCCAGGACTCTTCATAACCTATACTTAGAAATTTCAAGGAGAAACACAGATAAGAGGAAACAAGAATGAAATCCCCCACTAAACTCGCAGCAGTAGCAGCCGGAGCCGCAGCTCTCATCGCAGGACACACCTCCGCCCTCGCCGCAACACCAGGCAACACCGTCCTCACCGGTGACAGCGTAGTAGCCAACCCAACCGTGCCTGACTTCTGGAAGAATAAAGCAAAAATCCAAGTAAACACCGGTGTCGGCTGTGTTACAGACGGGGCCATCGCCGACGAAATCGCCAACGCATCCGGCGGCGCACACGTCGACCAGTACCAATGCGCAGGCGCCTCCTTTTCCACCGGCGGTGTACATATCGACAATGCCCTGCGCACCGCAGCTCAACACGGTGACCTCAACCCACAAACCAAAAACGTAGTCATCGTCGCAGGAGTCAATGACACCTATCCCTACGGCCCCGACGTCCAAGCATCAGACCGCGCAATCCGCAACGGCCTCCGCAATGCCATCAACATCGCCCACCACCACGCACCCAACGCCAAAGTCATGGTAGTCGGCTACCCCCACGTCTCTTTCAACAACATGTCCTGCTACAACAGCGGACTCGGCTCATCCAACCCCCTCCCCATTCCGGCCGGCAACACTGCAGGTACCGAGCAGCGCCTACAGAACACCCTCCGCGAAGTAGCACAACAAAACAACGCCACCTTCCTCGACACATGGCCAATGTCCGAAGGACACGATGTCTGTTCCCCAGACCGCTGGTGGGTAAACCTCATCGACATCATGCCACCAGCACCAGGCAATCTTCCTCTCCACCTCAATGCCCACGGCACCCACGCCTACGGCCAATTCATCGGACACAACCTCGCTAAGTAACCCCGCGGGTGGGGTTGGCGCCGGCTTGCGCTGCGAATTGGTTCATGCCACAAACGCTAAACCACTTGCAAGCCGAGGTCTATCGAACAATGTCTACTTCAGTAGACAACGCCCAAACACGCAGGCCACAAGGGGTACGAAATCGGCGATTTGGGCCGAAAAGCGGCGAAACCGAACTCGAAGAGAGAGCTCAAGCGCGACTGAACCGGCAGAAACAGAGTTGAGACGGCGAAAAACCGGGGATTGAACCGGCGACAACTAGCGAAGAACCGGGGGGGGAAACAGAGCGAATCGCGGCGGCGGGAATATGGGGAAGCGGGCGGATTCGGGAGCGGTTGGTACTGGACCGAGGCGGCTGGGGGAAGCGCCGAGACAGCACAACCCCCGCCGCACGCCGCAAAGGGCGAGGGCGGGGGTTGGGTAGGGGGCTTAGGCGAAGGCTTCGTCGATAAGCGCCTTCTCCTCTTGCTGGTGGATCTTGCTCACGCCGGTCGCGGTGGTGGACATTGCGCGGCGGGAGACGCGGCGCATCGGCGGGAGGTCGTCCACGAGGTTGGCCAGGTGCTCGTTGTAGAACGGCCACGGACCCTGGTTGGCGGGCTCGTCCTGCACGAAGCGGACCTCCTTGGCGTTCGGGTAGTTGGCGAACGCCTTGTTGAGGCGGTTGAAGGGGATCGGGTGGAGCATCTCGATGCGGATGATCGCGACGTCGTCACGCCCGTCCTTCTGGCGGCGCTTCTCCAGGTCGTAGTAGACCTTGCCGGAGCACAGGATGATGGTGGTCACCTTGTCGGCGTCGCCGATGACCTTGTTCTTCGCGTCGACGATGTTCGGGTCGTCGATGACGGAACGGAAGGACTTGGCCTCGATGAAGTCTGCCGGCTGGGAGACGGCGGCCTTGTTGCGCAGCATCGACTTCGGGGTGAAGACGACCAGCGGGCGGCTCATATCGCCGAGAGCCTGACGGCGCAGCAGGTGGAAGTGGTTTGCTGGCGTCGACGGCTGGGCGATCGTCATAGAGCCCTCGGCGACGAGCTGCAGGAAGCGCTCGATGCGTGCCGACGAGTGGTCCGGGCCCTGGCCCTCGTAGCCGTGCGGCAGGAGCATGATCAGGCTGGACAGCTGTCCCCACTTGGTTTCGCCGGAGGAGATGTACTCGTCGATGATGGTCTGGGCGCCGTTGGCGAAGTCGCCGAACTGGGCCTCCCATGCGACGAGGGCGTCCTGGTTGCCGACGGTGTAGCCGTACTCGAAGCCGAGACCGCCGAACTCGGTCAAGGCCGAGTTGTAGATGCGGAAGCGGCCGCCGTTGCCTTGCTCGATGGCGTTGGCGTCGAGCGGGTTGTACTGCTCGCCGGTGTTCGGGTCGAAGAGGATGCCGTGGCGCTGGGTGAAGGTGCCGCGCTTGGAGTCCTCGCCGGCGAGACGGACGAGCTTGCCCTCCGCCGCCAGGGAGCCGAAGGCGAGCAGCTCGCCCCAGGCCCAGTCGATGTTGCCGTTCTCGAAGGAGCCGCCGCGGGACTTCAGCACCGACTTGAGGCGCTTGTTGGGGGTGAAGTCGCCGGGCAGGTTGGCATAGGTGCCGGCAAGCTGCTGGAACGTGTCTTCGGTGATGGAGGTGTCCAAGCCGCGGGTGAGCGACTGGGATTCGGTGATGCCGTGCTGCTCGGCGGGGGATCCGCCGTCTTCCTTGACGTCGTTGAACACGGAGTCCAGCTGGTCGTGGAAGTCGCGCTTGGCGATCTCGGCTTCTTCCTCGGTGAGGTCGCCGCGGCCGATGAGGTCCTTGGTGTAGCGGGTGCGCACCGACGGGTGGGATTCGATGCGGTCGTACATCACTGGCTGGGTCACCGACGGGTCGTCGGCCTCGTTGTGGCCGCGCAGGCGGTAGCACAGCAGGTCGATGAAGACGTCTTTGCCGAACTCGCGGCGGTACTCGGTGGCGAGCTGGCCGACCCATGCGGCGGCCTCCGGGTCGTCGCCGTTGACGTGGAAGACCGGGCAGTCGAAGCCCTTGGCCAGGTCAGTGGCGTAGTAGGAGGAGCGGCCCTGGTCCGGGGTGGTGGTGAAGCCGATCTGGTTGTTCACCACGATGTGGACGGTGCCGCCGACGTCGTAGCCGTTGAGCTTGGACATGTTCAGGGTTTCCTGAACGACACCGAGACCGGTGAAGGATGCGTCGCCGTGGAGCATCATCGGGACGACGGAGTGGTCGTCGGCGTTCTTGTTGTGGTTCAGGATGTCCTGCTTGGCGCGGGCGATGCCGACCATGACGGGGTCGACGGCCTCCAGGTGGGACGGGTTGGCGGCGAGGGTGACCTTGATTTCGCCGTCGCCGAACATCTGGATGTGCTCGCCCTCGAAGCCGAGGTGGTACTTCACGTCGCCGGAGCCGCCCTGCTGAGCGGGCTGCAGGTTGCCCTCGAACTCGCCGAAGATCGTCTTGACGGGCTTGCCGACGATGTTGAACAAGACGTTCAGGCGTCCACGGTGCGGCATGCCGATGACCACTTCGTCGAGGCCCTGGCCGGCAGCGGTGTCGATGACGGCGTCCATGAGCGGGATCAGGGTCTCGGCGCCCTCGAGGGAGAAGCGCTTCTGGCCGAGGTACTTGGTCTGCAGGAAGTTCTCGAATGCCTCCGCGGCGTTGAGCTTCTGCAGAATGTACTTCTGCTCGGCGTTGGTCGGCTTGGGCATGCCGACCTCGATGCGGTCGCGCAGCCATTCGCGCTCGTCGCGGTCGAGGACGTGGGTGTACTCGGCACCGACGTGGAGGGTGTAGGCGGCGCGGAGGCGGGTGAGCACCTCGCGCAGGGTCATGGACTCCTTGCCGCCGAAGCCGCCGACGTTGAAGGTGCGGTCGAGGTCCCACAGGGTCAGGCCGTGGGTTTCGAGCAGCAGGTCGCGGGAGTCCGGCTTGGGTAGGCCCGGCTGGTGCCAGTGGAGCGGGTTGGTGTCCGCCATGAGGTGGCCGCGGGAGCGGTAGGCCTCGATGAGGTTCATCACGCGGGTGTTCTTGTCCACACCGCCGTTCGGGATGTCCTGGGCCCAACGCATGGGGGCGTAGGGGATCTGCATGGCGTTGTAGATCTCGTCCCAGAACTTGTCGTCGTTAAGCAGCTGCGAGATGTCGCGGAGGAATTCGCCGGACTCTGCGCCCTGGATGACGCGGTGGTCGTAGGTAGAGGTCAGCGTGGTCAGCTTGCCCACACCGAGCTCGGCGAGACGGTCCTCGGAGGCACCGGCGAATTCGGCCGGGTAGTCCATGGCGCCGACGCCGACGATGGTGCCCTGGCCCTTGGTCAGGCGCGGGATGGAGTGGCGGGTGCCGATGCCGCCCGGGTTGGTCAGCTGGATGGTGACGCCCTGGAAGTCGTCGATCTTCAGCTTGTTCTGGCGGGCGCGGGCGACGATGTCCTCGTAGGCCTTGACGAACTCGTCGAAGGTGAGGGTCTCGCACTCCTTAATGGCGGCGACGACGAGAGCGCGCGTGCCGTCCTTCTGCGGGAGGTCGATCGCGAGGCCGAGGTTGATGTGCTCGGGCGTGACGACGAAGGGCTTGCCGTCGACGACCTTGTAGTTCACGTTCATGCCCGGGTGGAGCAGGGCGGACTTGACGATGGCCCAGCCGATGATGTGGGTGAACGAGATCTTGCCGCCGCGGGTGCGCTTCAGGTGGTCGTTGATCTGGGCGCGGTTTTCGAACATGAGCTTGACCGGCATATCGCGCACGGTCGTCGCTGTCGGGACGGTCAGGGACTCGTCCATGTTCTTCGCGATGGCCTTGAAAGTGCCCTTCAGCTGGGTCTCGCCGGCTTCGGGCAGTGGCTTGAGGCGGTCCATCGGGGACTGCTTGGCCTTCTTCTTGTCTGCCTGCTTCTGCGAGGGCTTCGGCACCTCCTTGACGGCGGTGTCGACGCGGGTCTCGCGGCCGTCCTGGCTCGGGGCGCCGGTGGTGTCGGCGACCTTGGCCGCGGTGCGGGCCTTGTGCGGTTGCGAGGTGTTCCCCGCGGCCTTCTTCGCTGCGGGGGAGACGAGCGGGGCAGCCTTGGCCGCGGCCGGTTTGCCGCCCTTTTCGAACATCTCGCGCCACTCCTCGTCGACGGAGTTGGGATCGTCCTTGTACTGCTGGAACATCTCATCAACCAGCCAGTCGTTTTGGCCGAATGTGCTCTCGCTGCTCACGGCAGGTACTCGCCTCGTTTCTTAGTTCTACGTGTGTTTTTGATCGCTTTATTGATCAGTGTCAATCAATGACTAACAGCCCACAATACTGCATAGTGACCGGCCTGCTTGAGCAGGTCGGCGTGGGGTCCGTCTTCAATGATACGTCCTTGGTCGACGACGAGTATTCGGTCGGCCTCCGCGGCGGTGGCGAGGCGGTGCGCGACGATCACGGATGTGCGCCCAACTGTGGTTTTTGCGGAGGCGTCGAGCACGCTGCGCTCGGTGGCGGGGTCGAGGGTCGCGGTGGCTTCGTCGAGGAGGACGACGTCGGGGTGGAGCATTTCGGCGCGGGCGAGGGCGATGATCTGCCGCTGCCCGGAGCTTAAGCCGCGGCCGCGTTCGCCGACGCGCGCGTTGAAGCCGCCGGGGATGGCAGCGATGATGCCGAGCGCGCCGATGCGGCGCACGGCCTCCTCGATCTCGTCGTGGGCGGCATCGGGGGCACCGTAGGCGATGTTCTCGGCGACGGTGCCGGGGAATAGGTAGGACTCCTGGGGGACTTGGGCGAGGGCGCGGCGCCAGTCGGGGAGCGGGAACGCGGAGACGTCGGTGCCGCTCGCGGTCACAGTGCCTGTGACGGGGTCGTAGAAGCGGGCGAGCAGCTTGACGACGGTTGACTTGCCCGCCCCCGTCGCCCCCACCAGCGCGACGGTTTCGCCGGGCTGGAAGGCGACGGTGAAATCCTCGATGACGGGGGTAGTGCCGGGGGAGTACGCGAAGGTGACGTTGTTGAGCGCGAGTTCCCCGCGGGCGGCGTCGGCAGCGCCGGGGGAGGTGCCGGTGTCGGGGACGGTGGTGCGCTCGTCGAGAAGCTCGCGGATGCGGTCGAAGCTCACGGTGGCTTGCTGCCAGGAGTCGAAGATCTGGCCGAGCTGCTGGATGGGGCCGTAGAGCTGGCCGAGGTACATGGTGAAGGCCACGAGGACGCCGACGGACAGTGTGCCGTCGGCGATGCGGCCGGCGCCGATGCCGACGATGATGGCGGTCATGATCTGAGAGATCAGCTGCATGCCGTTGAAGTAGGTGGCCACGAGGAGCTGGGAGCGCATGCGCAGGCGCCGGTAGGTGTCGCTCTCCGCGGCGAAGTGTACTTCGGCGGACGGCTCCATGCGGTGCATCTGGCTGATGCGGATGCCGCCGATGAGTTCGGCGAATTCGCCGTTGACGGCGGAAATCTGGGCGCGGGCGGCGGCGTGGAAGCGCTTGGAGTAGTGGCGGAAAACGATTGTGACCAGCGCGATGAGCGGCACGGCGTAGAAGGCGGTGAGCGCGAGTGAGCCGTCGGTGGCCACGAGCATCGCGGCGACGCCGATAAGAGTGCCCACGGAGACGATCGCTTGGGCGAGCCCTGTCTGCAGGAAACTGGACAGGGTGTCGATGTCGGTGGTCATCCGCGTCATGATGCGCCCCGACAGGTGTGATTCGAAATAGCTCATCCCGAGGCTCTGCAGGTGGGAGTAGCTGCGCACGCGCAGACCGTAGAGGAGGCGTTCGCCGGAGCGGGCCGACAGGACGGTCATCGCGGCGTTCGCGAGCCAGGCGATGAGGACCACGGCCAGCGCTGCCCCGGAAACCAGCCACAGCGTGCGGGGGTCGCCGGCGTGAATGCCCTTATCGACGGCTGTGCGCACCAACGTCGGGAAGCTCAGATCCGCGAGCACGCCCACGACGAGCAGCGCTGTGACTCCCGCGATCAGCCACTTCACCGAGGAGAACATCGCGCGCAGTCCAGCCGGGATGGTGCCTTTGGGTTCCTCGTCAGCCGGCGGGAGGTGTTCAAGGCACTCGAGGAGCTCCGGGGTCGCGGTGACGACGCGGGCAGCGCCGCCGCCCCCGCCACCGCCGCCGACTCGGCCGAAACCTGCGGACGGGGCGGGGACGTGCTCGTGGGGGCCGACGTTGGGGAGCTCGGGCCAGAGTGCCGAGTGGGGCGGTTCCGGTTCGGGCTCGGGTTCGGATACGCGTTCAAGACCGGGGCCGACTCCAACGTCTCGTTGCGGGGTCTCGCCGGGGGCCATCAGGGCCTTGTAGGAGGGGTGGGCGGTGGCGGTGGCGCGGGGAGCGTCGATAAGCGCGGCGCCATGGTCCATGATGAGGACGCGCTCGGTGTGCTCCACCGTGGATTGGCGGTGCGCGACGGCGATGATGGTCACGCCGGGGAGGTTGTCATGCAGGTTGGCCAGGATGTCTGCTTCGGTGGTGGCGTCGATGGCGGAGGTGGCGTCGTCGAGGATGAGGACGCGCGGGCGGGCGAGCAGTGCGCGGGCGAGGGCGATGCGCTGCCTCTGGCCGCCGGATAAGGTGAGGCCGCGTTCGCCGACGACGGTGCTGTAGCCGTCGGGGAGGTCGGCGATGAATTCGTCGGCGCAGGCCATCCGGGCGGCGTGCGCGATGTCGTCGTCGGTGACGTCGGCGCCCATGGCGATGTTGTCGCGGATGGACAGGGAGAACAGGAATGCCTCGTCGAAAACGCACGTGACCTTGCTGCGGATCGCGTTGTGGGTGAGCTCGTCGTAGGGGATCTCGCCGTCAGGTGTGACCAGGGCGAGGTAGCCCTCGTCGGGCGCGTAGAAGCCGCCTGCGAGCTGGACAGCCATGGACTTGCCGGCGCCCGCCGGGCCGATGACAGAGACTTGTTCGCCGGGGGCGACGGTGAGGGTGAACCGGTCGAGGACGTCGCGGCCGTCGGCGCGGAAGGTGACGTCGTTGAACGCGATGCCGGCGGGGCCGTCGGGCAGCTCGCGCGGTGCGGCGGGGTCGGGGCGCTCGGGGGCGAGCTGGAGGACCTCTTCGAGCCGGTCGATGCCGCTCATGCCCATCTGGAGTGTGACGTAGGTGTTGGCCAGCATGGACATCAGCGACGTCAGAGAGCTCAGGTATGCGGTGAATGCGACGAAGCCGCCGACCGTCATGCCGCCGCGCAGCGCGATGAGTCCGCCGGCGACGATGGTGACTACGAGGGCGAGGTTGGGAAGCTGGCTCAGCGCGGGCTGGAAGCGGGCGGTGAGCTTGGCCGCGCGCATCTTAACGGCGTAGAGATGGCGGGCGAGACCGTCGAGGACCGCGACTTCGTGCTCCTCGCGGCCGAAGGCCTTGACCACGCGCACACCGGAGACCGTCTGCTCGACGTGGCTGGTCAGATCCGCGGCGGACTGCTGGTTCGCCCATGTCGCGGCGTAGAGCGCGGTGCGTGAGCGGCCCGCCACCCACACGATCAGCGGCAGGAAAGCCAGCGCCATCAGCGTCAGGGGCACGTCCACCCACGCCATGACTGCGATGGTGAGGAGGAGCTGCACCAGGCGGGACAGTGCCATCGGGCTCATCGCCAGTACGGAGAAGAGCTGGCCCAAGTCGGTGATGGAGCGGGAAACGATCTGCCCGGTGACGATCCGGTCTTGCCCGGGGCCGTCGAGCCGGTGGAGAGTTTTGAGCAGCTCCACGCGCACGTAGTGCTGGGAGCGGGTGGCCAGGTTTCCGGCAGCCCACCTGCGCAGCACCTGGAAGGCGAATTGGGCGACGGCAATGCCGGCCATGGTCCAGGCGATCGCCGCCACGCTGCCTTCACGGGCGCCGGTGGCCACGTCGACGGCCGTGCCTGTCAGCCCCGGCAGGGATGTCTGCAGCACCGCCGCGATCACGGCGGTGGCGAGGGTGAGCGCGGCGAACCCGGGGTTGGCCTTCAACGACCGGGTGATCAGGTGGCCGCGCAGCTTTTCCGCGATTGGCGTGGCTTACTCCTTCTCGATTGCGTCCGCGGCGGCCTCAGCCTCGGCGACATCCGCGTCCGTCGCGCCCGCCGCGCCGGCCTCCTCCTTGTCGCGGTTGCGGCTGAAGATGGCCAGGAAAGACTTCACGCGGGACGTGGTGTTCTTCTCTGCGGCGTCGAATTCGTCCTCCACCTCGGATTTGGCGGGCAGCTCGTTGGCGAACTCGGCGGGCGGCTGGCCCAGGTTGGGGTTGACACCCTCGATGACCTTCTTGGCCAGGGCGCGGTTGGCCATCGCGCCAGCGACAGCGCCGATGCCCAGCGGCATGAGCTTGCCCAGCCACATTCGGCGCAGACGGCGCTTCATCGACTTCATCAGGGAGCGGGTGAGCAAGCTGTTGGCCTGGCTCAGGGTGGGGCCGGAGAACTTCGACACCATCGCCACAGACGGCAGCTTCTGGGCGTCCGGGCCGACGAGCGTATCGACGATCGCCGCTCCCTGCGATCCCGACAGCACCATCAGCACGATGGCGCGGCGGCGCTCCGCATCGGAGATGTCCACACCGCGCAGGTAGGCGGAGCCGACGGTGTAGACAGCGGCCAGATCCACGAACACGAGAGACTCGCCGGCTACGGCGGCGGCCCCCGTGAAGAACCCGATGCCGGGGACTGCGGCCGCGCCGCCGGCGCCCGCACCGGTGCCGGAAGCGGCGTACATGAAGTGCTTGTCCATGAGCGTCTGGATCTCCGCCGGGGAAGCCTCCGGGTTAGAGCGGCGCAGGTGGTCGACATATGCGCGGATCACACCGGACTGCAGACGCACCGCACGGTCGAGACCCTTGATGAACGTCCTGCCCATGAAGTTGGCGTTCTTCTCGATCTCCTTGGCATCCATCGCCGCGGGTGCGCTGGCAGCCTGGTTCTTCTTGTCGTCCTTGCGGTTGCGGAAGAGGGCCATGTCGTTTCTCCTTCGAGCGCCTTATTGCGCGGCGCGTAGGGGTGGGCGTGCAATTCGTTCGGCCCGTGAAAAGCCAATGCACACCAATTTATAGGAGGGCGGGGAATGCTGTCGGGGAGGAGGTTGAGGTAGCGTCGACAAGCGTGCCGTGCGCTGTGCTGGCAGCCTTCTGTGCGCCGCGGTAGCTACAGTGGCGAGGCATGACCGCAAATCCCGTCGTGCGCACCACGTCCGGCCGTGTCCGGGGTGTCGTCGACCCGACGACGGGGATGCGCACGTGGCGGGGTGTGCCGTTCGGTGCGCCGACGGACGGGCAGCACCGTTTCCGGGCACCGCACCCGCGCGAGCCCTGGGAGGGCGTGCACGACGCGGTCCACTTCGCGCACCCGGCGATGCAGGGCACCTACGGCTGGAACGACCGCGTCAAGGGCACGGAGGACTGCCTCGTGCTCGACATCGTGCGCCCCGACACGGACGAGGAACTGCCGGTTGTGGTGTACATGCACGGCGGGACGTTCCTGACCGGCTCGTCGCACGAGAAAGTTCTGCAAGGGCACCGGTTCGCAAAAGCCACGGACATCGTCTACGTCTCGATCAATTTCCGCCTGGGTGTGCTCGGGTATCTGGACCTGCGCTCGCTCGGGGCCGATTGCGCCGCGAACCCGGGCACGATGGACCAGATCCTCGCCTTGGAATGGGTGCGCGACAACATCGCCGCTTTCGGCGGCGACCCGGACCGGGTGACAATCATGGGCGAATCCGCTGGCGCCGCCTCGGTGGTCACCCTGATGAGCTCGCCGCCCGCGCGCGGACTGTTCCACGGCGCTGTCGCCCAATCCACACCCGCGGCCGCGGTCCACTCGCGCATCCAGGCGGCAATGTGGGTGCGCAAGCTTCTCGACGGCATGGGCTTGTCCCGCCTGTCCACCCTCGAGGACCTGCGGCAGGTCGACGGCGAAGAGCTCGTGCGCGTGGGCAATTCTCTGCTGATCCGCAGCGGCGAACTGCCGTACCTCAACCTCGCGTTCATGCCGACCGTGGACGGGGAGGTGCTGCCGAGCCACCCGATCGACGTGTTCACCGCCAACGAGGAAGCGCCAGTGCCGCTGATCATCGGGTCGAATTCGGGCGAGGCCAGCTTCACCAAGGCGATGTATGTGTTCAACCGTTCCCGCGAGCGGGCCGCACGCCGCATCCTCGAGGTCTTCGACCCCGGGCACGCCGACGCCATCTTGGACGCCTACAACGGCGCACAGACCCGTAAGGACTTCGCGGAGCTGGTGGCCGACGCGGTGTTCTGGGCGCCTTCGGTGCGCCTGGCCACGGAGCACCGCCGTGTCGCGGATGTGTGGATGTACCACTTCGACCACGCCGCCCCGGCCGTCAAGCGCCTCGGCATCGGCGCCGTGCACACCGCGGACCTCGAGGCGGTTTTCGGGGCACCGTATTCCAGCCCCGCCGGCATTCTGCAGCGGCTCGGTCCCCAGAGCGACTTCGAGACTGTCAGCGAAATGATGCAGCGTAACTGGGGAGCCTTCTTCCACACAGGCCAGGTGGGGGAGGAATGGCCCGTCTATGGCTTCCGCTCCGAGGACGCGCCGGGCCGCGCCACCACCATCATCAGCGCCAACCCCCGTGTGGTGCGCGACCCGAAGGCGGAGAAGCGCCGCGCGTGGGAGGGCTTCAAATTCACGAGCTGGGGCACCGGCCGCCCGGAAGTCCTGGAGAGCGTGACGGACTTTCTCGGCCTCGAACCCGACGAGGAACCCTGACCGAAAGCCCGCCGGAAGTCGAAGAACCGGTGCGGTGGCACCACAACGTCGCTAGGCTGGGTGCGGCCAGGCCGAATGCGTCTGAAAATCCAGCAGGAGGGAACCGACGTAATGAGCTTTTTCGAGGACATTGCCGCAGGCCTTGACCGCGAAGGCATCGAGTCGCGCGTGCACGACGACACGATGTTCGTGCCGATCACCTCCGATGTGGAGATCCATTTCGTGGAGATCGACCCCGATCTTCCCGCCGCGAATGTGTATATCGCCGCCGCGGATGTGGACGAAGACGACGAAGAATTCGAGACCGTTCTCGTCTCCGTCGTCTTCTCCGTGGAGGACGCTGTGGCCACCGCCGTCAAGCACATGGCGACCGACCAGGTGATCACGGTGCTGAGCGACCTGCTGGAAGGCACCGACGAGCGCATCGGTGACCTGGACTTCTTCCAGGACCCGGTCAACCCGAACCTGGTGCGCGCCGAAGTCGGCGACAATGCCGAGCTGCAGGTCCAGGTTGAGCTGCAGGACGGCGACCCGTGTGC
The DNA here is from genome assembly GCF_030503595.1 of Corynebacterium sp. P4-C1. Taxonomy (NCBI): domain Bacteria; kingdom Bacillati; phylum Actinomycetota; class Actinomycetes; order Mycobacteriales; family Corynebacteriaceae; genus Corynebacterium; species Corynebacterium sp. P4-C1. The sequence goes on along the minus strand of NZ_CP129966.1, from coordinate 789,255 downwards.
GGCGGTGACCTTCATCGCTCTGCCGGAGACCTACGACGATCTCCTCGACGACGCCATCGGCGAACTCTGGGAGTCCGACGGCGATGCCGAGTTGACCGACGAGGACCGCGAGCGTCTCTTCGCCAGCCTGCACGCCGAGGCGATCGCCGAGGTGGAGACCCTGGATTTGGGTGTCTTCTTCGACTTCGACCGCCTCTTCGACATTCTCTGCCTCGCCGCCGACCACGCCGAGGACTGGGAGTCTCAGCTTCTCCCGTTCGACGACGATGATTTCGACGAGCCCGACGTGTACGACATCTTCGGCGCCGACGACCCGTACGACGACGATCTCGACGATGACGGTGAAGATGAAGACCTCGATGACGAAGATCTCGACGACGAGGACTACGACGACACCGTCGCCGACGATGTCGACTTCGAGGACGAGGTCTAAAAAACTCGAAGCGCCGCGGTGAACGCGGCGCGGACGAACAGGACAGTGACCGGGTAGAACGGCGCAGGCCGGTCGCGGTTCTTACGCGGCAGCCAGGCCCTCAAACATGGAAGCGGGGGAGTAGACGGGCGTGAACGTACCGTCGACGAGCCAGACGAAGGTCGTGCCGGTGGGGGAGTAGACCTCGTGGACGGCACCAGCCATGGACGATGGAACAAGGGCACGTACCCATGCCTCCGCGAGATCGCGGTCCACGGTGATGCCTGTGATATCGGTGAAGCGGACCTCGATCAGGTAGGCGGGGACATGGGATTCGCCGTAGCCCTTGATGCGGGCCTTGGCGCGCGGGCCAACGCGGCGGCGAGTGACAGCGGCCTTCAACTGGGGGCCGTGGCCGATGCGGGGAAGGTCGCGTGACGGCGGCCGCCACGCAGGGGTTGGCCGGGCCAGGGAACGCGGGTGGTGGATCACGGCCTCGAACCGGTCGAGGGCCTCGGAGTGGGTGGAGCGGATCTGGTGTGCGAGTTCTCGTGTGTTCGTCATGGCCCTCAAGGTACGAGGCAGGGTGGACACACAGGGCCATGCATTCGAACACAAATTCGAACACGGATGTAAGGAAATGGCTTTACCGGCTCAAACGGGTAGCCTGTTTGGCGCTATGACAACCTCATCTCTGACCGCACGCTGGGCAGCACACAGGCACGACCGTGCGCGCGCACGCGCGGCACGCGGCCCGGTGCCGCCGATCCCGCACGAGATCTGGGTGCTGGTCTCCGCGGCATTCCTCATCGCGCTGGGGTACGGACTGATCGCCCCGATCATCCCGCAGTTCGCGGAGAGCTTCGGCGTGCCGATGGCGGCGGCTGCCGCGGTGGTGTCGGTGTTCTCGGCGGCGCGTTTGGTGGGGGCGCCGGGGGCGGGGTGGCTCGTCGATAGGCTTGGCTCGCGGAAGATCTATCTCTCCGGTCTTGTGATTGTGGCGGTGACCACTGCTTTGGTGGCGGTGGCGCAGGAGTATTGGCACATGCTCGCGCTGCGGTTCCTGGCGGGGCTGGGGTCGACGATGTTCACGATCTCGGCGCAGGCGCTGATTGTGAAGGTGGCGCCGCCGCAGATCCGTGGGCGGGCGAGCTCGACGTACGCGACGGCGTTCCTGCTGGGAAACATCATTGGGCCGATTGCGGGCGCGGGCCTGTCGTTTCTGGGGATGCGCTGGCCTTTTGTGATTTACGGTGCTGGCGTGGGGCTGGCGGCGTTCGTGGTGTGGGCGCGTCTGCCCAAGTCCGACCGGGATGTGGACCGTGCCGCGCGCCCGCCGATGCGCCTGAACGAGGCGCTGGCGCACCCCAGCTACCGGAGCTTGCTCGCGTCGATGTTCTCGCAGGGCTGGGTGAATATGGGTGTGCGCGTGGCGATCCTGCCGCTGTTCGCGGCGTCTGTGTTCACCCACGGCGGCGCGATGGCTGGTCTCGCGCTCGCGGCGTTCGCTGCGGGCAATGCGGTGACGCTGCAATTCTCCGGCCGGCTTGCCGACGAGATCGGCCGCAAGCCCATGATCCTCTCTGGCCTGGCCACCACCGTTGTTGCGACGGCGACCCTCGGTTTCGCCACGAGCTTCTGGCCGCTGATCGCACTGTCTGCTCTTGCCGGCGTTGGCGGTGGCCTGCTCGTGCCGAGCCAGCAGGCGACGCTCGCGGACATCATCGGCAACGACCGCTCCGGTGGTAAAGCACTGTCATTGTTCCAGATGTGCGGCGACGCCGGTCAGGTTCTCGGCCCGATCGTGATCGGTGCGCTCGCCCAGTCCCACGGTTTCCCGGTGGCGTTCGGGGTGTGCGGCGCGATCGCCGCCGGCGCGTTCGCCGTCTGGGCGGTGATGGGGCAGGAGACCCACCCGAAGCACGCCACCGGGGAACCCCGGACAACCAGCACGACGACGACCCCTGCGAAGGAGCACTAATGCGCATCATCTACGACTGCGACCCAGGTGTGGACGATACCTACGCACTGACCTACCTCGCCGCCACGGTCCACGCCGGCACCCACGAGCTCGAGTGCGTGACCACCACGAGCGGCAACGTGGAGGCCGACCAGTGCGCACGCAACGCCGCCTGGATTCTCACCTTGTGCGGTTTGCCGATCATCCCGCTCGCCGCCGGCGTCCCCAACCCGCTCGGGTGGGAGCTGACCACCACACCGGAGACCCACGGCGACACCGGCCTGGGCTACGCGCACGCCCCGGACCGCCACGTTGAGCACGACTGGGACCGCCTCTGGATCGACGCGATCGACCGCGGCACTGACGACCTCTACCTCATCGTCACCGGCCCCATGACCAACCTCGCCGCTTTCCGACGCCTCCACCCCGACCACTACGCCAAACTCCGCCACATCACGGTCATGGGCGGGGCGTTCTGTTACCCAGGCAACACCACGCCCACCGCCGAGTGGAATTTCTGGGTCGACCCGCACGCCGCCAAGGAGGTCTTCGCGAACGCCCCCGCACCGATCACTGTGTGCCCGCTCAACGCGACGGAGCAGATGCTGCTGACTCCGGAGCATCTCGACAACATCACGCGCACCCTTGGCGCCGCACCCATCGCCGAGCAGCTGGGCCCGATCACCCGCTTCTACTTTGAATTCCACGAGGGGATGGGGCAGGGCTACCAGGCCCAGATCCACGACCTGTTCACCGTGCTCGCCGCCACCGGCGCCATCCCCACTGACGCCCAGCTGACCACCGTCGACGTCGAAGCCGACAGCGAACTGACCCGCGGCACCTCCGTCGCCGACACCAACGACTACTGGGGCCGCGACCCCAACGTCCGCATCATCACCCACGCCCCCGCAGCCACCATCAACCAAGCATGGACGCTTTTCGACGACGCCTGCCACATCCTCGACCGCATCGCCGCCGGCGACGCCGCCCTGGAGAAGCTCCGGCACCTGCGGGCGGAGGATTAGCTTCGCTGATAGGGGAGCTTAGCGCCCCGATGGCTGATTCTCTTCCTTGATGATCGCCTGACTTAAACGGAATTGCTCAGCTTCAGGAACGTCGATGTACTCGAGCAGGTTTCCTTCGACTGCGAGCAAGGCGTCTTTTACTTCACCTGGAGTCGCGTAAAAGAACTCCCTGCGGTTGTTAATCCTGTTGACTTTTCGTCCTGCGAACTTCTGGTGGAGCGCATTCTCAATGCCAACTGCGTCATCGGAAAAGTGCAAAGCGTGCACGTCAAAGTTGAAGGGGACCGATGCATCGCTGAGCTCTCGAACGCGGTCCATCGGATCGAGGCGCCGAGTCATACCGATTTTGACCATGCGTTCACCAAAGCTTCCAAGATTTGAGATTACGTACACATAGCCGGCGCGGATGTTTGCTTGACGGTAGTCGACATTCTCTATGCCCTTCTGAATCTCGTTAATCTGCTCGCGCAGCGTTTGGGCTTCTTCTTCCTTTCCGTCTGCAAGAAGCTTGGAAAGAGCATTCTGGTAGTGATTCTTTTCTTTCTCCAGGCGTTTACGCTCTGCCTCGAGCTCAGCTTGGGCTTTCTTTTCTTCTCGGAGTCGCGCTTTTTCTTCCCGCTCTGCTTCCTTGGCGGCTTGCTTAGCCTTCAAATGTTCCGAAGCTAGCTTTAGCTCTTCGATACGTAGCCGGTGATACTCCCTGGTTACGCCAAGGTCGATCATGCTTCCCATCTTGCTGATTTGAAGGCGTGCTCTGTCCACACGTTTAATTGCGGAAGACAAGTTCCCAGCCTTCATTCGCGTGATCGCGTTTTCGACTTCGGCGTTGTAAGAGCGCAACGCCATCTTCGAGAGGTTGTTTACAAAGGACTTTCCTTTTGAGAGCGAGTTATTGAAAGTGAACCCTTCGGTTGCGCTTACTGCAACCTTGTTTCGAACCATCTCTTTTGCTTCAGCTCTAACCTGCTTTAGCTTTTCTTCCAGTTCTAGCGCATGCTCAGCAGGGTTTTCGAATTCGAACCATCCAAAATCCTGCAAACGCTGTTCGTCGCGTGCGTCGATGATTTTGGCTTGAACGTTGTCGAATTCGACTTCTGCTTGGCGGAGACGTTCTTCTGCGGTCCTCTGGGAAGATTGAAGGGCATCGACCTCAGACTGGAGGAGTTCTCGATGCTGGTTAATCAGAGTGAGGTCGCCACCATTGGTGTTGTGGAGGATCTGCTCAGCGTAGGCCAGACGATTTCGCAGCTCCTGGTTTTCGGCCCTCAATACTTCATTCTCTTGCTTGGCTTGCCTTCCAAACATTCAAGTCCCTCCACCTACCAAGTAATAAGTTTGAGGCAGAGTATAGATTTTCTAATGCCGGTTTTCAGCAGCAACCGTCTTGCGAGCAGTGAGGCTGTCGAACAGCTCAGCCGGCAGCGGGACCCTGAGTTTCAGGTTGGTTGTGACCACGTCGACCGGTTTATTGTTCTTGCCGAGCATCTCGGTTTGCTGAGGATTGGTCGAGTCAGCTTGTCCGAGGTAGTAGAACTCGGCTCCTTCTGCGTCTTCGCGCTTGGCGAAGAGATGGAGGTCAGCATCGCCATTAAGGATCGGCTGAAGCTCATTGCTCTTCAGGGTGCGGCGGTTGCGCGTGAACCAGTGCAAAGTTGAGCGGTCGATGAGGGTGTCTTCGTAACGAATGCTCTCAGAGATCTTTGCATCCTTGTGGTAGGTCACGAAGATTGGGCACGTCATCGTAGCTTTGTCCGTTTTGTAACCGTAGACGGTCGACTCCTGGTTATCGGACCAGTTGAGCAGCCGGCATGCATCGCGCCGAGAGTAACGCTTGCCTTGGATCAAACGATCTCCGCTGGCGAAGTTCTTCCGGTTGAGAAGCAAACCAGTCTCAACGATGTCGTCAACGTGATCTCGGAAGCTGACAGGCGAGAAGCTCTCACTAAGGGCATAAGAGTCGTAGAGCATTTGGAAGTCATCGCTAAGTCGGAAGACGTCGTTGTGCCTTTCAGCTAATGGGCGATTACCAAATGTCGAGCGCTGCCCATCTGTGAACCACTGGAGGTTCAGGACCCGTTCAACTGAATCAAGACATGCGTTGCTGTGGTCGAGATTCTTCTGCTTCAAGAATTCGACGTATTCACCCACTGGTAAGGAGCCACTTTCGCAGAGCAGCTGCAAAAGCAAGAGTTCCTGGGGACGTTTACCACTCAGCAGAATCGCCGAGAGCATGTTGAGGAAGCCTTGCTCTTTCTTCGAGGGGCCAACCTCAACGAACTTGAGTGAATGCAGCAGTGACCAGTAGTTCTTGTACTTGCTCGCCATCAAGAAAGGGTTGATCGATTCGTGGGTTTCGAAGTCAACGAGGCGGGGCAGTTGGCCAAGTCGATACTCGAGATTGAGGATTGCTTCCTTACATTTGCGCTTGTCAATGAGATTCGCGCGCTTAATTGATTCGAGAATTCGCTCAGTGGTGACTTCATCGAAGCTGATCGTTGAGGAGCCAGCGACGGGATGCGTACGAGAACGTCGGATGGTTTCGCGAGCACTGTCAGGATCGCCGGAGCGATCACCAGTCAATGCAATTGGAATCAGGTAGTTATTCGAGTAATTGCCGATGACATCAATGACGCGGAGCGTCTCTTTAAACGTGGCTTTACGCAGCCCGCGCCCCAATTGTTGCGTGAAGATGATCGAAGACTTAGTGCTACGCAGCATCATGATCACGTTGACGTCGGGAATGTCGATTCCCTCGTTGAAAATATCGACGGTGATGATGAAATCTAGTTCGCCAGCTTGCAGCTTTTCGACGGTGTCTTCGCGGAGGTGAATGCTGTCTGCACCGCTCAACGACACGGTCCGAAGTGGCTTTCCGTAGAGCGTGTACTTATTCAGTTCTTGAGAGAGTCGTCTCGCTTCCTTGTTGGAACTACAGAAGATCAGCCCTTTCGTGCCACTGGGGAAGCTGTAGTCTTCCAAGACTTGGACCAAATGCTCAATGCGCTCACGGGCGACTTTCTCAGCGATCGTTGAGTCGTCCGAGATGGTGTAGCCGTTCATCGACTCATAATCGGATACCCCGTAGTAGTCGAACGGAACGAGCATCCGCGACTCGAGAGCGTCACCGAGCCGAATTTCGAATGGGACGTTGTGGTCGAACAGTTCGTAAACGTTGAAGCCATCAGTGCGTTCCGGTGTGGCGGTGAGCCCTAGAAGGAAGCTTGGGCGGAAGTGATCGATGATTCGACGATATGAAGCAGCGCCGGAGCGGTGAACCTCGTCGATGATGATGTAGTCGAATTGTTTCGGAGAGATTTCAGCGAGGTGCTCGATCCGGGAAATTGACTGAACTGTTGCGAATGTGAACCGACGGCCCATTTCGCGTTGCTGTCCAATGAAAAAGCCGGTGTCTTCATTTGAGGTTTCAAACACGCGTTGAAATTCCGTCGCTGCTTTGCGAAGGATCTGTGCAGTGTGGGCAACGAAGAGCACGCGTTCCGGCTTGAACTCACGGGCAGCTAGACCTGCAAGAATGGTCTTGCCCGTACCAGTGGCGGAAATGATCAGTGCACGGTTTTCTCCCGACTCAATGAGCGCCCGAAGCCGATCCAACGCTTCAGTCTGCATCTTGTTGGGCAGAATCTTTGTTTGCGGTGCTCGCTCTCCCGGCTGAATCTCGTCAGCTGTAGTGGGAAAGACTGGTGGTCGCCTGCGATTGCTGTAGGCCTGGATCCATTTTTCGGTGAGGGGCTCGGAGGTTTCGATGTGGCGTTGAAGAGCAGCGTTCAGTTGGTCAGCAATGTCTCCGTCATGGTGAGTCGAGAACTTGAGGTTCCATTCGGAGTTGTCCATGAGCGCATCGCGCGTGAGATTCGAGCTACCGACGAGTGCAGTGACGTGGTCGCCATGATCGAAAACGTAACCCTTGGCGTGGTGCGAGCGGCCGCTCATGATCCGGACGTCGATGTTTCGAAGCCGCAGGAGCTCGCGTAACGCGTCGGGCGAGTTGAAGTCCTGGTAGTCCGAGGTGATGATCATGCCTCGACCACGGAAATCAACGAGTGCTTCTTTCAATGCGCCGATGCCGCCATTGGTGACGAAGGCGACGGAAATGGTGAAAGACTTGGACGATTTCAGCTCAGCGCGTAGCGCAGCAAGCATCGTGTTGTCATCAGCATTGGCTACCAGCGAAGGATTGTGGATTCGCTCAGAAAGCGTTTGCCTGTCGATGTAGCCGAAGAATGTATCGGCTTCAAGGCTACGAAGTGAGTGCGCTGTGCTCATGTTTTTATTTGGCGATGAGTTCAACCGCTGGGATGTCTGCGGGTGCCCAATCGAGGTCGGTGAGTTCGGTGAGCGGGACCCACCGGGAGTCTGCATGCTCGGTTAAAGTGGGCTCGGTGCCGGGGGCGAGGGTGCAGTGGAACGTCGATAAGCGGACCGTGCCGAAGTCGTACGTGTATTCGGTGGTGGTGATGTGGTCGTGGACTGCGGCGTCGACAAGCAGCTCTTCTTTGAGCTCGCGGGCAAGAGACTGCTCCGGGGTCTCGCCGGGCTCGATCTTGCCGCCGGGGAACTCCCACTTGCCGGCAAGCGCTTTACCCGGACCGCGCTGAGCGGCGAAAACCGCACCGTCGCGGATGATGACGGCACCGGTGACATCGATGAGCTTTGACATGCGTCCGACACTAGTGGGCGTGGGCCTGAATTACAGGCTCTATTGGGCGGTGGCGGTGAGGTCGGCGGGAACGGTGCGGCACTGACTGGTTAGACCGGCAGTTCGCTGACGCGATCCTTGGGGACGGCGACGACGTTTGTCTCGTTGCTGTCGGGGCCGCAGGAGGGGTGCTTGTTGAATTTCTGGTCCTCGTCGCCGGGGAAGAGGAAGTTGTTTCCGCCGCACGTCCAGCCGTTGGGCGCGTCCCAGAAAGCGCCGGAGCCTTGTGGGGGCGTGCCAGAAGGAGAGTCGGACATGTAGTCAGTGAAGACCTCCATGGCCTCGTCGCAGTCTGTGCCGTCGTCCATCGCGACGATGGACAGGGGGCTTCCATCGCCTTTCGAGGTCACCTCGCCGCAGACGGTGCCGGCGGCGACGTTCGTGCGGTCATCCTCAGGCTTGGAATCCGCTTTCTCGCTGGCCTCGTCTTTCTTCTCTCCCTTTGCCGTGGATGTTTCCTTCGTCGGCTCGGTGGACGGCTGTTCGGCGGAGCTGGGCTCTGCAGATTCACTGGGGGTGGTCTGCAGGGTGCTCATGGCTGGGGCGTCGGCGACGGTGTTGTCGGAAGAGCAGCCGGCCAGAGCCAAGGCGGCGGCGGTGGCACCGCCAACAAAGAGCACGGTGGTGCGGGTCGAAGTGGAAAGACGCATAGGGGGACAGTGTAGGCGGTGAAGGCGCGGTTACGTCTGATGTGGCGGGCACAACCGTGATGGGTGTATGTGAAATCGCTGCTGACACAGAAGAACTTGGTTAGTGTGTAGACAAGCTGCTGCGCCGAGCGCGACGCCCCAGCACGGTGCGCCAGACGCTGCATTCATGGTGGGCGGGGTGAGGGCTTCAGGGCGCACGCATGAAGAAAATCGGGATCGTCGTCATGGTGCTCGGCGGGATCGGGCTCGTCGCAGCGATCTTGCTCGGGGTGTTAATGGGAGCTGGCGGCATAAAGCAGCTTGCTGATACTCCGAAAGTCGAGATCAATAGTGGCGAAGGCACCGCGGAACTTCTTGCGGAGACGGAGTACCGGGTCTTCGAGAGGAGCGGGGAACCGGGCGTGGCCGAATGCACTATCTCCTCCCCGTCGGGCGAGCAGATCAACCTTGAAAGCGTCGTGGGCTCGGTGAATTTGGGGGAAGAGGAGGGCGATTGGACCAGTACCCGCAAGATCACATCAGCCGATGAAGGTTCCTATTCCTTCTCCTGCGACCGTGCGGTGATGCTGGCCAAGAAGGAGGACATCGACAAGATCTTCCCCGGGCTGATCGGGATATTCGGCGGAGTGTTCGGCGGCATCGCAGCGCTCATTGTGTTTGCCCTCGGCATGATCCTGTTCTTTATCGGCCGGCACCACGAGAAGCAGCGGGCGCAGTCGGGTGCTCAGCGGAATTGGCAACCGCCGTATGGCGGTGCACCGGGGCAAGGATATCCGGCTGGGGCCGGTGGATTCGGTGACCACGGGGGAGCGGGCGGATTTGCACCGCCGCAGCGCTAAGGCAGGTCCGCGATACGTTCCTTGTCCATCCACACGCCTAGACGGTGCTCACGGCTGGGGCCGCAGGCGGGCTGCAGCGACGCGTTATTGTCGGGGTCGCCGTTCAGCAGAATCTTCTTACTGCAGTACCAGCCGTTCGGAGCCTCCCAGATCGCGGACGTGCTCCTCGGCGGACCGCCGGTGGGGTCAGGGGAAAGGTAGTCCTCGAAAACGGACATGATTTCCGCACAGTCCGCACCGTCCTCGAGCGCGACGACAGAGCGTGTCAGTTCGCCGTTGCTCACTGAGACGTCGCCGCAGATGGTTCCCTTTGTCACGTCGGCAGCCTCGGCCGCGGTCGCGGTCTCCGTCTCGGTCGCGGCATCGGTAGCGGCGTCGGTCGTGGCGGGGGAACCGGTGGATTCGAGGCCGGCGTTCAGATCGGGCTCGGCGAGAGTGGAGCATCCGACGAGCAGGAAGCCGGCGGAGACGAGAGCAGGAAACAAATATCGGGCGTTCACATTCTCAGAGCTTAACCGTCGCGCACGAACCGCATGGGCATCGGGGAGGAGCTGTCCCCGCTGTAAATAGCTATAGGGTCTGCTTTGACGGTAGGCTTTGGCGGTGATGAGTATTGATGACAACGCCGCTGATAACCAGCAGGCGAACACACCGGCTGGGGCAGAAATGACGACCGAATCGGAAGCGAATTCGGCGCAGCTCAGCGCGGAGACGCACACGCAGTCTGAAACTGGGAATGGGAAAGAGAACGCTGGGGCCGTGGACGAGAACAACGGGAACGAGAACAACGGGCAAGAAGACAACACTGAGAAAACTGCAGAAAACACTGCCGACAACGCAGAAAGCACCGCAAATGACGCTGCTGACAACGAAGTGACACCGGCAGCATCCTCCGCTGAGGAAAGCGGGGGCGAGGGGGCAGACGAGGCGTCGCAAAGCACTGGCTTCGATGCCCTTGGCCTACCGGATGATGTGCTGGAAGCGGTCAAGCGGGTCGGCTTCGAGGAGCCGTCGCCGATTCAGGCGCAGACGATCCCGCTGCTGATGGAAGGCCGCGATGTGGTCGGCCTCGCGCAGACGGGTACGGGCAAGACGGCGGCGTTCGCGCTGCCGGTGCTCGCCCAGATCGACAAGAAGGCGCGCCACCCGCAGGCGCTCGTCCTCGCGCCGACGCGTGAGCTCGCCCTGCAGGTGTCCGATTCCTTCCAGTCCTTCGCGGACCACGTGGGTGGCATCTCTGTGCTGCCGATCTACGGCGGTCAGGCGTACGGCATCCAGCTGTCCGGTCTGCGCCGCGGTGCGCAGATCATCGTGGGCACCCCGGGCCGCGTCATCGACCACCTGGAGAAGGGCTCGCTGGACATTTCCAACCTGCGTTTCCTCGTGCTCGACGAGGCGGACGAGATGCTCAACATGGGCTTCCAGGAAGACGTCGAGCGCATCCTTGAGGACACACCGGACGACAAGCAGGTCGCACTGTTCTCCGCGACGATGCCGAACGGCATCCGCCGCATTTCGAAGCAGTACCTCGACGACCCGGCCGAGATCACGGTCAAGTCCGAGACGCGCACGAACACCAACATCACGCAGCGCTATCTGTTCACCGCGCACCGCAACAAGCTCGACGCGATCACCCGCATCCTCGAGGTCACCGAATTCGACGGCATGATCGTCTTCGTGCGCACCAAGCACGAGACTGAGGAAGTCGCCGAGAAGCTGCGCGCACGCGGTTTCTCCGCCGCCGCGATCAACGGCGACATCGCCCAGCAGCAGCGCGAGCGCACGGTCGACCAGCTTCGCGACGGCCGACTGGACATCCTCGTCGCCACCGACGTCGCCGCCCGCGGTCTGGATGTGGAGCGCATCTCCCACGTGCTCAACTACGACATCCCGAACGACACGGAGAGCTACGTCCACCGCATCGGCCGTACCGGCCGTGCCGGCCGCACCGGTGAGGCGATCCTGTTCGTCACCCCGCGCGAGCGCCGCATGCTGCGCTCCATCGAGAAGGTCACCGGCGCCAAGATCGAGGAGATGGACCTGCCCACCGTGGACGAGGTCAACGTCTCCCGCATGGCCAAGTTCTCCGACTCGATCACCGAGTCGCTCGAGAACGACCAGATGGACCTCTTCCGCGGCTTGGTGCGCAGCTACTCCGCCGACCACGACGTGCCGATGGAGGATATCGCCGCGGCGCTTGCCGCCCAGACCTCGGGCGACGAGTTCCTGATGAAGGAGCCGCCGAAGGACAAGCGCGACCGCCGCGACCGAGACCGCTGGGACCGCGGTGGACGTGGGCGCGACCGCGACGACCGCGGCCGGGGCCGTTTCCACAACGACGACCCGAATTTCGACACCTACCGCCTGGACGTGGGCAAGCGCCAGCACGTCCGCCCGGGCGCCATCGTCGGTGCCCTGGCCAACGAGGGCGGCCTGACCAACCGCGACTTCGGCCGCATCACCATCGGCGGAGACTTCACTCTCGTCGAGCTGCCGAAGAACCTCGACCCGGCCGTGCTCGACCGTCTCTCCGACACCCGCATCTCCGGCCAGCTGATCAACATCCAGCGCGACACCGGTGCACCGCCGCGTGGCCGCGGAGGCCGTGGCGGCTACCGCAGACGTGACGACGACCGTGATCGCGGTTACCGCGGCGGGCGCGACCGTGGCCGTGGCTACCGCGGCGGACGTGGCCGAGACGACCGTGGTGACCGCGGTGGGCGCGGACGTGACCGCGGCTGGCGCGACTAGGCCCGGGTCGGGCGCACCGGCTCTGGCCCGATAACGTGAAACGCCCCCTTCCCTTATCCATGGTGACACGGAATAGGGAAGGGGGCGGACGTTTTGGTCGCCGCTACCTGAAGGTGTTTAAGCCGGAGCCGGCAGGAACATCAGGATCAGGACGACGAACCACAGGAGGCTGAAGATGCCGCCGCCGGCAGCTGCCTTGACGCGGGCGGAATCGAAGTTGGTGGCCACATCGCTCGGGTCGGCGTCAGCCGGGGCCAGGGCACCGAGGCTGCCCATCATCTTGCGCTGCTGCGGGATGACCATGATGAACAAGAACAGCCACGCGATGACGCTCAGGACGATCGCGGTGTGCATCCAGTAGTTGGTCTTATAGGCATCCCAGTTGAAGGCGAGCAGGGCAGCACCTAGCAGCGGCACCAGCAGGGAGAGCAGACCGTAGGTGGTGGAGGTGCGGTGCAGGAACGAAGCGCGGCCGATAGCTTCCTCCGAACCGGAGTTAGCGGCCTTGGCGGCCTTCGGGAACGCGGACACAGCCACGGTCACCGGGCCGATCAGGAGGACCGCTGCGGCAACGTGCAGGAAAAGCATGAAAGTTGTCATGGCACCTTACTCTACGGAATGCAGCGGGATTCTCCCAGCTGGGGCGAAAATACTTGCCACTCCACGCACACCGGAGCACTGCCGGCGCATGGCGCGCACATCCGGTCGCGGCAGTTCAAGGTGGTAGGTGCGCGCGACATCGGCGATGCGGCGAGCATACGCGCAGCGTGCTCCTGCTTCGGGAGGGAGCCATTCGCTGGGTAGGGAGTCAGACTTGGCCTGGTTGGCCGCGCGTGAGGTGACCACGAGGTTGAGCGGGTCGTTGGCGAACGCGGTGCGCTTATCCTCCGGCCAGGCGTGCGCTCCGGAATCCCATGCGGCGCGCAGGGGGATGATGTGGTCGATCTCCACGTCGGCCGGGTCGAGGGCCTTCCCGGTGTAGGGGTCGGTGTATCTCGCTATGCGGGACGCGTCCCACTGGCGGTAGGGCACGGTGCACGATTCCACCTGCCAAGCGTCGGCCATGACGGCTTCGCGGGTGGTGCAGCCGGCGGGTTGGATGGCCCACCCGCCTTCGCCGAAGAATTCACGTTCGTAGCCGAGGACGGTGCGGCGGGAATGGGGGTGGGAGGGGACGTCGATAAGCGAATACGGGGTGGGGAACGGCACGACCGCAATGGTGGCGGCGGCGAGGACGGCGAGGTATGCGCGGAACCATGTCATGCCTTATTGGACTGCCCCGGACGCGCTGAGGTTCCCGGTTCGCGTTCACTCCCCGTAGCGCGCAACTAGCTCACTGGATCCAGCTAGTTGGATCCAGCTAAACGCGCCGTGCACGGCAAATAGCTGGATCCAGGTAGCTGGATTTAAACAGCAGGGACCTTGCAGGCATGAAAAAAGGGGGACACACGGCGTTGAAACCGTGCGTCCCCCTTCAGTTTCGGCTCATGTCAGGTGAGCCGGAAAGTCAGCTGTTTAGCGCGGGGTGCTCTCCAGTGCATCGTCGAAGCTGTCGTCCGGGTGCGCCATAGCGTAATCGAAGACGTGGCCGGCGCGGTCGAACTCAGCCTCGGATTCCGGATTCGGCTTGGTGGCCAGGGAGACGACGACCATCGCGATGGTGGCGAACAGGACGCCCGGAACCATCTCGTAGATCAGCTCGGAGGTAGCCGGGACGTAGCCCCAGATCAGTACGGTCACGGCGCCGACGATCATGCAGGCCATCGCGCCCTGAGCCGTGAGACGGCGCCAGAACAGGGAGGCGACGACGACCGGGCCGAATGCGGCACCGAAGCCGGCCCACGCGAAGCCGACCAGGCCCAGAATGGTGTCCGACGGGTTGAGCGCCATGAGGATGGCGATCAGGGCGATGAGGACGACCATGCCGCGAGATGCGATGAGCAGGGAGCGGCCGGTCAATTCCTTCTTGGCGAAGCCGCGGAAGAGGTCCTCGATCAGCGCGGACGAGGTGACCAGCAGCTGGGAGGACATGGTGGACATGATCGCGGCGAGGACGGCGGTGAGGACCAGGCCCGCGAACAACGGGTGGAACAGGATGTAGGTCATGTCCAGGAAGATGGTCTCAAAGCCCTCGCGGTCCGTGACGGAGTGCTCGGTCTGGCCGAAGAAGCTCGTGCCGATGATGGCGGTGAACACGGAGCCGATGTAGCAGATGCCCACCCAGATCATGCCGGCATTGCGGCCGGAGCGTGCCTCGGACGGGCTGCGCAGAGCCATGAAACGGGTGACAATGTGCGGCTGGCCCAGGTAGCCCAGGCCCCAGGACAGGTTGCCGATGATGGTGGCGGCGGACACGCCCGCGAAGAAGTTGAAGAAGGTCGGGTTGCCGTTCTCGTGCGGCCCGTACTTGTGGTCCAGCGGGTAGGTGAAGATGTCGCCGGCGTTGTCGATGGCGAACAGCGCCATGATCGGGACGATCATCAGCGCGAGGAACATCAGGATGCCCTGCGCGACATCGGTGTAGGAGACGGCGAAGAAGCCGCCGACGAAGGTGTAGACGACGGTGATCGCGCCGACGATAAGCATGCCCCACAGGTAGTCGCCCTTGAACGTCGACTCGAAGTAGCGTCCGCCGGCGACCATGCCGGAGGAGACGTAGAAGGTGAAGAAGAAGATGATGATCACAGCCGCGATGACGCGAAGCGCGCGCGACTGGTCGTGGGTGCGGTTTTCGAAGAAGCTCGGCAGAGTGATCGAGTTGTTGGCCACTTCGGAGTAGGCGCGCATGCGCGGTGCGACCCACTGCCAGTTGGCCAAGGCACCGAGGAAGAGACCGATGACGATCCACAGCTCACTCATGCCGGAGACGAATAGCGCGCCCGGCAGACCCATGAGCAGCCAGCCTGACATATCTGAGGCGCCGGCAGAGATACCGGCGACGAAGGCCGGCAGATCGCGCCCGCCGATGACGTAGTCGCCATAGTGGGTGGTTTTGCGCCATCCGTAATAACCGATGGCGAGCATCATTCCGAAGTAGATGACCACCGCAATGATCATCCATGTGTTCTCGGACATAGGTCTCCTTTGTGTTCTTACGGCCCGTAGCTTTAAAGGCCCGTGGTTTTCAGAAGCAACGGCCAGAATAACGTACGCGGAAACACAGGGTGCCTTTACGTGCTTTTTGATTCGGGTGGTGGTGTCGGTCGCCGGTGGTAGAAAAGAGGTTATGCCTAAATTCCTTCTGCACGGTCTGTGGCTGCCTG
Organism: Corynebacterium sp. P4-C1; assembly: GCF_030503595.1. NCBI lineage: Bacteria > Bacillati > Actinomycetota > Actinomycetes > Mycobacteriales > Corynebacteriaceae > Corynebacterium > Corynebacterium sp. P4-C1. The sequence goes on along the minus strand of NZ_CP129966.1, from coordinate 773,638 downwards.
CCACGGGGCTCAACCTGTGGGTTGAGCGTGTGGACGGACACAAAATTCTCATGCCGTCGCAGGTGCCCAAAGGCACGTTCCCGCCGATGGTGGAGAACATGCTGGAGGATTCGCAGTTCCGCCGCCGCGACCCGATCACGCTGCAGACGCCGCGGGGCAAGCAGTTGCAGCTGCGGGTGCCCACTGCCGCGTTCTCGCCGGAGGAGACGGTGGCTTTTTTGAGCCAGATCGCGCTTCTCGACGACGCGTCGCCCGCCGCCACCGCCGCCCAGCGCGAGGCGATCGCCCCGGATTTGTACTGGATCATCCGTCTCCATGTGGGCTTGACGCGGTTCGTCCGCGCGGGCCGGGTGAGCATCCGCGTCCGCCCGTCCGATTCGTTGTGGTACCCGGAGTGGCAGTTGGGCACCGGGTTAGAGGAGCGCGGCTGGTTGGCCTCGATGATCGCCGCAGCCCCCGGCGTGGTCACGGCGAATAACCTGAATCTGGCAGAGGATGTGGCCACAACGCTGGTGCACTGGATCGCCAGCGCCCACCTGTCCCACTTGAAGGAGCAGACGCGGGCCTACCCCTGGCACGATTTCGCCGATGCCCTGCTGAGTTCCCAGCCTCTGCGACGCGGCGGGTCGAGTGTGTCGAAGCAGATCGCGCACTGGAACGGCTCGATCACGGCGGTGAATGTCCAGCTGGTCTTCATCGTGGAGGAGCCCTCGGACCCGGTGCAGATGGCCCATGAAGCGGACCCGGCGGACGCCATGCTCAGCGAGCTGGCGGACATCACCGGTACTGCGGGAAAGGATGCGCCGCTCGATCCGGCGAAGGTGCAGTGGCCGGTGCGCGCGCAGGTCCGTGCGGGCACGGATGCGCCCCGGCCGATCCACCTCGACCGCGTCGATATGGCCACGCTTTCCAGCCTGCGCGACCAGCTGCGCCGTGCGGTGGAAGTGACCAGCCTGGTCGACCCGGAGCGCCACCCGCGCCTGCCGCAGACCCCGTTGACGGACCGCGACGGTGACTGGGATGCGTATTTGGGCACCGACGAGCTGATGGAGCTCGTCGCCCGAGACGCCACCCGCCTGCAGATGAAAGGCATCACGGTCATGTTGCCGCGGGCATGGCAGCGGATGGAGACCACGGCGAAGCTCACCGTGGGCAGCCGGGAGGAGGACGGCGCGGACGCCGCCACCACCCGCCGCTTCGGTGTGGACCAGCTGATCTCCTACGACTGGTCGCTGTCGGTCGGCGACACGGAGCTGACGCAGGAAGAGATGCGGCAGCTGGTCGAGTCCAAATCGGGCCTGATCCAACTGCGCGGCCAGTGGGTGATGGCGGATTCCCGCTCCCTGGCCAAGTCGCGCAAATATATTGAGTCGCTGTCCGAGAAGGAAGTGGAGGACGGCGTCATCACCGCCGAGGAGCTGCGCCAGCTCGCTCTGGAAGCAGCTGCGGAATCCGAGGGCGGCGCACTTGAAATCGCAGGCGACGTGGATTCGCCGGCGTGGATGGACACGCTCATCGGCGGCACGGACCGGCCCGCCCCGGAACGCCAGCCGATCCCGGACACCGTCCACGCGGAACTGCGGGACTACCAGCGCCGCGGCGTGGACTGGCTGTACTTCATGTCCCGCAACCACCTCGGTGCGGTGCTCGCTGACGACATGGGCCTGGGCAAGACCCTCCAGCTGCTCACCTTGCTGGCGGTCGAGGCGGACAAGCAGGTCACAACCGGCCCGACGCTCGTCGTGGCACCGACGTCAGTGGTGGGGAACTGGGCGCGCGAGGCACAGCGTTTCGTGCCCGGTATGCGCGTCGGGGTCCACCACGGCCCGGGCCGCCTCAAGGGCGACGCCTTGATCGAGGAGATCGGGCAGCTGGATCTGCTGATCACCTCCTACGGTGTGGTCACCCGCGACTTCAAGCAGCTCGGGCTCGTCGAATGGGACCACGTGGTGCTCGATGAGGCGCAGGCGATCAAGAACACGGGCACGCGGGCGTCGCAAAGCGTGCGTGCGATCGGCGCTCGCCACCGCATCGCGCTGACGGGCACCCCGGTGGAGAACCGCCTGGCGGAGCTGCGCAGCCTCCTCGACTTCGTCAACCCCGGCATTCTCGGCTCGCAGAGCTTCTTCCGCAATCACTTTTCCAAGGTGATCGAGACCCGCCGCGATGAGGAGCTCGCCGACGAGATGCAGGCGCGCCTCCAGCGCCTCACCGCGCCGTTCGTGCTGCGCAGGCTGAAGACGGACCCGGCGATCATCTCGGACCTGCCGGAAAAGAGCGAGCAGGTGGTCCCGGTCGACATGACCGACGAGCAAGCGGCGCTCTACACCGCGCTCATCGAATCTATGAAGAAGGAACTCGAACAGCGCACCGGCATGGCGCGCAAGGGGCTCGTGCTGTCCACGATCACGCGCATCAAGCAGATCTGCAACCACCCCGCGCATTTCCTCGGCGACGGCTCACCCGTGACCATCAAGGGCGCGCACAGGTCCGGCAAGGTGAAAAAATTGCTCGAGCTTATCGACGTAGCCATCGAGACCGACCAGCGCGTCCTCGTCTTCACCCAGTACAAGGCCTTCGGCGACATCCTCCAGCCGTACCTGTCCGACCGGCTGGGCCAGACCATCCCGTTTTTGCACGGCGGGGTGTCCAAGACCGCCCGCGACGCGATGGTCGACGAATTCCAGGACCCGAACGGCCCGCGCGCGATGATCCTGTCGCTGCGCGCCGGCGGCACCGGATTGAACCTCACCGCCGCATCGATGGTGGTGCACATGGACCGCTGGTGGAACCCGGCCGTGGAGAACCAGGCCACCGACCGCGCCTACCGCATCGGGCAGGCAAAGAATGTCCAGGTGTACAAGATGATCACCCGTGGGACAATGGAGGAATCCATCCAGGACATTCTGGACGGCAAACTCCAGCTCGCCGGTGCCGTCGTGGGCGAGGGAGAGGGCTGGATCACCGAACTGGACACCGACGACCTGACTACGCTAATGAGCTACCGGGGCGCCGAGGGCGAGTAGGAGACAGGGGAGAAAACGACTATGCCGCGACCGCAGATGGACAACGTCACCTACGTCAATTTCGGCGCCCGCAGAAAGGTGGACAGCGCCGCCGAGACGACCACGCCGCACGACGAGTCGGAGACCACGCGGGCGGAGATCCTCCGCTTCAACGAGGCCGCCCGCACCATTTACCGCGCCGCGCAGCAGGGCACCGACCAGGGGCGTTTCTCCCGGGGCCGGAAATACGCCGAGCAGGGCAATGTCCTCGAGGTCCGTCCTGAGCCCGGCCGCTTCACCGCTACTGTTGCCGGCACGCAGAACGAGCCGTTCACCACGCTGGTCATCCTCCCGTACCGCGATTCCGGCACCATCCGCGACGCTTTGAGCATCATGTCGCACAATTCCAACGCGCTCGCAGAGGTCCGCAACGGCTACTTCAGCCGGGAGTTGCTCGACTGCCTCTTCGCCGGCGCTGACGAGAAAATTCGTTTCCGCTGCGACTGCCCGGACGATTCCCGGGTGTGCAAGCACGGTGTCGCGGCCGCGATCAAGGCAGCCGAGCTTATCGACGCCGACCCCACCCTCCTGTTCCGCCTCCGCAACCTCGACCTGAACACCCTCGAGCGCCAGCTCCGCGAATCCGCCGGGGAGCGGGCCAAAGAATCTGCCGAGGAGGGCTCGGAGTTCTTCTGGGACGGCCATGTCCTGCCGCATCTGCCGGATCCGAAGATCGCGCCGATGATCGAGGACTCCGACCTGGACCTGCTGCACAAGGCGATGCAGACCATTTCCTTCACCAATATCGACCAGTTGCGCGCCGTGTCCGACCTGGAGGACCTGTACGACGAGCTCACACGGCGGTAGCGAACGTGCGTTCGGGAACATCAGCCCACGTCAACGGCATGGTTCACCCCGGGTGGTAGTACTTGCATCATGACCTCGAGTCCACAGCACGTCACCTTCATCCACAGTTCCGATTTCCAGCTCGGCATGACCCGCTGGTTCCTGGACGACAAAGCCCAGTCCCGTTTTGACGACTCGCGGCTCCGCGCCATCGCCCGCCTCGGCGACCTCGCCACCGAGACGGGTGCGGAGTTCATCGTCGTCGCAGGAGACGTCTTCGACGCCAACGCCCTGGCGGCGCAGACCATGGGCCGCGCCCTCGAGGCGCTCGGCGCCTTGCCCGTGCCCGTCTACCTGCTGCCGGGCAACCACGACGCCCTCCTGCCGGGCGCGGCGCTCGAGCGCGCCGGGCAGCGCGACAACATCACGGTGCTCAGTGATTCCACGCCCATCGAGGTCCGCCCCGGTGTGGAGTTGGTCGGGGCGCCGCTTTTGGCCCGCTACGCCACCGAGGACCTCGCCGCGAAGGCGCTGGCGGAGCTGGAGCCGACAGATTCCATCCGCGTCCTCGTCGCCCACGGCCAGTGCGAGGACCGTAGCGGGGAGAACAAGCCGGACCGTATCGATTTGCCGGGGCTCGAGGCAGCTGCGGCCGCAGGCACCATCGACTATGTGGCCATGGGCGACACCCACTCCGCAGGCTCTATCGGCAATTCCGGCCGGGTGTGGTTCTCCGGGGCTCCCGAGGTCACCGACTTCCACGACCGGCGCGAGGGCGTCGAAGGGGGAGAGGTGAATTCAGGGAAGGCGCTCGTGGTGGAGATCGACAAACGCTCCGCGGACGACGTTGATGTAAAGGTCGATGAACGCGTGACCGGTGAATGGACTTTCGACGCCCTGCACTGGGAAGTCAGCGATGGCGCCGACGTCGAGGAGTTGCTCGCGCAGCTCGACGCTTACCCGGAAAAAGCCCGCACGGTGGTGAAATACTCCATCGCCGGCACCCTCGGCTTGGAGGCGACCCGCGCACTGGAGGAGGGGTTTGCCAGCCGGGAAAATATCTTCGGAGCGCTGTACGAGCGTGAGCGCCTCATGGATCTCCATCTCGAGCCCAGCGACGAGGAACTCGAGGATCTGCCGTTGAGCGGTTATGCCCGTGAGGCGATGTCGGAGCTCCTCGGCTCGCCCGACGAATCCTCCCGCGATGCCGTCAACCTGCTGTTCCGTCTGAGCAAGGAGCCGAAATAATGCGCATTCACTCGCTCGTCATTGACAATGTCCGCGCGGTCGAGCACCTCGAGCTCACCGACCTGCCCGACACGGGCGTCATCCTCATCCATGGTGACAACGAGGCCGGCAAGTCCACCATCCTCGACGCGCTGGACGCTGTGCTGACCATCAAGCACGACTCCACTGCCCAGAAGATCCGCGCGTTGTACCCGAAAGGCCGCGACGAGCAGCCTGAGGTCACGCTCGGTGCCACCGTCGGCCCGTACACGTTCACCGTGCACAAGCGCTTCGGCAAAGGTGCCAAAGGCAAAGCCGAGCTGACCATCACCGCGCCGCGCCGCGAGGAGCTCACCGGCGAGCACGCCCACAACCGCCTGGGTGAGATCCTCGCCGAGCATGTGGACCAGGAGCTTTTTGACGCATTATTCCTCCGCCAGGGTGCCTTCACCGAGACGATTTCCGCTGCCGGCATTCCGTCCTTCACCCGCGCTCTGGAGGCCTCCGGCACGGACGGCGCGGCCACCAGCACCCCTGCCGACGCGGCCCTCGACGATTCTGGCCTGATGCAGCGTGTGGAAGCCGAATTCAGCCGCTACTTCACCGGCAAGGGCAACGACAAGCAGGTTCTCACCAACGCCGACAAGGACGTCGCAGAGGCTGAAGCCGCCGTGCGCGAGGCTGAGGTGGAGCTCGAATCCTACGAGCGGGATGTCGATGAATTCGCCCAGTGCGAGGCCACGATGGCCGAGATTGATGCAGAATTGCCCGCCGCCGAGGAAGAACTCGTCCAGCGTGAGGAAGAAGCCGCCGCTGCCTCCGAGCTCGCGGGAAAGCTCGAGACGGCGCGGGAGAAAGCCGACCGCGCGGCAGTCGACGCCGAGCGTGCCGAAGACGACCTGGAGCGCCGCGCCGCACTCGCCTCGCGCGCTGAAGAGCTCGACACCGAGCTAGCCAGCATCACTGAGGATCTCGAACCCGCACGTGAACGCGACCGCCTCGAGGCAGAGAACCTCGCGGCCAAGGAGCAGGCCCACGCCGAGGCCCGCGAGGCTGAGAAGACTGCGCGTGAGAAGCTCTCCGCCGCCGAGAAAGCCTTAGCCGCCGCTCAGGCCACGGTCCGGCTGGACGAGCTCGCCGCCACAGTGAAACGCCTGGACGAGGCCGACGCGGAGATCGCCCGCCTGCGCAGCACCGTTCCCGAGCGCCCCGTCACCGACGACGATGTGCGGGCACTCGAGAACGCCGCCAACGAGGTCGCCCTCCAGCAGCGCCTGCGCGATGCGGCCGCGGCGCGCGTGGACATTATCGCCCCCGACGGCACGACCATCACCGTCGACGGGGAAGAGCGAATTCTCGGCGGTGGTGCTGAATCCGACTCCGACTCTGACTCTGACTCCGTCGCCCTGCACGAGGGCACACAGCTCGGCATCGGTGGTGTGACGCTGACCTACCGCGCTGCCGCCGGAGCGGACACAGCCTCCAGCGCCCTTGAGGAGGCCGAAGCCGAGCTGGGGCGCCTCTCAGAGGTGATCGGCTGCGGCGACGTGGCGCAAGCGCGCACCCTGCGGGACACCCACCGCGACGCAGCAGCCGCCCTCGCCGCCGCGCGCGACCGCCGCCTGGATATCATCGGCAACCGCGACGCCGACGAGCTGCGCCACGAGCACGCCCGAGCCGCAGAGTTGGCGGGGGAGACCGACTCCGCACTGGCGGACACACTCTCTGTCGACGACGCTCAAGCAGCTTTGGACGACACCCGGACTGGCGTGGAGGAAGCGGCGCAGGCTGTCCACGACCTAGCACTTGAGCTCGTGGAGCTGCGGACCAAGCCGGAGCACGCGGCGCTTATCGCCCTCGAAGCGAAAATCGCCGGTGTGACATCGTCCGCGGAGGGAGCGCGAGCCGACCTCGCCGCCGCGCGGGAGAAGGCTGACGACGATGCGCTTGCCACTGCCCGCGCTACCGCCCGATCCGCGAGCGAGGCCGCCGCTCAAGCCGTTTTGACTGTCGCTGAGGAAGTGGCTCAGGCCGACCCGGAGCAGGCCGAAGCGCTGCGCGACGGTGCCCGCAACCGGGTGGACAACCTGACCAAGCGCTACAACACCGCCCGCGACCGCCGACTGCAGCTTGAATCCCGTGTGACCAGCGCAGAGGGAGAAGGGGAGAAGCTGGAGCACGCGCGCGCCGCGCTGGAGGTGGCCCGTGTGGGGCGCGACAGGCTGCGCCGCAAAGCCAACGCCGTCAAGCTGCTCCACGAAATCCTCGTAGCCCACCGGGACGCCGCCCGCGCCAAGTACGCCGCGCCCTTCGCCCGCTCACTGCAGCGCTACGCCAGCCAGGTCTTTGGTCCTGGTACCGAGTTCGAGCTCGACGACGCTTTGCGGGTCCACACCCGCACCGTTGACGGCACCACGATCGACCTGGCGCAACTTTCCGGCGGCGCGAAGGAACAGATGGCACTGCTGACCCGCTTCGCCATCGCCGACATGGTGGCTGGCGGCGGGGAAGGGGAGACGACTGTTCCCGTCGTCGTCGACGATGCGCTCGGTGCCACTGACCCGCAGCGCCTCGCCCGCATGAACGCGCTGTTCTCTCAGGTGGGGGAGAACTCCCAAGTTTTCGTCCTGACCTGTTTCCCGCAGCGCTTCGACCGCGTCGCTGCTGCCCGCAGCTCCTCCATTCAGGAGCTCAAAACGCGGCGATAGTTGGGCTGCAAGAGCGGAATATTGTGTCCATGTCTACATTTAGTAATCTTTAGGTTCATGAGTACGGAACCACGCTGGCTCAGCGATGACGAGCAGTTTTTCTGGCGGCAGCTTCTCGCGGCCCGGGGCAAACTCATGCGTGTGGTCGATGAATCGTTGATCGCCAGCTCTGATTTGTCCAGCCCAGAATTCTCGGTCTTGGTCAAGCTTTCCGAGGCTGAAGAGCACTGCATGCGTCTCCGTGACCTGTGCAATGAGTTGGAGTGGGACCGCTCCCGTGCCTCCCACCAGATCACTCGTATGGAGCGCCGCGAGCTGGTGACCAAGGAGAAAAGTGTGAGCGACGGCCGCGGCGTCGTCGTCCGCCTGACCGACACTGGGATGAAGTGCCTTGAGCGCGCTGTCCCCGACCATGTGGAGACAGTCCGCCGTGCTGTCTTCGACCATCTCGACCCAGCTGATATGCCGGCCATCCGCCGCTTCTTCGACGGCATTCTCGCTTCCGAAGAAGTCGCCGGCAGGGAGGAAGCTAACTAGGTCCCCGTTGTCGCCCGCCGGGAATCCGGGTTCAATGGGAGTTGTAAGAATAAAGCGACTTCCACTGAGGACCACGAGAAAGGACAAGCGATGTCCAGCCCGTACGACCCGACCAATCCGGAGAACCAAGAGAACACGGAGAACTCGGCGAACACGAATAACAACAACGTCGACTCTGTCAGCACATCGAACCCGGGCAAGGCTGATGCCAACCAGGGCGCTCCCTACCAGGGTGCCAACCAGCAGGGCGGGTTCCAGCAGAACCCAGTGCCACCAGCCTCCCGCAAGCTGTACCGTTCGGTGAACGACCGCATGATCAGCGGCGTGTGCGGCGGCATTGCGGAGACCTACGGCATTGACCCGGTACTGGTGCGCGTTCTCTTCGTCGCGGCTTTCCTCTTGGGCTTCTCCGGCGGTTTGATCTACCTGATCTGTTGGATCGTCATCCCGGACCAGCGCTATTAGCAGTCATTCTGAATAAAACGCGGCAGTGCAGGAGAGGATTCCTGCTCTGCCGCGTTTTGCGTGGGCCGGCTAAGTGCTAAGCGCGCTTGATGCCGGAGCCGTCGATCTCGATGGTGATTTTCTCGCCGACGAGTGCGCCGCCGGAGTTCAGCGGGGCGTCGAAGTCGATGCCGAAGTCCTTGCGGTTGATCGTGGTGCGGGCCTCGAAGCCGAGGCGGGTGTTGCCGAACGGGTCTTCCTCGACGCCGAAGGTCTCAACGTCGAGGGTGACCGGCTTGGTGGTCTCCTTGATGGTCAGATCACCGGTGACGGTGCCGTTGCCGGAAGCGTCGACGTCGAAAGCCGTGGAAACGAACTTCATCTGCGGGTAATTCTCGACGTCGAAGAAGTCCTCGTTCTTGACGTGCGCATCACGGTCCGCGTTGCGCGTATCGACGGATGCCGTCTGCACCGTCGCCTCAACCTTGCTCTCGCTCGGGTTCTCCTGGTTCGCGGTCAGGGCAGCGGTGAAGTCGGTGAACTCGCCGTGCACCTTGGTCACCATTGCGTGCCGGACAGTGAATCCGACAGAAGAGTGAGCGGTGTCGAGATCGTAAACGCCACTGAAGCTGTTCGGGGTGGTCATGAGTGGGTGACTCCTTGATAGTTAGAAAATCGTTCGTTTGGTGACACGTCTACAAAGTGTCCGTGGCCCATGGTATGCCTGCGCCGCGAAAGAGTCAATGGCCCAGAAAAAGTCGGCTCGGTGATCATTGCGAGGCAATTGGCGGCCACCTTTTGGGCAGTGCTAGATTAAGGAGCGCTGTTACAGCATGTGCAGCTTGCTGCACTGTCTCCGTAGCTCAGTGGATTAGAGCATCGGTTTCCGGTACCGAAGGTCGCAGGTTCGAATCCTGTCGGGGACACGGTGTGTCCTCAGTCGCGACATCGTTGACAGATCAGTCGCGACATGGTGGACAAACCGGTGTCTTGGTTTTTATTTTTCCAAGGCGCCGGTTTTGGTTTTCAGGTCAGTGGGGGTTGGCCTTTTCGCCAGTAGGCTTTTTGGTAATTGCGGGATGTGTCGATGTAGTGCTCGGCGATGGGTTCGCCGGTTTCTTTTAGTGATGTTGTGATGTGGTTGTCGGTGATGACCATCAGGACTTCTTCGCCGTAGTAGGCGCGTCCGATTCCTAGGCTGTAGAGCCTGCCGGCGTAGCGGATGGTGACTTTGCCGCTGGGGGCGACGACATCGTTGCGGACGCGCCATTCTTCTTCGGGGGTGTGGTTGGGTTCGGCCTTGGGTCCTGTTGTGTATGCCTGTTGTGGGGTGCGCCGCCCAAGTGATCTGTGGGGGCGTTCGGTGTTGTAGTAGGCGGCGAATTCGTTGAGTTGTCGTTGAAGGTGGGGGATGGTTTCGGCGGGTGGTTGGGCGTTGATCCAGCGTTTGAGTGTTTGGTGGAAGCGTTCGATTTTGCCTTGAGTTTGTGGGTGTCCTGGCCGGCCGTTTTTCTGTTGGATGCAGTTGTCGGTGAGGACTTTCTCAAAAGCGTTGCGGCCGCCTTTTCGTCCGGCTAACCGGGCGGTGAACACCAGCCCGTTGTCAGTGAGCGTGGATGCCGGTGGGCCGTAGGTGTCGATGAGGCGTTGGAGTTCTGCTGCGACTGCTGGGCCTGTAAATGCTGGCCGGGCGGTGATTGATAGCAGGTAGCGGGAGTGGTCGTCGATGAAGTCGAGGACTTCTACGCGTCTGCCGTCGATGAGGAAGAGGTAGGTGATGTCGGCTTGCCAGCATTCGTTGGGCATGGCGGCTTCAAACCTGATGTAGGAGCTGCGTGGTTTCTTTTGTGGTTGCGGGTCGACGAGTCCGGCGTCAGTGATGATGCGGCGGATCGTTGATGTTGACGGGGTGCGAAGCCCCTGCCTGTCTAGGTGGAAGGCGATGGTGTCTGGGCCTGCGTCGAGTCCTGCTTTGGTGAGTTCTTTGCGCATGTCGATGATGTAGTTGCGCAAGCTGTCCGGCACGGCATTTGGGTGGGTGTGCGGTGCGCGGGATTTCGGGGCGATGGCCTCTGCGCCGCCGGCGTCGAACTCGGCAAGAATCTTGTAGACGCGCTGGCGGGAGATGCCGAAGCGTTTGGCGACTTTGATGACTGGTTCACCTTGATCACGGACGGCTTTGACGATGGCAAGGTTGCGGTTCGGGCTGTTCATTTGTCAACGATGTCCCGACTGATCCCCGCATCGGCACCAGACGCGCGGGGGTAGCGGAAGGTGCCAACGATGTCGCGACTGAGGTGTCAACCATCACCCCAGAATGTTTCCGCCCCCTAAGTGTCAACCATGTCGCGACTGACCTGTCAACCATCAGGAATGATGTCCCAGGCACGCCGTGTCAACTATGTCATGACTTCAGACACTGTCGGGGACACGGCGTGAAGCCCCGAGGCATTGTTGTTAAATGTCTCAGGGCTTCGTTTATGTCCGGGGCATGGTCGAGGTGCCCCGAACTTCGAGGTGCCGTTGGTTGAGCGACTTTGGGCCAGTTGTGGCGGGGCACCGTCGAGTAGGTCGCCTAGCCGAGCTTTTCGACGACGGCCTCACCCACGCCCGCCGCGCTCATCGGGTTCTGCCCGGTGATGAGGTTGCCGTCCACAATGACGTGCTTGGTCATGGGGACGGTGGCGGTGGAGTACTCGCCGGCCTGGGCGGTGAGCTTCTCCTCGAGGCTGAAGGGAACCTCGTCGGTGCGGTTGGCCAGCTTCTCCTCGGTCCAGGAGTAGCCGGTGAGGCGGCGGCCGTCGATAAGCTGCGAGCCGTCGGCGAGCGTGACATCGAGCAGGCTGACTGGTCCGTGGCACACGCCGGAGACGATCTTGTTCGCGTCGGCGAAGTGCGCGACGGCCTTCTTCACGTCCGGGTCGGTGAAGTCGTACATGGTGCCGTGGCCGCCGATGAGGTAGATCGCGTCGTAAGAGTCGAGGTCGACGTCGGCGATGGCGGGGGTGTCGTCGAGAAGCGACATGAACTCGGGGTCCTCGTAGCGCTTATTCGTCCCGCCCATCTGGATGACGGGAGCTTTGAGGCTGACCGGGTCGATCGGCACGACACCGCCGGCGACACTGGCGAGGTCGACCTCGTGGCCCGCCTCAGTCACGACGTCGTAGAAGTGGGTGAATTCGCCGAGCCACATGCCGGTGCGGAAGCCGGAGGTCGCGTAACGGTGGACACTGGTCGAAAGAGCGAGAATCTTCATAACTGCGTGCAACGTGGCATGGCGGCGGCATATTCCGTCCGGAGCAGCAAATGGGCAACATGAAGAACGCACCCGTACGTTGCGCTCTGCTAGCCTGGGCCCGGTAACGAGACATCTATTGGATGGTTGAAGGGGATTCTGATGGAACGCGAGATCGTATTCATCGTCTACGTCAGCGACATCGATCGCGCTGTTGAGTTCTACCGCGATGTGCTGGAATTGCAAACGGACTTCGTCACTCCTCGCTACGTCACTTTCTCGCTGGGCGAAGGCGTCGCGTTCGCATTGTGGACTGGTTATTCGGGGGCGCTGGACGGCGATTCAGCCCGCACATCCGAGGTCTGCATGAACGTGCCTGAAGATCAGGTGATGAAGACGTATGAAGCATGGCAGCAAAAGGGAGTCACCGTGGCGGAGGAGCCGCATGAGGACGTCTTCGGCACCACATTCGTCGCGGCGGATCCTGACGGGAACCGGATTCGCGTCGCCCCGATCGACTAGACCCCCGCGGAATTCGGCGGGCGCTCCTCGTCCGCGGCGCCGGGGCGTGTGCGTGAGGCGGACCGCCAGGTGACGATGGCGCCGGCGAGCGCCACCATGGGGATGCCGAGCAGGATGCGGGGAGTCATCGCATCGCCCATGAACAGCCATCCGAGCACCGCGCCGACGACAGGGTCGAGAGCAAAGAGCGTGCCGACGACCTGAGCCGAGGACAACCGCGCCGCCAACGTGTCGGCGATATAAGGGATCACCACACCGATGAGTGCTGCAAGGGTCAGGACGAGCCAGGCGTTGGGGGAGACGTCGGTGAGTTTCGGCGCGGCGATGGGGAGCGTGACGAGTGCTGCGACAGCGACCGAAACGGCGAGGTCCGTCAGGCCGCCGCCGTCGGCCTTGCCCACGCGTTCCGCGAAGACGGTGTAGGCGCCGAAGAAGGCACCGGCGAGGAAGCCGAAAACGAGGCCCACCGGGTCCATGCCCGATGACGGCCCCGCAATGAGAACCACGCCGGCGAACGCGACGAGCGCCCAGGCGCGCTCCCGCCAATGCTTGAGGCCGAGAAACGAGACCATGCACGGGCCGAGAAAGTCGAGTGTGACCACAACGCCGAGCGGGAGACGGTGGACGGCAGCGAAGTAGAACTGGTTCATCGCGGCCATCGCGATGCCGTACACGCACGCATTGATCCAACGTTGGCGCGTGAATGTGCGCACCGCAGGGCGGAACGCGGTGAGCATGATCACTGCAGCGACGACCAAGCGGAACGTGGAAACCGCGACTGTGCCGAGCTCGCCGAACAGCGTCGACGATACGACCGCGGAGGACTGGATCCCTAAAGAACCGGCCAGCACGAGCGCGACGGGGCGTAGGTCGAGTCGGTCTCCGCCCGTCTGCGCTTGCGCCACAGTGCTACTCCTTCAAACAACAAAACCCCCGCGCGGTGCGGAGGCACAACGGCTGAACATCGTACGCCGGTGGCGCAGCCGGCAGGCAGTGGGCCGGGTTTACAGGCCCGTGAGAACGATGACGTTCACGAGCAGGTTGTTGAGCATATGCAGGATGAATCCCGCCCACAGCGAATGGTGCCAGCGGGTCACCAGGGCCATGGTGAGACCGGCGAAGAACGTGTACACGATCGCCGGAGGGGAAAGGTGCACGAGCCCGAAGACGAGCGAGGACAGAGGACAACAGCACACTGGCTGCGGCGGGCATGAGGGTGTCCAGATAGCCCATGAACAGGCGGCGGAACACGAGCTCCTCCAGAAACGGACCGATGAGAAGGTAGGCGCTCAGCGTGAACAGGATGAGTGCGCCACTCTCGCTAGCGGCGCTCGACGGGCCGTCCTGCTCCACGCCGAGCAGGGGAGCAACGAGCGATGTACAGAGCGCGGCAGCGAAAATCGACACGGGGACTTGCCAGAGTAGACGCCAGCCACGCCTGCCTAACGGCCGGAACCCAAGGGGAATGCCTCGGCGCTTCAGGTAGACCACCAATGCGATGGTGGGAATGACCAGTGAAAGGACGATCAAGACGGGCAGGACTACCTTGACAACTCCGCCGAGGCCGAGCCCTTTCAACCCGAATGCGGAGCCAATCAGAAGCGCGTCAGCAGCGAGGAGTGCGCCGAAGCCGACGGCGGCATCCGTCAACCGCGGGGCGATGCTCAACGGGTCGGGGGAGAATTCTGTATGACTAGTCGGCTCGCTCATACAAGGAAGATAACAGCGTTGGGAGACACGGCAAGCGGGACGAGTTTGGTGGGAGGCGCGGGGAGGAGCCGGCGCTGACAGGGAACCGTGAGCCAACGCCGATGAAACGAGCACCGGTTCGTCATTGCGCTCAACGGTTGATGCCCCATAGTTGTTCTTGCGCGCGACAAGCGCGGCACGGGAAAATGACAGCAGATCGGCCCGCACCCCTCCAGACGGAAGGTGCGGGCCGATTTGTGTGCGGAGAGCTTTTCTAACGCTGCTGGTCGAAGTAGCCGGGAGCGTCGTGCTGGTTGACCTTGCCGGTGCGCAGATACTCGACCACGATGTCGTCCACCGCCGCGTTTCCGCGGGCGACGTGGCCGTGGCCCGGGCCGTGAACGGTGACCAGCTGCGTACCCATCTCGTTTTGGATCACGCCGCGGCCGGAGTACAGAGTCTGCGGATCCCCGGTCGCATTGATCTGCAGCGGGCGAGTCTTCAGCCCGCCGCCGTTAAGCGGAATGCGCTTGGCCACCGGTGCAGCGCCGTTGCATGCGCCGCCGCTGCCGAACAAGTCGTGCGCTGAAGCGAACACATCCTGCGAAATGTAGTTGGACCAGATTGCCTGCGGAATCAGCGAGTAGTCGGGCTGCGTGATGTTCTCATTGCACGCCTGGTTGAAGAGCAGATTGAGGCGAGCAACGTCCGCACCCATGACCTCATCGATAACCGGCTTCGGCGGGGCAGGCTTCGGCTCGAAGGTGCCGTTGGTCATCCGTGCGAGAGTGTCCCAGTCGCTGGGGGCGGGGATACCCAACTTCGTTTGCTGCAGAAGCTGGGAGTTGAATTGGGTCGCGCCGGGCTTGAGCATCCGGCTCACAATTCCCTCTGCCTCGACGCGTGCTTTGCCGGTAGCGGTGATGGCATCGGCACCCGCCTGGCCCGCGAACTCCAAGCCGGGCGGCAGATCGCCGACGCGTGCCGGCGGCGGCACGACCGTGGGATTGGTGCCGGTCTCCTCGACGACCTTCGCGGACCAGTACTGGTACGCCTTCAATGGGGTGTCGCCCATGCGGTAGGTGGCATCGTTGCGGGCCACGAAGTCGAAGTAGTCGTGCAGGGCGCGTTCGTAGCCGCCCTTTTGCTCCATCACCAGCTCGTTCCACTGCTGGTCTGGATTCATCGCGGAATCAAGCACGACCTTGTCAGTGTGGTCCGGGAACATCGACGCGTAAGCCGAACCGAGGTACGTGCCGTAGGAAAGACCCATGATGGAGACAGTGTCGTAGCCGAGTGCACGGCGCACCGTATCCCAGTCGCGGGCATTGTTCTCGGTAGTGATGCTCTCCGGCATGCCGGGATTGTCCCCCTGGCACATCCGGCGGGACGCAGCACCGGCGTTGACCGTGTTGTCTACCTGGCTGCGAATCGCGTCGAGCTGGTTCGCCGGTGCGGCGGGCTCGCACTCCAGTTGAGTGGAGTGCTGCAGGCCGCGGGGCTGAACTGCGACCATGTCCCATTCGTTGCGGATCTCCTTCGGCCAAGTAAAGCCCACCGAGTCAGAGCCGACGTAGGTGTAGGCGTCGCCGCCGGGACCGCCGGGGTTGCCGAAGAGCACCCCGCGTTTTGCTGCCGGCTGCGCGGCCGGGACACGGACAAAACCGACAGAGATCTGCGGGCTGTTCGAGTCGCCGTAACGCATCGGCACATCAACTTGACCGCATTCAGCGCCCGGGGCATCGACCGTGGCCGGGCATGTCTCCCACTTCACCTCCGGGACCGGTGCCGGTGCAGGGGCGGACTGCGCCGTCGCGGTTCCGAAAGGCGCGGCAATCAGCGATGCCGAGATGCCCACCGTTGCAAGAAGTGGGGCGGCGCTCCTTTTCAAGTCACGTGACGGTCTCGGTTGCAGTGACGGTGTTTTCTTGCGAAACACAGCGCGGCCTCCCATTCCAGCAGGATTTATAAAGCTTCATCAATTGGACAGTCGCTGATATTAATCTGTGTATAGGCTAGACGCTGGGTGATTGAGAATGCGAATCGGCCCGTCCCTTCCTTATGCGGAAGAGCGGGCCGATTCGGGGTGCGCGTAGCCCTTCCGGCGCGGTGAACCCACCCCGGAAAGGCGTATTGGCTAATCCACGAGCAGGACGATCAGGTCACGCGGACCGTGGACGCCCTCGACGCGGACGAGCTCGATGTCAGAGGTGGCCGACGGGCCGGAAATCAGCGTCGACGGCAGCTCCGGGTTGAGCTTCGCGAACATCTCCGGAACCCCGTAGACGACCGTGTCCATGTGCACGATGCACAGGTGGCGGTCGGGGACCAGACTCAGCGCGCGGCGGCCGCACTCGCCGGCACCGTTCTCCGACTGGAGGCAGATGGTGCCGGTCTGAGCGGACGAGACGACAGAGCCGGTGACCACAGCGTCGACGTCGTTGAGGTCGCGCGGGTCGACCTTGACGTCGTCCGGCTGTGCGTTGCCGTCGAAAGAGGCGAACAGCGCGGCGTCGAGTCCCTGCGCGTAGCGGACGTCATTGCACTCGTGCTCGCGGAGGATGTCGGCGATCTTGCCGGGCAGCTCGTCGGTTGAGACGGTCTGCACCTCAGCCTTGTAGTCCACCAGGCGGTCGACGAGCATCTCGCGCAGCTCGTCGCGGTTCAGCGGCGACTCCGTGCGGTACTCGTGGGCGTGCTCGACGCTCGCGGGGGAGTCGGCGAGCTTATGCGCGTCGCGAATGCGGGCGAGGATGTCTTCCTTAGCGGTACCCATTACTTGTCGTCCTCCTTGCGGTTGTAGCGGGTCCAGGAATCCCCGGGCGCAGGCTTCTCGTCGGCGCCGGCGGTGCCGGTGTGGTCGGGAGCCACGTGGCTCTTGACACCCTCCGCGCGGGCCTCAGCCATGAGGCGCTTCGCCTCGTCAGTCTCGAACCACTGGCGGAAGGACTTCTTCGGCGGCACGGCGACGTCGCGGTAATCGGTCCAACCGGACACCGGCGGCGGCATCTTGTTGATGACACCGTTGAAGCCGCCGAGAATGCGGCCGGCGGCGACCATGCGCACGGCCTTGTCCCACAGCTTCGAGTGGCCGTAGACCTGGCCGATGACATCGAACATCGCGCCCTCGATCTTGGGGCGGTGGTTCTCCACCTTCTGGTGGCGCATCTCCAGCAGGACGTCGGTGATGGGGATCTTCACCGGGCAGACCTCGTCGCAACGCCCGCACAGGGAGGAGGCGTACGGCAGGGAAGCGGTGACATCGTCGGCGGAGTCCATGCCCGCGAGCTGCGGGGTGAGGATCGCGCCGATCGGGCCCGGGTAGACGGAGCCGTAGGCGTGGCCGCCGGCGCGCTCGTAGACCGGGCAGACGTTGAGGCAGGCGGAGCAGCGGATGCACTTGAGTGCCTCGCGGCCGATCTCATTGGACAGTGCGGCGGTGCGGCCGTTGTCCACGAGCACGATGTGGAAGTCCTGCGGGCCGTCGTTCTCCGTGACACCGGACCAGATCGAGGTGTACGGGTTCATGCGCTCGCCTGTCGACGAACGCGGCAGCAGCTGCATGAACACACCCAGGTCCTCATAGGACGGGAGGATCTTCTCGATGCCCATGACGGTGATCAGGGTCTCCGGCATGGTCAGGCACATACGCCCGTTGCCCTCGGACTCGACGATGGAGACCGAACCGGTCTCCGCGATGCCGAAGTTGCAGCCGGAGATGGCGACCTTGGCCTTCATGAACTGCTCGCGCAGGAACTTGCGGGAAGCCTCGGCCAGCTCGGCCGGCTCCGCGGTCAGGTCCTTCGGCGCGCCCGGCATCTTCTCGGTGAAGATGTCGCGGATCTCCGCACGGTTGCGGTGGATCGCCGGAACGACGATGTGGGACGGGAAGTCCTCGCCGAGCTGCACGATGAGCTCCGCCAGGTCCGTCTCGCGGGCGTTGATGCCGTTTTCCTCGAGGACGTCGTTGAGCGCGATTTCCTGGGTGAGCATCGACTTGATCTTGACGATGTTGGTCTCACCGGTGTCCTTCACCAGATCAGTGATGATCTGGGAGGCTTCCTTGGCGTCGCGCGCCCAGTGGACGTGGCCGCCGCGCTTGGTCACGTTCTCCTCGAACTGCTCGAGCAGTTCCGGCAGGCGTGCCAGCGTGTCGCGCTTGATGGTCGAGCCAGCTTCGCGCAGCTGCTGCCAGTCGTCGAGCTCGTCGACGACGCCCTGGCGCTTCAGACGGATCTGCGTCGTGGCGTAGTTCAGGTTACGGCGCTGAGTCGAGTTGTTCAGCTCAGTCTTAGCGTTCTTCTGGAACTTGTTGTATTCGCGGAAGTGCCCCAGGTCGTGCGGCGCGTGGGGCGGCATCGTCGGGTTACCAAGTCCGACCTTCACAGCATCTTCTCCTTCGTGTACGCGGCGGACTCAGGTGTCCACGGGTTTTCACGGGTCGAGGCGAGAATCTCAGCGATGTGGATTGCGCGGATGCCCGTGTGCTGGCGGGACATGGCACCGCCGATATTCATCAGGCAGGACGAATCGCCCGCGGTGACGTACTCCGCGGCGGTGTCCTTGATGTGGCGCACCTTGTCGGAGACCATCGCGGCCGAGGTATCGGCGTTCTTCACAGCGAAGGTGCCGCCGAAGCCGCAGCATTCCTCGATGTTTTCGAGTTCCACGAGCTCCAGCCCGTCGACGGCCTTGAGCAGGTCCGTCGGGCGGTCGCCGACCTTGATGAAGCGGCGGGAGTGGCAGGTGGAGTGGTAGGTGACGCGGTGCGGGAAGAATGCGCCCACATCGGTCGTGCCCATGACATCGACGATGAACTCGGAGAGGTCGAGGGTCTTCTTGGTGGTCTTCTTGGTGCCGGCGACCAGCTCCTTGGACCCGTAGCGCTCGGCGATTCGGGTGTGCTGCTCGCGCACGGCACCAGTGCAGGAGCCGGACGGAGTGACCACGTAATCAATGGAATCGTCGGCGAATGCGTCGACGTAATTTTCAATCATGGGCACCGTCTCTTTCTGGTACCCGGTATTGATATGCATTTGTCCGCAGCAGGTTTGCTCCGGAGGGAAGACGACCTCGCATCCAAGTCGAGACAGGACGAGAGCAGACGCCTTGTGCGCATCGGGGAACAGTGCATCCCCGAGGCACGTGGAAAACAGGGCTACGCGCACTGATTGGCTCCTTTCTGGGTAAGTTGCCGGGCAGTGGCCAGCTTCAATTAAACTCCTTTCCCATGACGCCTGCTGACCTTGCCTCCACAGTCCGCACAATCACCATCGAAACGCTCGACGCTCACGGCCTCGATTCGACGGTCGTTCCCGACAACGTCACTGTTGAGCGCCCCCGCAACCCGGAGCACGGGGACTATGCGACGAATATCGCTTTGCAGGTGGCCAAGAAGGCGGGCACCAACCCGCGCGAGCTCGCCGGCTGGCTTGCCGACGCCTTGTCGGCCCGCCCCGAGATCGACTCCGCCGAGGTCGCGGGCCCGGGCTTCATCAATCTCCGCTTGGGTGCCGCCGCCACGGGAGGCATCGTGACCGAGATCCTTGAAAAGGGTCCATCTTTCGGTTCATCCGACCTTCTTTCGGGCGCGAAGATCAACCTGGAATTCGTCTCCGCGAACCCCACCGGCCCGATCCACTTAGGCGGCACCCGCTGGGCAGCTGTGGGCGATTCCCTCGGCCGCGTCCTGGAATTCTCAGGCGCGGAAGTCACGCGCGAGTACTACTTCAACGACCACGGCGGGCAGATTGACCGTTTCGCCCGCTCGCTTGTCGCGTCCGCGAAGGGTCTGCCCACGCCGGAAGACGGGTACGGCGGTGAATATATTGGCGAGATCGCGGATGCGGTCGTCGATAAGCGCCCCGACGCCCTCGACGGCGATGAGGAAACTGTGCAGGAGACTTTCCGCGCTGAAGGCGTTGAGATGATGTTCGCTCAGATCAAGGAGTCGCTCCACGAATTCGGCACCGACTTCGACGTGTTCTTCCACGAGAACTCGCTGTTCGAGTCCGGTGCCGTGGACCGCGCCATCCAGACGCTGAAGGACAACGGCAACCTGTACGAGGCCGACGGCGCGTGGTGGCTGCGTTCCACCGACTTTGGCGACGACAAGGACCGCGTGGTGATCAAGTCCGACGGCGACGCTGCCTATATCGCGGGCGACATCGCGTACGTCGCCGATAAATTCGACCGTGGCCACACCCTGGCGATCTACATGCTGGGTGCGGACCACCACGGCTATATCGCCCGGCTGCGCGCCGCCGCGCAGGCTCTCGGCTACGACCCGGAGGCCGTCGAGGTGCTCATCGGCCAGATGGTCAATCTCGTCCGTGACGGCAAGCCGGTGAAGATGTCCAAGCGCGCCGGGACGGTGATCACCCTCGACGACCTCGTGGACCTGATCGGCCGCGACGCTGCCCGCTACTCGATGGTGCGTTCGTCTGTGGATTCCACCCTCGACATCGACCTCGACCTGTGGGAGAAGCAGTCCAATGACAACCCCGTCTACTACGTGCAGTACGGCCACACCCGCCTCGCGTCCATTGAGCGCAAGGCCGCCGACGCCGGTGTTAGCCTCGGCGGCTCGGCTGACGGGAACGACGTCGACCTCTCCCTGCTCACCCACGAGAAGGAGGGCGACCTGATCCGTACTCTCGGCGAATTCCCCGCGGTTGTGAAGGCTGCCGCTGAGCTGCGCGAACCGCACCGCATCGCCCGCTACGCCGAGGAGCTGGCCAGCGTCTTCCACAAGTTCTACGACGCCTGCCAAATCCTGCCGAAGGCCGGCGAGGACCCGCAGCCGATCCACTCCGCCCGCCTGACTCTGGCTTCCGCTTCCCGCCAGGTGCTCGCGAACGCCCTGCGCCTGCTCGGCGTCACCGCGCCGGAAAGGATGTAAATCATGCTCGATCCGGTCCTGAATACGGCGAACCTGTCGCGTGATGATCTGCTGCGCGTGCGCCACGACGAAGCCGGCTGCTTCAACGACCTGCCTGCGCACGTCTGGCCGCGCAACGCCGTCCGCCACGACGACGGCACTGTATCCATCGCCGGTGCCGCATTGACGGAGATCGCCACTGAATACGGCACCCCAGTCATGGTCGTCGACGAGGACGATTTCCGTTCCCGTTGCCGTGACATGGCCCGCGCCTACGGCGACCCGGCACACGTGCACTACGCCGCGAAGGCGTTTTTGACCTCCCGCATTGCAAAGTGGGTGGCTGAAGAGGGATTGGCCCTCGACGTGGCCAGCGAGAACGAGCTGCTCATCGCTCTGGCTGCGGATTTCCCCGCCGAGCGCATCACCGCCCACGGCAACAGCAAGCCCGATTCCTTCCTGCGCCGCTGCGTGACCAGCGGTGTCGGCCACGTCGTCATCGACTCCCACCAGGAGCTCGAAGTCCTCGACCGCATTGCCGGGGAAGAGGGCATGGTGCAGGATGTGTTCATCCGCGTCAAGCCCGGCGTGGAGGCCCACACCCACGAGTTCATCGCCACCAGCCACGAGGACCAGAAATTCGGCCTGTCTCTGGCATCCGGCTCCGCATTCCGTGCTGCCCAGACCGCGCGCGACGCCGCGAATATCCGCCTGACTGGTCTGCACTGCCACGTCGGCTCCCAGGTCTTCGACGCGGAGGGCTTCAAACTCGCCGCCTCCCGCGTGCTGGGTCTGTACGCGAAGATCTACCGCGAGCTCGGCGTGGAGCTGGAATACCTCGACCTCGGCGGCGGCTACGGCATCGCCTACACCGTCGACGAGGAACCCCTCGACGTCGATGCCGTTGCCCGCGACCTTCTCCGTGCCGTGAAAGAGGCGGCGGGGGAGATGGGGCTCACCCCGCCCAGGGTCATTGTGGAGCCCGGCCGCGCGATCGCCGGCCCCGCCGCCGTCACGGTCTACTCTGTGGGCACCGTCAAAGACGTCCACGTGACCGACGATGCCACCCGCCGGTACATCGCCGTCGACGGGGGAATGAGCGATAATATTCGCACCGCGCTCTACGGTGCCGAGTACGACGCCCGAATCGTCAACCGCATGACGGAAGGCGCCCCGCACGCCACGCGCCTTGTCGGTTCCCACTGCGAGTCCGGCGACATTCTCATCAATAATGCCCTCTGGCCTGACGATATCGCCCCCGGCGATCTCATTGCGCTGGCCGCCACAGGCGCCTACTGCTTCTCCATGGCATCGAACTACAACTGCTTCGGGCGCCCCGCAGTGGTCAGTGTCCGGGACGGAAACGTCACTCCGATGGTGCGCCGCGAAACAGTCGAGGACCTACTTGCCCGAGAGGTTTTTGTAGACTCTTAGGGCATTGCTGTCCACCCCCTAGACATAGGAGAACCATGACTGCGCTGAGCGCCGAAGGAAGGAACGGAAACTACCCGGGCAAGGGCATCGGGCAACCCGTGGGGGTCGCTGTGCTCGGCATGGGCACCGTCGGTACCGAGGTGCTGCGCCTGATCAACGAGTTCTCCGGCAGCCTGGAAAACCGCATCGGCGGTCCGATCGATGTCCGCGGTGTGGCCGTGTCCGACCTGAGCAAGAAGCGCGAGGTGCTCGACCTTTTCCCGGGCATCACGCTGACCGACAACGCGCGTGAGCTCATCGACCGGGACGACATCGACGTCGTCGTCGAGGTCATCGGCGGGATCGACTACCCGCGCGAACTCGTCCTCGCCGCGCTGAACGCGGGCAAGTCCGTAGTCACTGCCAACAAGGCGCTTATCGCGGCGCACGCCGACGAGCTTTCCGACGCCGCCAACGCCGCCGGCGTCGACCTCTACTACGAGGCCGCGGTCGCGGCCGCCATTCCCGTTGTGGGCATGCTGCGCCGTTCCCTGGCCGGCGACCAGATCCAGCGCATCTCCGGCATCGTCAACGGCACGACGAACTACGTGCTGGACGCGATGGCGTCGACAGGCATGTCCTACGACGAAGCACTCGCCGAAGCGACCCGCCTGGGGTATGCGGAGGCGGACCCGACCGCCGACGTCGAGGGCCACGATGCCGCGTCCAAGGCCGCGATCATGGCGTCGATGGGCTTCCACTCCCGCGTCACCTACGACGACGTGCACGCGGAGGGCATTACGAAGATCACCGCGGAGGACATTGAGGCCGCGCACGAAGCCGGATTCACCATCAAGCTGCTCGCCATTTGCGAGAGGCTTATCGACGACACCGGCAACACCTCCGTCTCCGCCCGCGTCCACCCGACGCTGGTGCCGAACGACCACCCGCTGGCGAGCGTCGATAAGTCCTACAACGCCGTGTTCGTCGAAGCGGAAGCTGCTGGCCGCCTGATGTTCTACGGCAACGGCGCCGGCGGTGCGCCCACCGCGTCTGCTGTGCTCGGCGACCTCGTCGGCGCCGCCCGCAACAAGATTCTCGGCGGCCGTGCCCCGGCGGAGAACCCCTACGCGCACTACCCAGTGGCTGACTTCGGCGATGTGCCCACGCGCTACCACATCGACATGTCCGTCGTGGACCGCGCCGGCGTGCTCGCCGAGATCTCCCGCCGCTTCGCCGCGCAGGATATCTCGATTTCCGCGGTGCGCCAGGAGGAGTCCGGCGAGCACTCCCGCCTCATCGTGGTCACCCACCAGTCACTGGAACGCAAGCTCGCCGCCATCGTCGACGAACTGCGCGACATCGACGAGGTCAAGGCCATCAACTCCGTCATCCGCCTGGGTGCTTAAACATGAGCACTGACCTGGAAACGGGCCTGCGCGCCCGCGTCACCGTCCCCGGAAGCTCCGCGAATTTGGGCCCCGGCTTTGACACCCTCGGCCTGGCCGTCGGCATCTACGACACCGTCGAGGTCGAAGTCACTTCTTCCGGCCTCGAGGTGGAGATCTTCGGCGAGGGTGCCGACGACCTGCCCCTCGACTCCTCCCACCTCGTAGTCAAGGCCATCAACTCCGGCCTGCACGCCGCCGATGTGCACGCCCCGGGCTTGAAGGTGACCTGCCACAACAACATCCCGCAGTCGCGCGGTCTCGGCTCGTCTGCCGCCGCCGCTGTCGCCGGTGTCGTCGCTGCGAACACGCTCGCCGGTAGCCCGCTGAGCACCGACGAGCTGATCCAGCTCAGTTCCGCCTTCGAGGGCCACCCGGACAACGCTGCCGCGAGCGTCGTCGGTGGGGCAGTGGTGTCGTGGACCGACATTCCCGTCGACGGTGTCTCGCAGCCCGAGTACCGCGCCGTTCCGCTGACTGTGCACAAGGACATCATCGCGACCGCCCTCGTGCCGGACTTCCACGCTTCCACGAACGCCGTGCGCAAGGTCCTGCCATCGCACGTCACGCACACCGACGCCCGGTTCAACGTCTCCCGCACCGCTGTCATGACCGTCGCGATTCAGACCCACCCCCAGTTCCTGTGGGAGGGCACCCGCGACCGCCTGCACCAGCCGTACCGTGCCGACGTCCTGCCGGTGACCGCCGAGTGGGTCAACCGCCTGCGCAACCGCGGCTACGCCGCCTACCTCTCCGGCGCCGGCCCGACCGCCATGGTCCTGTCGACCGAGCCCGTCGATGCGAAGATCCTCGACTCCGCGCGTGACGACGGCCTCCACGTTCTCGAGCTCGATGTCGCTGGGGCTGTGACTGCCGAACTGCTTCGTGCTTAAAACAAATAGGTAACGAAGCCTGCGTGCTTTCTGTTGTTGCTTTACATTCCTTAGTGACGCTGAACACATTGTGGAAAGGAATTGAAGGCATGTAGGCGTTATCTTCATCAGTTCGAGCGAGGGTTTTCCTCGCTCTTTCGATTGCCGTGGCGTGGGCCCCGATGACGCTCGCGCAGGGGTCCTCGGCCTCGTCTGCAGCTTCGTCTTCGGCTTCTTCGGTTTCGTCTGCGGCTAGTTCTGCGGCTTCGCCGGCGGAGTCGGGGTCTGCGGGTTCTGCCAGTGCGGATAGTAAGGCGATGTTGATTTTGGATGCGTCGTCGTCGATGTTGCAGGACGACGCTGATGGTCCGCGTATTGATGCTGCGAAGAAGGCTTCGAAGGATCTCGTCGAGTCCCTGCCGGGTACTGCCCAGATGGGGTTGATGGTTTACGGGGCGAAGGAGTCTGATGCGCCGGATAATCGTGATCGGGGGTGCAAGGATATTGAGACGCTTGCGCCTGTGGGGGAGATTGATAAGGACAAGTTCAACAAGGCGATTGATGGTGTGACGCCGAAGGGGCATACCCCGATGGGGAATTCGTTGCGTGAGGCAGCCAAGGAGCTTGGTGACGAGGGGCAGCGTTCGATCATTCTGGTTTCTGACGGTATTGATTCGTGTGCTCCGCCGCCGGTGTGTGAGGTGGCCAAGGAGTTAGCTGACGAGGGTGTGGATTTGGCGATTCACACTGTGGGTTTCAAGGTTGATGAGGAGGCTCGTAAGGAGCTGCAGTGTATTGCTGATGCGGGTAAGGGTCAGTTCTTGGAGGCTGATGATGCCGGTTCTCTTGCTGACTCTTTGAAGTTTCTGACTCAGCGTGATGTGGGTAAGTACCAGTTGAAGGGGACGAAGTTTGAGTTTGCGGATAGTCCCGAGGATGCGAAGTGGCTTGATGAGGGTCAGTATCAGACGAAGGTGACCCCGGATAGGAATGCGAAGAAGGATCGTTACTTCCGTGTCTCTGTGCCGGAGGGCCACAACGCCCGAGTCATCATCACCCCGGTATGGCAGACCAACGGAGGTATCCACCATGGCGATCTAGTGGTAGGAACGTCCTCGGAAACCAATGAAAAGGACCCGGAATGCGGTGCCGCAAGGACTGTCGTGGGTGGAACGAGCTCGGCCTACAGTAACGCTGAGTTCGGGCTCAGACCGTAGAGGGTGTCAGGAAGTTTGTGTGTGAGGCTCTGATCTGAAGGAGTTTCACTGATAATGACTGCTGTGTCACCGAAGAAAGGCCATGACCCGGCGAGGGTCAACGAGATCAGCGAGAAGCTGATGGAAAATCCTGAGCTGGCCAGCCTGATCAGCGAGCTGTCGGCCTCTGCTGATGATGCAAGCGACCTGGTTAAAGGCCTGTTGCAGGCATCGATCAACGCTGGTCTGCAGGCGGAGATGGATGCGCATTTGGGCTACGGCCATGCCGACCGTAAGGCGAAGGCCCGGGTGGAAACCGCACAGGAGAGCAATCACCGCAACGGGTCGTACACCAAGACCGTCAATTCTGGGTATGGCGCGTTGGAAGTGACTATGCCGAGGGATCGTGCTGGCACGTTTGTTCCAAAGATGGTGCCGAAGGGATCCCGTCGGCTGACAGAGCTCGACGACATGATTATCTCGTTGTACGCCGGCGGGATGACCGTGCGCGATATTCAGCACCATCTCGCCGGCACCCTGGGGGTGGATATGAGCCCAGATACGATCAGTACCATTACCGATGCGGTGTTGGATGAGGTGCTGATCTGGCAGAACAGGCAACTCGACGAGTTCTACCCAGTGATCTTCCTTGACGCGCTGCGAGTGAAGATCCGCGATGGTCACCGGGTGGTCAACAAAGCCTGCTACATAGCCATCGGTGTGGATATCGACGGCATCAAGCACATTTTAGGATTGTGGATCGCAGACAATGAAGGTGCCGCATTCTGGGCATCAGTCTGCGCAGATTTGGCCAACCGTGGCGTCCAGGACGTGTTCATCGTGTGTTGCGACGGGCTCAAAGGCCTGCCGGAAGCCGTGGAGGCAACCTGGCCGAATTCGATGGTGCAGACCTGCATCGTGCACCTGATTCGAGCTGCGAACCGGTGGGTGTCCTACCAAGACCGCAAACCCGTATCGAGGGCGCTACGTGAGATCTACACGGCCGCCAACGAGGACGCCGCCCGTGCCAGCCTGGATGCTTTCGAGGCCTCAGAGTTGGGCCGTAAATACCCGCAGTCGGTCAAAGTCTGGCGCGACGCCTGGGACCGGTTCGTGCCGTTTTTGCAGTTCCCGCCGGCGGCCCGGCGGGTGCTCTACACCACCAATTCGATCGAATCGCTGAATGCTGAACTGCGTAAAGCTACCCGTAACCGGGGCCAATTCCCGAACGATACCGCGGCGCTGAAGACCCTATGGTTGATGATCTGCAACATCGAAGACAAGCGCGCCGCCCAGCGAGCGAAGAAGGCGAAGCGCGACATCGAATGCAACGGCTATATTGAAGGAGCGAAAGCCAACGGGTGGAAACAAGCCATCAACCAACTAGCCGTGGCGTACCCCGACCGATTCGCGGACTACTTGTAAACCAAACCCCGCACACAAACAATCGGACACTCTCCAGACCGTACGAAATAGTGCTCGATCGCCATGAGTCGCTTACAGACAACGGCAAGCAGAACAATTGCGACATGAGTTCCTGGCTCATTCCGGTGCAGGTGTACCAGGACGGCGACGAAATCACTGACGATGTGAACCTTGAAGTCAACGTGAACTACGAGCCGCTTCCGGATGAGGAGCAGGCGAAGGAATGGAACGACCGGAAGATTCACGATGCTGGCGAGTACAAAGGGGACCTCGAAATCGAGAATTCCCAGGCGGTCACCGGTGGTTCTAGTTTCAACGATGCGGTGGAGATCACTGAAGGGTCGTATTCCGACAAGATCGTTCCGGGCGAATATCGGATGTACAAGATTCCGGTGGAGTGGGGTCAGCGCCCGGTGATCAAAGCGAAGACACCGAAATCGGTGATTGAGGAGGCCGATGCAATCGGATTAGGCTTCCACGATGCTCTTCGCAATAACGCCGGTGACGGGAAGCTGATTTTCTTCGATGAGGATGCCGAAGAGGGCCCCGTTGCTGCCAGTAATTATGCGTGGTACCGGGAAGCACAACAGGGCTTCTACTATGTCTGGTTCGGCATGGGGTCCAAGGGCGAAGGCGAAGTCACTGGTGTAGAGCAACCGTACGAGTTCGCAGTGAAGCTTGATGGTGAGCCGGCTGACGGTGGCATGGACTGGGAGCCGACGTATGAGGATGGTCCGGAGCCGTCGGATGAGCCGATCAAGTTCGACAGTGCCAATGACGACGGCTCCAAGAAGGATGGTAAGGAAGACGGCGATGGTGCGGATTCTGCCGAAGACGGTGATTCTTCGGCTCCGGGGTGGTTGTGGCCGGTTGCCCTTGGCGTGGGTCTGCTGCTGTTGGTGTTCCTCGGCATCTTGATGTTCATGCTGCGCCGGAGGAAGAAGGCTGCGCAGTCCCGGGTTGATGCGCGGGATGATTTCCCCCAGGGTCCGCGCGGTGGATCGACCGCCCAGTTCGGACAGCACGACCCAAGCGGTCCCCACGGCCAGCCTGGCCAGCCGAGCCAACCCGGTCCTCAAGGCCAGCCGGGCCAGTACGGCCCAAATACCCAGAACGGGCCGGAGAACCCGTACGGTCCAAGCAATCCGAACGGACCGAGCACTAGCCCCTACGCGTAGGAGCGGGGCGGAGGCGGCCGCACTATGCGATGTCCACTATGCGATGTGCACTATGCGATCTGCATAACGCCAGGTCGCGGCTCGCCGGGAAATGGCATCGCATAGTGAGGACAGCATAGGGGACAGGAAGGCCACCGAAGGCAGACTGTCCGGGAACAGCAGAAACCGCCCCGCACCCAGGGAGACTGGGACGGGGCGGTTTGGGCGTCGATAGGCGGAAGCTGCCTAGTGCTTGGCCTCGTACTTGACCGGCTCCGGCAGGCCACGCTGCTCGCGGACGCGGCGGGAAATGTGCTCGAGGGCGATGAGGGATTCCACGACCATCTCCGGGGTGACCGGGAACGGCATGTTGTGGATGGTCTCGTGCTCGGCGGTGGCGGCCTTGGCCACGGCCTCGAGCTCCTCGGTGTTCTCAGGCGTCAGGCCGACCTCGGTCAGGGAGTTCGGCAGGCCGACCTTGGTGGTGAACTCGATGAAGTCCTCGATCTCCTGGGCGTCGGCGCCCTCCATGATGAGCTGGGCGCAGGTGCCCACGTTGACCTTCTGGCCGTGGGACAGGCCGTGGGTCTGCTCGGCGGCGGTGAGGCCGTCGTGGATGGCGTGGGCAGCGGCGAGACCGCCGGATTCGAAACCGAGACCGGACAGGAGAGTGTTGGCCTCGACAACTGCTTCGAGAGCCGGGGTGACCACGCCGGCACGCACAGCATCGAGCGCGGCGAGACCGTGCTCCCACAGGATGTCCCAGCTCAGCTTGGCCAATGCGGCACCAGCGCGGGTCGGGTGGCCGCCGTTCATCGTGGTGCCGTTGCCCTTCGCGGTGGCGCGGGCCTCGACCCAGGTGGCCAGGGCGTCGCCGATGCCGGCGACGAGGAACTGCTCCGGCGCCCCGGCGACGAGCTGGGTGTCGATGAGCACGACGTCGGGGTTCTTCGGGAAGAAGCGGTACTCGTCGAACGCGCCGTCCTCGGTGTAAATCACCGCGAGGGTCGACGTCGGGGCGTCGGAGGACGCGGCGGTCGGGACGCTGGCCCAGACGATGTCGGACTCGAAACCGGCAGCCTTGGCCGCGTCGATCGCGGAGCCGCCGCCAATGCCGACGATAATGTCATGGCCCTCGGCCTTGATTTTTTCCACCAGGTCGTCGACGGCCTTCGCGGTCGCGAACTTCTCGAAGCCCACGCGGTTGACGGGCAAACCTGCGGCCTCGAAACCTTCGACAAGTTGCTTTTCGACGATCCCCCACACCGTGTCGTCCGACACCAGCAGCGGGTTCTCGCCAAGTTTCTTCAGGTGCTCGCCCAGATCGGCAATCGCACCCTTGCCTTGGATGTAGCGGGACGGGGAAGAGAAAATGTCGTGTTGTGCCATGCCCCCAACGGTACGCCGATCTCGTGATATGCGTTTTTGCGTGGAGAAATACGCGACTGCTCAGGCATGGCAGCGCGGGTCGCGGGGTTAGTTGCGCACAGTGGCCCCGGACGCGCTGTCGCCCCCGTCGCCCTCACGCTTGTCGGCGGTGTGGGTGCCGGGCCCGGGGAGGGTGATGATGTCGAATTCATCCTTGGCCAGATGCGAGCGCAGGTCGACCTTGTCGAATTTGCCCACGGAGGTCTTGTCGATGGAGGTGACGAAGGTCCAGTACTCCGGTGCCATCCAGGTGGGCAGCTCGCCCGCGAGGTCCTTGCGGAGCTTCTTGGCTAGCTCGACCGTCGGTGTGACATCGGCGTGGAGGACGGTCACGGCGAGGGGGCGCTCGCCCCATTTCTTATCGGGGTAGCCGATGACGGCGCACTCGACGACTTCGTCGGACTCCATGATTAGGTTCTCCAACTGGGCGGAGTAGATCCACTCGCCGCCGGAACGGATGACGTCGCGGGAGCGGTCGTAGAGCGTCATGAAGCCGTCGGAAGTCACGGTGCCCACATCTCCGGTGCGCAACCAGCCGGTGCCGGTGAACGACTCGTCGGAGGAGGGGACGGGCTCACCGCGGAACGTCGATACGCGTTCGGCTGCTTCTGGGTTTTCCGGCCAGTAGTAGGAGCCGGTGACCATGTTGCCGCGGACGTGGATCTCGCCGTCGTTTCGGTCGGTGCGCGACACGATGCCGCCGTCGTTGACCACGCGGTACTCCAGCCACGGTGCAAAGCGACCCTGCGAGATGCGATAGGCCCAGCGACGTTCACCGGACGCGCCCGACGGCGGACGCGCGACGGTGCCCACGGTGGAGGTCTCCGTCATGCCCCAGACGTGGATGATATCCACACCGTAGCGCTCCTCCCACACCTTGATCAGGGCCGGTGGGGCGGGGGAGCCGCCGACGTAAATCTCTGTCAGAGACATGCGCTCCGGCGGGTTGTGCAGGTAGTGCACCATGAGCTGGATCCACAAAGTGGGCACGCCATGCGCGACACGCGGGTGGGTGCCGGCGATCAGCTTCGCCAGCGTCGGCGCGGAGACATCCGAGTCCGGCAGCACCAGGGGAGTCCCAGTGAGAAACGCGCTGAACGGCACATTCCAGCTGAGCACGTGGTAGATCGGGATGCAGCACAGGAACGACTCGCCGTGCGTGATCGCCAGCGAGTCTGTCGCGCGCAGACTCATCGCCGTCAACCAGATCGACCGGTGGGAATATGCGATGCCCTTCGGAGGGCCGCTCGTCGCGGTGGAATAGCAGATCGCCGCGGCAGTGTTCTCGGGAAGTTCGGGCCAAGGGTAGAGGGTGGAGGAGCCGTCGAGAAGCGATTCGTACGAATAAACCGCGACGTCCGCGCCCACCGTGCCGCGCAGTTGCTCAATGTCGTCGAGGCCCGTGAAACAGACCGCGCGTACTGTCGGGCAGGACTCCAAGATGCGGTCCAGCTTCGGTGCAAGACGCGGGTCCGCGACGATGACCTCTATTTCCGCGTGGTTCACGATGTAGGCGATCTGGTCCTCGATCAACTGGAGGTTCAGCGGCACGAAAACCGAGCCCTTCGCCGCCGTTGCGAACATCACCTCGAGGTGCTCCGCGCAGTTGTACATCAGCGTGCCCACCCGCTGGTCGCCGTCAATGCCTAGGTGGTCCTCCAACGCGTGCGCGAACGCCGCCGCACGCGCGCCGACGGCCGCGAACGTCGTCTCCTCCGCCTCGCCCGAGCGCCACGTGGTCACTTTCGTGGAACCGTGCACCGAGGACCCGTACTCGAGGATCCGGCCGACCGAAAACGGCACTTCCTGCATGGTGGAAAGCATGCAGCCAACAATACCGTGGCCCCTTTTGAGCGGGTTGGTGAACCGCCGCCGCGCTGCGTCCGCTACACTGTCGGACAAGATCGTGACCTTACGGCGCTTTCCGCCTCCAGAAATCCGCCCGTGCCAGTAGTTTTCCCACGCGGCGTGAGTCCGATCTAGCGTGCACCACCTCCGCCCCTTCATTTCGCGGGCTTTTCAAGCCGACGGGCCGAGAGTGGGGACTACCGCGTGAACACACAGCGTCGCACGAACATGACGAAAGGACATCCGTGACCGAAACGGGTAACGCAGGGAGCCAGGACCTCGCATCGCTGAAACTTCCGGAGCTGCGCAAGATTGCCGCTGAAAAGGGCCTGCGCGGCACGTCCGCCCTGCGCAAGGGCGAGCTCATTCAAGCCATCACCACCGGCACCGTCCCGCAGCGCGCACGTCAGCGCGCCAGCGGGCAGGCCGCCGCGGACAACACCGAGACACCCTCCGCGCCCAGCTCCGACAACAAGGGCGACGACAAGAAGGACGCGCCGAAGAAGGATGGTGAGGAGCAGCGCTACGAGTCGCGCTCCGCCGCCCGCCGCGCGCGCCGCAACCGCGCCAAGCACGGCGACCAGTACGAGCACAAGCTTGACGACGGCGCCGCCAACCCCGACAACCGCGATCGCGGTGAGAAGGGTGACCGCGACGACCGCGGCGACCGTTCTGACCGGGGGGACCGCAGCGACCAAGACAATCACGACAACCGCAGCGACCGGGTCGACCGTTCTGACCGGGGCGACCGGGGCGGCAACAACCGCAGCAACGGCAATAACAACGGCAACCGCGGCGGCGACAACCGAGACAACCGTGACAACCACGACGGCAACGGCAACGGCGGCGGGGGCCGCCGCGGGCGCCGCAACCGCCGGAACCGCCGGAACCGTGATAACCACGGCAACAACAACGGTGGCGGCAACAACAACCACAACAACGGCCAGGACCTGGATCCCGAGGAGCTGCAGGAGGTCGCGGGCATTGTCGACATCGTCGACAACAACGCGGCGTTCGTGCGCACGACGGGCTACCGGGCGAACCAGGCAGACGTGTTCATCAACAACAACCTGGTGCGCCGCTGTGGCCTGCGCTCCGGCGATGCGGTGATCGGCCAGGTCCGTGCGAACGGCCAGGGTCACACGCACGGCAACGGCCGCAACCGCCAGCGCTACAACCAGCTGGTGCGTGTGGACACGGTCAATGGCATGACGGTGGACGAGGCGAAGCAGCGCGCTGAGTTCCACAAGCTGACCCCGCTGTACCCGAACCAGCGTCTGCGCCTGGAGACGGAGCCGAACATCCTCACCACGCGCGTGATCGACTTGGTCATGCCGATCGGTAAGGGCCAGCGCGCCCTGATCGTGTCCCCGCCGAAGGCCGGTAAGACGACGATCCTGCAGAACATCGCCAACGCGATCGCGCACAACAACCCGGAGTGCTACCTCATGGTCGTGCTTGTCGACGAGCGCCCCGAGGAAGTCACCGACATGCAGCGCTCCGTCAAGGGCGAGGTCATCGCCTCCACCTTCGACCGTCCGCCGAGCGAGCACACCGCTGTCGCGGAGCTGGCGATCGAGCGCGCTAAGCGCCTCGTCGAAATGGGCCAGGATGTCGTGGTCCTGCTCGACTCCATCACCCGCCTGGGTCGCGCGTACAACAACTCGTCGCCGGCGTCCGGCCGCATCCTTTCCGGCGGCGTGGACTCGAACGCGCTGTACCCGCCAAAGCGTTTCCTGGGCGCGGCCCGCAACATCGAGGAGGGCGGCTCGCTGACCATCATCGCGACCGCCATGGTGGAGACCGGTTCGGCCGGCGACACCGTCATCTTCGAGGAGTTCAAGGGCACCGGCAACGCCGAGCTGAAGCTGGACCGCAAGATCGCGGAACGCCGCGTCTTCCCGGCCGTGGACGTCAACCCGTCTGGCACCCGTAAGGACGAGCTGCTCATGAGCCCGGAGGAGACGCGCATCATGCACAAGCTGCGCCGTATCCTCTCCGCGCTCGACCCGCAGCAGTCCATCGACATGCTGATCAAGCAGCTGAAGAAGACGAAGAACAACGGCGAGTTCCTCGTCGGCGTGGCGCAATCCGCGCCGATGGCGGCGGACCAGGAGACGGAGGACTACCAGTAATGGCAGAGAAATCGCAAGTCTCGCTTGTCGACGACTACGTCTCCGAGTACCAGGGCATCCAAGCCCAGATGAGCGACCCGGAAGTGGTGGGCGACCAGGATCTCTTCCGGAAGCTGTCGAAGCGCTACGCGCAGCTGCAGCCGATCATCAACGTCAACAACGAGCTCAACCAGGCCCGCGAGGACCACGAGGCCGCCGCGGAGATGGCCTCGGAGGACAAGGAATTCGCCGAGGAGGCCACGCGCCTTGAAGGTGAGATCGTGCGCCTCGAGGAGGAGCTCGCGGACCTGCTCGCCCCGCGTGATGAGCACGACGCCGACGACGTGATCATGGAGATCAAGGCCGGCGCGGGCGGCGAAGAGGCCGCTCTGTTCGCCGGCGACCTCGCCCGCATGTACCAGAAGTACGCTGAGAAGGCGGGCTTGAGCTGGGATGTCCTCGACGTCGCGGAATCGGACCTGGGCGGTGTCAAGGACATGACGGTGTCCGTGACCATGAAGAACCCGTCTCGCGACGGCGCGTGGTCGAAGTTGAAGTTCGAGGGCGGCGTCCACCGCGTGCAGCGCATCCCAGTGACGGAATCGCAGGGCCGCATCCAGACGTCGGCAGCTGGCGTGTACGTCTTCCCGGAGACGGAGGAAGTCAGCGCGGTGGAGATCGACGAGAAGGATATTCGCGTCGATGTCTACCGTTCCTCCGGCAAGGGCGGCCAGGGCGTCAACACGACGGACTCGGCCGTGCGCATCACCCACCTGCCCACGGGCATTGTGGTCACGTGCCAGAAAGAGCGTTCCCAGATCCAGAACCGCGCGCGTGCGATGCAGGTTCTCCAGGCCCGCCTCGAACAGGCTGAGCGCGAGAAAGCTGAGGCCGAGGCGGCGGAAGGACGCGCGTCCCAGGTCCGCACGATGGACCGTTCGGAGCGCATCCGCACCTACAACTGGCCGGAGAACCGTATTTCCGACCACCGCATCGGTTTTAAAGCCAACAACCTTGACTCCGTGCTCGACGGCAACATGGACGACCTGATCACCGCGCTCCAGACCCATGAGCGCCAGGAGCGTCTTGAAGCAGAGTAGTCTCCGCTCAGCGATCAATAACGCCACGCAATCGCTTATCGACGCCCGCGTGGCATCCCCGTCCGTCGACGCCCGCCTCATCGCTGCCCACCTTTTAGGAGTGCCCCCGACGCAGCTGGTTTTGGCTGAACCGTATGACGGCTTCGATTCCGAGTACACAGCTCTGATCGCCCGCCGTGCTGCGCGGGAGCCCCTGCAGCACATCCTGGGTAGCGCGCCGTTCGGTGTCCACGACCTGAAGGTCGGTCCGGGAGTATTCATTCCTCGGCCCGAGACGGAGGTGCTCGCCGAGTGGGCCGTCGAGCAGGCCCCCCGGGGGACCGTGGTCGACTTCGGCACCGGTTCCGGTGCTTTGGCTATCTACATCGCTGACAGGGCGAAGCCGGAGACCGTCATCGGGGTGGAGAAGTCCCCGGCGGCGCTCGCCGTCGCCCGCGAGAATGCGGCACCGTTTCCCAACATCCGCATGATCGAAGGCGATATGACCGATCCGGATCTGCTCACCGAGCTTTCCGGGACCGTCGACCTCGTCGTCGCCAATCCTCCTTACGTGCCGTTCACACCTGAGGAGTCGGGGGAGCTGCAACCGGAGATCTACCGCGATCCCCTTGACGCCGTCTTCTCCGGCGCCGACGGCATGGATGCGATCAAGGGTCTCCTTCCTGTCGCGTCGCGGTTGCTCGCGCCCGGCGGGAAACTCGGCATCGAACACGACGACACGACCGCAGCGCTGACCCGCGGGCTCGTCGAAGCGGACGGCTCATTTGCAGACATCCGCAACATGGCCGACCTCACGGGACGTGAACGGTTTGTCACGGCGAGTAAGCTACGGACACATTGACGTTTCCATCCAGGGACCACATCCGAAGGAGCACCACCTAGATGCCGAGCAGAATCTACGACTGCCTTGACCCCCAGGGGCGCAAGGAGGGCATCGATGCCGCCGCGAAGGCTGTCCGGGCGGGGCAGTGCGTGGTTTTGCCGACCGACACGGTCTACGGGATTGGGGTGGACGCGTTCAACCCGGATGCCGTCGCAAAGCTTCTTGCCACGAAGCGGCGTGGGCCGGACATGCCTGTGCCTGTGCTCGTGGGGTCGTGGACGACCATTCAGGGGTTGGTGCGCGAATTCACCGATACCGCGAAAACTCTCGTTGAAGCCTTCTGGCCAGGCGGACTTTCGCTCGTTGTCCCCGAAGCGCCGTCCCTACCGTGGAACCTCGGCGACACCCGCGGCACCGTCCTTCTGCGCATGCCGCTGCAGTCCGTGGCGATCGAGCTGCTGCGCGAGGTCGGCCCCATGGCTGTCTCGAGCGCGAACATCTCCGGCCAGGCGCCGCCGGTGTCCGCCGTTGGCGCCCGCGACCAGTTCGGCGAGGCCGTGCAGACCTACCTCGACGGCGGCACCTCGCAGGTGGGGCAGCCGTCCACCATCCTCGACATCTCCGGGCCCGCGCCGGTGATTCTCCGCGAAGGAGCCGTCAGCCCCGCACAGATCGGTGAAGTTTTGGGGCTTGACCCCGAGGAGCTGAGGTGGAAAGACAGGTAGTGCCATGACCGGATCAGGTGTCCCCTTGAGGGAGCTGGGGATGGTCATTCTCGTCGCGGCGGTGCTCAGTTACCTCTCGACGGGACCCATCCGGTCCCTCCTCGTGCGTACCGGCCGCATTGCCGAGATCCGCGAGCGCGACGTGCACACCCAGCCCACCCCGAGCCTCGGGGGAGTGGCCATGTTCACCGGCTTCCTGTCCGCGGTGTACCTGGCCATGCAGCTGCCAGCGCTGACACGTGGTTTCGCCCCTGTCACCCCCGAGATGACAGCGGTGGTCGTCGGCGCCTTCCTCATCGTGGTTGTGGGCATCATCGACGACCTCTACGAACTCGGCGCGCTCTCCAAATTTTTCGGCCAGGTCGTCGCCGCCGTCACAATGTCCCTGATGGGGCTATCCTTCAACGTCTTCTACTTGCCGTTCGACGGCGGAACCACGCTTATTCTGGACCAAGCGCAAGGCGTGGTCGTCTCCTCGCTGATCATTGTGATGCTCATCAACGCCTTCAACTTCGTCGACGGTATCGATGGGCTGGCCGCCGGACTCGGCATGATCGCCGGCGGGGCAATTTTGGTGTTCTCCCTGACAGTGCTCCACGACCAAGGCGGCGCCGTCTCCGCGTACCCGCCCGCCATCATCTGCGCCGCACTGGTGGGCATGTGCGCCGGTTTCCTGCCGCACAACTATGAACCCGCGCGCATCTTCATGGGGGACTCCGGCGCCATGCTGATCGGGCTCTTGCTCGCCGCCGCCTCGATCTCCGCCTCCGGCAAGATCAACATGTCGCTGTACGGCACCGCTGACTTCGTGGCCCTGATCAGCCCCTTCATCGTCGTTGTCGCCGCTGTGGCTCTGCCCGTCGTCGACCTCGTCATGGCCGTCATCCGACGCGTTTCTCAGGGTAAGAGTCCGTTCGCCGCCGACCGGCAGCACATCCACCACCGCCTGCTCGCCCTCGGGCACACGCACCGGCGCACCGTGCTCGTGCTCTACATGTGGGTCTCCGCTATCGCCTTCGGCGCCGTGAGCTTCTCCGTCATTCCTTCTCGCTACGCCGCCGCTCTCTTGCTGTCCGCAGTCGTCCTCGCCGCCGCGGCCACGGCCGTGCCCGCAATGAAAGGCAAGATCGGACCTTCGCGGTAGCATGATCGCTTGTGAACCCTGCGAACTCTGCGAACTCTGCTGACTCCGCTGGCCCCGTCGACTCCGGTGCCCCCGCCGTCCCCGACTACGAGGACCCCGCAGCGCCGCTCAAGCGCGCACTGAAACTCGGTGGCTGGGCCCTCGTCGTGCTCACCGTCGTCTCGCTCGCGGCGTGGGGCGCCGCGCGAGAACTTCCCGGCATTTGGGGCGTGCTCCTCGGCGCGGGCATCGGCGGCGGCTTCGTCCTGCTGACCGTCGTCTCTGTCCTGGCGACATCCAAAACCACACCCGCCACGACCATGGCGGTGGTGCTCGGGAGTTGGTTAGTCAAGCTTCTCGTCTTGGGCGGTCTACTCGTGTGGCTGCGCACAATGGATTTCTACGACACCGCGGCCTTTGTGGTGACGATCATCGCGGCACTCGTCGTCGTCCTCGCATCCGAGGTGTGGGGAATCATGACGACGCAGGCGATGTACGTGGGGTAGAGGTGGGCGTCGATAAGCGGGTGCCCCCTGTGACTCACGTTACAGCGAGCTGATTGGTGCCCATACCTGCTCATACGCCGACAATGAAACACCCGGCCCCGAATCACCGCGACAACCTCCCCCCAACGTGCCCGATTAGGGCAGTCTGCTGATAGGCTTATCGCGGGTTAAGAGAGGGAAGCTACGCCTTAATGGGGTAACCACCTCTGAAAGTCCCCTGCACCGCGGTAGCTGATGTGCGACGGAGTCCGCCGCGGAAGGCAGAAATGAAGACGTCCATCGCACCGCACCCCGCACCGGAGTGCGGCCCGAGAACGGGAGAGAACGCTGAGCGTTACAACTTTGGCCATGAGGGGCAGCTTCCACGCGCCCGAATTGGACCCAGAATTTTTCCCGGGGCAATACTACGGCCAAATGATCGGGGAAGACTTCCTCGGCGGTTGGTTCGCGCTGGATCGCATCATGATCGTCCGCCTGTTCATGGCGGCCATCCTGATCATCCTGTTCCTGCTGGCCTTCAGGAAACCACAGTTGGTTCCCAAAGGCCTGCAAAACTTCGGTGAGCTCGCAGTGGACTTCGTCCGCGTGCAGATCGCCGAGGACATCTTGGGCAAGAAAGAAGGCCGCCGATTCCTTGCGGTAATCGCGACCATCTTCTTCACGGTCCTCTTCATGAACGTTGCCACGATCATTCCGGGGTTGAACATCTCCCCGAGCTCACGAATCGGTCTGCCGATCGTGCTCGCGGTGGTGGGCTACTTCACCATGATCTACGCAGGCGCATCGCGCTACGGATTCGGCAAATACGTGAAGCACTCGCTCGTGATCCCCAACTTGCCTCCCTTGCTCCACCTCCTGGTGGTGCCGATCGAGTTCTTCTCGACATTCATTCTGCGTCCGGTCACCCTGGCTCTTCGTCTCATGGCGAACTTCCTGGCCGGCCACATCATTCTCGTCCTGCTGTACTCCGCCACGAACTTCTTCTTCTGGCAGCTCAACGGCTGGACGGCAATGAGCGGCCTCACACTGGTCGCAGCGGTCCTGTTCACCCTGTACGAGTTGATTGTCATCTTCCTGCAGGCGTACATCTTCGCCCTTCTGGTCGCGGTGTACATCGAACTGTCGCTGCACGCAGATTCACACTAGTCAGGCGCGAACTGACTTACGGCCAACTGAATAACCCCACTCACCTCGTCACCGCCCGGACCGCAACAGGGAAGGGCACCAAGAAAGGGAACGACTTTCCATGAACGACATCATCCTCGCGCAGGCAGCAGAAGCTACCGAGTACACCGGTCTCGGCGCCATCGGCTACGGCATCGCCACGATCGGCCCGGGCCTCGGCATCGGCATCCTCGTCGGCAAGACCGTTGAGGGCATGGCACGTCAGCCCGAGATGGCTGGCCAGCTGCGCACCACGATGTTCCTGGGTATCGCCTTCGTCGAGGCGCTCGCCCTGATCGGCCTCGTCGCCGGCTTCCTGTTCTAAAAGAACACGCACATTAACTCGTAAACCTTTTAGTACAGGAGCAACCAATGACGAACGTCATCTACCTACTTGCGGCCGAGGAGGCCGAGAAGTTGCCCGGCGACGGCGGCAACTCCATCCTCCTGCCCAAGACATACGACCTCGTCTGGTCCCTCGTTGTCTTCCTCATCATCTTCCTGCTCTTCTGGAAGTTCGTGCTTCCGAAGTTCCAGGAAGTCCTCGCAGAGCGCGAAGACAAGATCAAGGGCGGCATTGAGCGCGCGGAGTCCGCTCAGGCACAGGCCAAGGCTGCTCTGGAGAAGAACAACGCACAGCTCGCTGAGGCACGCGCCGAAGCCGCAGAGATCCGCGAAGCAGCCCGCCAGAAGGGCAAGGAGATCGAGGCAGAAGCCCGCGCCAACGCAGAGGCAGAGTCCCGCCGCATTGTCGAAAACGGCGAAAAGCAGCTCCAAGCCTCCCGCGAGCAGGTCATCGCTGAACTGCGCAACGACCTGGGCCAGAACTCCATCACGCTGGCTGAGGAGCTCCTCGGTGCAGAGCTGTCGGACAACACCCGCCGCTCGAACACCATCGACTCCTTCCTGAGCCAGCTGGACACCGTCTCCGCCCGCTCGGCGACGCGGAAGTGAGGTAGTCCATGAGAGCAGCTAGCCGCGAAGCACAGACTCGGGTCTCCGAGAAACTGGACGCATTTCTGCGCAACGCTGGCGACACCGTCTCCATCGCAGCCCAGGTGGGCACCGAGCTGTTCCTCGTTGTGGACCAGCTCGAAGCACACCGCTCCCTGCGCGTTGCAGTGGCGGACACATCCCTGAAGCCGGAGCAGCGTTCCGGCTTGATCGGCGACGTCTTCAGCGGCAAGGTGGCGGACACCACCATGTCCGTGCTGAAGCAGGCCGCCGAGCAGGACTGGTCGACCCCGCGCGAATTCCGTGAGGGGCTCGTGCACCTGGGACGCCGTGCCCTGCTGCGCGGCGCCGAGAGCGAGGGCAAGCTGGAGCACGTCGAGAACGAGCTCTTCGCCCTGTCCCGCCTTCTCGAGCGTGAAGGGGAGCTGACCCAGCTGCTGTCCGACCGCCGCGCAACCGCTGACCAGAAGCGCCAGCTCCTGGCGAGCGTGCTGTACGGCAAGGTGAGCATGTACACCGAGGCGCTCGCGCTTCAGGTGATCGGCCGCCCCGAGCACAATCCGGTCGACGACATTGCCGCGGTCTCCCGCGAGTCCGCAGAGTTGACCGGCAAGACGGTTGCCGAGGTCACGTCCGCGACGGAGCTGACCGACGCACAGCGTGAGACGCTGGCAGAGAAGCTAGGCAAGATTTACGGCCGCGAGATGGCCATCCACTCCGAGGTTGACCCCAGCCTCCTCGGCGGTGTGACCATCCGCGTTGGCGACGAGCTTATCGACGGCTCCACGCGCGGCAAACTGTCGCGCTTGCGTGCCGACATGGCGGCCAACACGGCTTATTAACGACGAAAATGCTGGAACAATCAACCGAGAGCAGGAAGAACATGGCGGAGCTGACGATCTCCTCCGATGAGATCCGTAGCGCGATAGCGAACTACACCTCGAGCTACTCCGCGGAGGCCTCCCGTGAGGAGGTCGGCGTGGTGACGTCGGCTGCAGATGGTATTGCCCAGGTTTCCGGGCTGCCGGGCTGCATGACCAACGAGCTGCTTGAGTTCCCTAACGGCGTCATTGGCGTCGCACAGAACCTTGACACCGACACGATCGGCGTTGTGGTCCTGGGTAATTTCGAGACCCTCACCGAGGGCGACAAAGTTGTACGGACCGGCGAGGTTCTGTCCATCCCGGTCGGGGATAACTTCCTCGGCCGCGTGATCAACCCCCTGGGCCAGCCGATTGACGGCCTTGGCCCGATCGAGGCCGAAGAAGAGCGCGTGCTCGAGCTTCAGGCCGCAAGCGTTCTCGACCGCCAGCCGGTCGAGGAGCCGATGCAGACGGGTATCAAGGCGATTGACGCCATGACCCCGATCGGCCGTGGTCAGCGTCAGCTGATCATTGGCGACCGCAAGACTGGTAAGACCGCGGTCTGCATCGACACCATTCTCAACCAGAAGGCCTACTGGGAAACCGGCGACAAGACGAAGCAGGTCCGCTGCATCTACGTTGCCATCGGCCAGAAGGGCTCGACCATCGCAGGTGTGCGCCGCACCCTCGAGGAGAACGGTGCACTGGAGTACACCACCATTGTGGCTGCTCCGGCTTCCGATTCTGCGGGCTTCAAGTGGCTGGCGCCGTTCGCCGGTGCCGCGCTGGGTCAGCACTGGATGTACCAGGGCAACCACGTCTTGGTCATCTATGACGACCTGACCAAGCAGGCTGAGGCCTACCGCGCGATTTCGCTGCTGCTGCGCCGCCCGCCGGGCCGCGAGGCATACCCGGGCGACGTCTTCTACCTGCACTCCCGCCTGCTGGAGCGTGCGGCCAAGCTCAACGACGAGCTCGGCGCCGGCTCGCTGACGGCGCTCCCGATCATCGAGACGAAGGCGAACGACGTGGGCGCCTTCATTCCGACGAACGTCATCTCGATTACGGACGGCCAGTGCTTCCTGCAGTCCGACCTGTTCAACCAGGGCGTGCGCCCGGCTATCGACGTGGGTATCTCTGTCTCCCGTGTCGGTGGTGCCGCACAGACCAAGGGCATGAAGAAGGTCGCCGGTAACCTGCGTCTGGACTTGGCCGCGTACCGCGACCTCGAGTCCTTCGCTGCGTTCGCCTCCGACCTCGACGACGCTTCGAAGCGTCAGCTCGAGCGCGGCCAGCGCCTCGTCGAGCTGCTGAAGCAGTCCGAGAACTCGCCGCAGCCGGTCGAGTTCCAGATCATCTCCATCTTCCTCGCCAACGAGGGCGCCTTCGACTCCGTTCCCGTCGAAGATGTCCGCCGTTACGAGGCAGAGCTGCACGAGACGATCCGTGCCGAGGCCCCCGAGGTCTACGAGCAGGTCGACGGTGGTGTCGCCCTGTCCGACGAGTCCAAGGAGACTCTGAAGTCCGTCAACGAGCGCTTCGCACGCGACTTCCAGCCGACCAACGAGGAGCACGTCGTCCGCGAGCCGGAGGCGAAGCCCCTCGACGAGGCGGATGTGTCGAAGAACCAGCTCAACGTTTCTCGTAAGTCGCAGAAGCGCGGCTAGTTCACACGACGAGCTAGACGAGCGAATACGACTCACTACGACTTAAGAGAAAGGAGGAGCACACACCATGGCTACACTTCGCGAACTGCGCGACCGCATTCGGTCAGTCAATTCCACGAAGAAGATCACCAAGGCCCAGGAGCTGATCGCGACTTCCCGCATCACCAAAGCCCAGCAGCGTGTTGCGGCGGCACAGCCGTACGCCAACGAGATGCAGGACATGATGGAGCGGCTTGTCTCGGCCACGAGTCTGGACCACCCGATGCTTCGTGAACGCGAAAACGGCAAGGTGGCGGCGGTGCTCGTGGTCACGTCCGACCGCGGCATGGCCGGTGGATACAACCACAACGTGCTCAAGAAGGCTGGCGAGCTGGATCGCATGCTCCGGGACAACGGCTACGACGTGGTGCGCTACGTCACCGGCGGCAAGGGTGTCAGCTACTACGACTTCCGCGATCAGGAGATCGCGGGGGAGTGGACCGGCTGGTCCCAGGATCCGTCGTGGGAGTCCACCCATGACGTCCGTCAGCACATTATCCAAGGTTTCGAGGCCAGCTCCGAAGGTGAAGCGAAGTGGCGTAACGGCCTCCGCGGCACCGAGGGGCAGGCTGTCCGCGGCTTCGATCAGGTGCACGTCGTGTACACGAGGTTCGTGTCCATGCTGTCGCAGGAAGCCACTGTCCACCAGCTGCTTCCGATCGAGCCGGTGTTCCACGACGTGGAGTTCGAGCAGAAGGATCTGCTGAACACGTCCGGCAATGCTCTGCCGGACATGGACTTCGAGCCGGATGCCGACACGCTCATGGAGCAGCTGCTTCCCGCGTACGTTTCCAGGTCGCTCTACTCGATCTTCCTGGAAGCGTCGGCGGCGGAGTCCGCTTCTCGACGCACCGCGATGAAGAACGCGACGGACAACGCAACCGAACTGGCCGGCGAGCTTTCGCGTGAAGCGAACCAGCTCCGTCAGGCGAAGATTACCCAGGAAATCACCGAGATTATCGGCGGCGCTGGCGCGTTGTCCGGTAGCGGAGAAAGTGACTAGAAATGACTACAGCTCAATCTTTTGATGGGCGTAACGACGAGCCGACCGGGGCCGAGGACAACGTCGCAGCCTCCGGTGCCGTCGAGAACGCCTCTGATAATGCCACCCAGGCTCGTAGCGCTGAGAGCACCCAGAACCCGCAGGGCTCCGAGAACGGCCGCGTCGTGCGCGTCATCGGCGCCGTCGTCGACGTGGAGTTCCCGCGCGGCGAACTGCCGGAGCTCTACAACGCTCTGCACACCAACATCGAGCTCGAGGCAGTGGCTAAGACCATTACGCTCGAGGTCGCTCAGTTCCTGAGCGACGGTCTCGTCCGTACCATCGCCATGGCCCCGACCGACGGCCTCGTCCGCGGTGCCAAGGTCGTCGACACCGGCAACCCGATTTCGGTGCCGGTCGGCGACCAGGTCAAGGGCCACGTCTTCAACGCGCTGGGCGACTGCCTGGACGACCCGTCGGTCGGCCAGGAGGGCGAGCGCTGGGGCATCCACCGTGAGCCCCCGGCCTTCAAGGACCTCGAGGGCAAGACGGAGATTCTCGAGACCGGTATTAAGGTCATCGACCTCCTCACCCCGTACGTCAAG
This sequence comes from Corynebacterium sp. P4-C1, assembly GCF_030503595.1. NCBI lineage: Bacteria > Bacillati > Actinomycetota > Actinomycetes > Mycobacteriales > Corynebacteriaceae > Corynebacterium > Corynebacterium sp. P4-C1. The sequence goes on along the minus strand of NZ_CP129966.1, from coordinate 729,093 downwards.
GGCGGCAAGATCGGCCTCTTCGGCGGCGCTGGTGTGGGCAAGACCGTTCTCATCCAGGAGATGATCACCCGTATTGCACGCGAGTTCTCCGGTACGTCGGTCTTCGCCGGCGTCGGCGAGCGCACCCGTGAGGGTACAGACCTCTTCCTCGAGATGGAGGACATGGGCGTCCTTCCGGATACCGCCCTTGTCTTCGGCCAGATGGATGAGCCGCCGGGGGTCCGTATGCGTGTGGCCCTGTCCGGCCTGACCATGGCGGAGTACTTCCGCGATGTCCAGAACCAGGACGTGCTGCTGTTCATCGACAACATCTTCCGTTTCACCCAGGCAGGTTCCGAGGTGTCCACGCTGCTCGGCCGTATGCCGTCTGCAGTGGGTTACCAGCCGACCCTGGCTGACGAGATGGGTGTTCTCCAGGAGCGCATTACCTCGACCAAGGGCCGTTCGATTACGTCTCTGCAGGCCGTTTACGTGCCGGCGGACGACTACACCGACCCGGCACCGGCGACCACCTTCGCCCACCTGGATGCGACGACAGAGCTCTCCCGTTCCATTGCCTCGAAGGGTATTTACCCGGCTGTGGATCCGCTGACCTCGACTTCCCGCATCCTGGAGCCGGGCATCGTCGGCGAGCGTCATTACGCTGTCGCGCAGAAGGTGATCAACATCCTGCAGAAGAACAAGGAGCTGCAGGACATCATCGCCATCCTCGGTATGGACGAGCTGTCCGAAGAGGACAAGATCACCGTTATGCGTGCCCGCAAGATCCAGCGCTTCCTCGGCCAGAACTTCTTCGTCGCTAAGAAGTTCACCGGTGACGAAGGTTCGTACGTGCCGCTCGAGGAGACGATCGACGCGTTCGACCGTCTCGCTTCCGGCGAGTTCGACCACTACCCGGAGCAGGCCTTCAACAACCTCGGCGGTCTGGACGACGTCGAGGCTGCGTACAAGAAGCTGCAAGAGAAGTAGGAGTAGCTCATGGCTGAAATCACCGCGCACCTCGTTTCTGTCGAGCGCATGTTGTGGTCTGGCGAGGCGAAGGTCGTCACCGCCCAGACCTCCGAAGGTGAGATCGGCGTGCTGCCTGGCCACGAACCCTTCTTGGGCCAGCTCAAGGAGAACGGCGTAGTGACCATCACCCCGGTCGACGGCGACAAGATCGTCGCGGCCGTGCAGGGTGGGTTCGTCTCGGTGACCGGTGACAAGGTCACCATCTTGGCGGACTACGCGATCTTCGCCGATGAGGTCAATGCCAACGAGGCTTTCGACGAGGAGGACCCGATGTCGAAGGCCCGCCACGATGCGGAGCAAGCAGCTTTGCGACGCAGCGGCAACGCCTAAGCTCTCCCTTTCCGCCCGGTACCGGCCACTGGCTGGTCCGGGCGGTTTCTTTTTGCCTGCTGCCGCCTGCCGCGGCAGTCTTAGGATGCCCGCCTCCGGGCACCGCTTTCGGGCACCGCCTCCGGGGTGACGCCTGCTGATGCTGCGGCTGGTCATCCCTATCCGTTCTTAACGGGGGTAGTCCAACTTTCGGCGGTTAATTTCCTGTGCCGATGGTCATTAGACTAGTCCGTTATGAAACTTCTCGGGTTCCTCTTCGGCGCAGTGCTGGTGGTACTGCTCGCAGGTGCCCTGTGGAGGTTCTTCACGGTGCGCAACAACGGAACTCCGGCGCTTCTGCGCAAGCTCCCGGCCACCGGGACACATGGTTGGCGTCACGGCATCGCCGCGTACAAGGGCGAGACAGTGAGGTTCTATAAACTGCGCTCGTTGTCTTTCTCCGCGGATATGGAGCTCAACCGTTCCATGCTGACCATCACCGGTAACAGGCAGGCCACCGAGACCGAACGGCATTTCATGCCCGGGGTCCAGGTGGTCGTTTTGTTTTCCACGGGGCGCGAGGACTACGAGTTCGCGACGAACCGCCACGCCGCGATGGCGCTCATCTCGTGGGTGGAGTCCGCACCCGACAGCAGGCAGGTGCGTGCCGACGCATCGCGGTTCCGGCAGCGGTCCTTTCGAAGCCATCTTTGACTCCCCGCCGGGGCGCAGGGCACCGTTCGGGCGAGCACGTAGCAAGCGCTAGGGTAGGGGACTATGCGTCTTGTTATCGCCCGTTGCTCGGTTGATTATGTCGGCCGCCTGGATGCGCACCTTCCGCTCGCGGACCGGCTGATCATGGTGAAAGCGGACGGTTCGCTATCTGTCCACGCCGACGACCGCGCCTATAAGCCACTCAACTGGATGACACCTCCGTGCACGATCGCCGAGGAACCGATTGTGGATGTTGACGGCGACGAGACAGGCGCCCAGCTATGGGTCGTGGAGAACCCAAAGGGGGAGCAGCTGCGCGTCACCATCGAGGAGATCCACTCGGATGTCACGTTCGACCTGGGCGTCGACCCGGGCCTGATCAAGGATGGTGTGGAGGCCCACTTGCAGGAGCTGCTCGCGGAGCACATCACGGTGCTCGGTGACGGCTACACCCTCGTCCGCCGCGAATACCCCACTCCGCTCGGTCCGGTAGACATCATGGCCCGGGACGCCGACGGCAAGGCCGTGGCAGTGGAGGTGAAGCGCCGCGGCAACATTGGCGGCGTGGAGCAGCTCACCCGCTACGTCGAGATGCTCAGCCGCGATGCACTCCTCGGCCCAGTCAAGGGGGTCTTCGCGGCGCAGGAGATCAAGCCCCAGGCGCGCACCCTCGCCGAGGACCGCGGCATCACGTGCGTCACTCTAGACTACGACGACTTGCGCGGCATCGAATCCAACGAGCTTCGGCTGTTCTAGGTTTTCAAGGTCGGGGAGGTCGAGGTGCCGCGAAGGAATCGTCGATATGCGCAGCAATTGCGCCCGCTGCCGCGCGACGGCGGCGCGTATTACGGCACGCGCGAGGAAGAGGGCCCGCACGGCGACATCTACCTCGTGCGGCAGATTGGGGCGGCGTCAGCGAAGAAGTACTACGTGTGCCCGCGGTGCAACCAGAATATTCCGCCGGGGGTCTCGCACATTGTGGCGTGGCCGCGGGACACTGGCGGGCGCGGGGACGACCGGAGGCATTGGCACAAGCACTGCTGGGAGCGTCGTTAAGCGAATAGTGCGTGCATGGCACCCTGCGTGTTCGTGCGCACGAGGTGGCCTTTCGGGGAGCGCCACACGGGGGTTCCCGCCACGCTGACGATGCGGCCGCGGCGCGCGCGTCCGGGGTCGTCGTCGTTGACCCGGTTGTGGTAACGGCACAGCAGCGCAAGGTTCGCGATGTTGGTCTCCCCGCCGTGCTTCCAGGCTGTGATGTGGTGGATCTCGCACGCGTCGGCGCCGTGCCGGCAGTCGGGCACTGGGCACGCCGGGCTCGTTGCGCGGGCGAGGACCCGCTGCTTGTCATTCGCTAATCGACGCGCCCGGTACAGGTTCACCGCCCCCTCCTGCGCGTGGAACGTGGCCGCCTCGAGGTGGTGTTCTGCTTTCGCGTAATGCTTGTTCAGGAACTCCGCGCCCGTCATTGTCGTGCCGTTCGTCAGTGTGAGAACGGTGTCGTCGCCGCGGCCCTCGTGAATGTCGACCCAGTCGGGCAGTGGGATGAGCAGCAGCGGGCGCGGGACGGCGTGGGGGACGCCCGGCGCCGGCGCGGCGTCGGGAGGACTGCCCTCCGCGTTGCAGCCCCGCATGAGCAGCAGGAATTTCGAGAGCATCTGGGGTGCGACGGGCTTTGTGGTGTCGGCCCCAAGTGTCAGCGCGTGCTCGAGGTCCGCTAGGTCGTCCTCGTCGGCGGTGACCGTCATGGTGCGGCAACCGGCGCGCGAGCGGGAGAACCTGACCTGCTTGCGCGGCGGCTTCTCCTCGCCAGGCACGAGACGCTTAGCGACGCGCTCCAGCGCCCTATAGTTCCCATGCGCCTCCAGCAGCGCCAGGCGCAATTTCGCCTGGGTGCGGCTGGATTTGATTTTCTTGAGGCGCCGCTCGATCATCGCCAGCTGGTCCAGCGAGAATCCTTTACGCCGGGCCTTTTCCGCGGCGAGGCGCTGCTTCTGCGGCGAAGTCGTGGGGCCGAAGTACGTCTCGTGGAGTCTTTTCCACGCATTGACGCGATTCGGGTCGAGCCCGGCGGCGAGCGCCTCGTCGCGGTCGAAGTCCGCCAGAGCGTCGATCGCCGCCTCCGACATTGTCTTGATGAGTGATCTAAATAGTGTCATGCCCCGAACGCTACTGGCTGCCGTGCGGTGCCGTAAAGAGGTGAATGTGCACTATAATCGCCATTTTTGAGGGAACCTGAAGTGCGTCGATGTGAGGGGAGTGACGCGTGCCCGCCCCCGCGCAGCCGCGGGGCGTGTGTGGCGGCGAGAAGCGGGGTGCAGCGGCCAGGCGGAGATTAGCGGGAGGCGGGAGGCGGGCGGCGAAGCGAGCCCAGGGCCGGCCCGGCCACTTAGCGGAGGCGGTAGAACTGCGCGCTCATCGCCGGCACATGGAAGGACGCGGACTGCTCGAAGGAGTCCCAGGGGGTGGGGTGGGTGAGGACGGCATCGTTAAGCGGGTTGCCCGCGCCGTGGTAGCGCGCGTCGTCGGTGTTGAGGATGAGCTCCCACTCGCCGGCGCGAGGCAGACCCAAACGGTAGTCGGTCTGGGATGCGCCAGAGAGGTTGATCACGGCGAGTACCGGTGTTCCGTCGGCACCCCAGCGGATGTAGGCGAGGATGTTGTGCTGGGAATCGTCGCCCTTGATCCACTGGAAGCCCATCGGCGTGTTGTCCTGGCTGTACAGGGCCGGAGTGTCGCGGTACAGGTGGTTCAAATCGCGCACGAGGGTACGGATGCCGTGGTGGTACTCGCTGTCCCAGCCCTCGAGGTCGTCCCAGTTGATGGAACCGGCCTCAGCCCACTCGGTGGTCTGGCCGAACTCGCACCCCATGAAGATGAGCTGCTTGCCTGGGTGCGAGAACATGTACGCGAACAGGCTGCGGACACCGGCGGCCTTGTTCCAGCTATCGCCGGGCATGCGCTCCCACAGCGATCCCTTGCCGTGGACGACTTCGTCGTGGCTGAACGGCAGGACGTAGCGCTCGGAGAAGGCGTACACAAGAGAGAACGTGATCTCGTGGTGGTGGTAGGAGCGGTGGATGGGGTCGAGCGAGAAATACTCGAGGGTGTCGTTCATCCAGCCCATGTTCCACTTCAGGGAGAAGCCGAGGCCGTCTGCGGAGGTCTGGGCGGTCACTCCCGGCCACGCGGTGGATTCCTCGGCGATGGTGAGCACGCCGGGGTGTTCGCGCTGGACGGTGGCGTTGACCTCCTGGAGGAACTGGACGGCGTCGAGGTTCTCGCGGCCGCCGAACTGGTTGGGCAGCCATTCGCCCGGGTTGCGGGAGTAGTCGAGGTAGAGCATGGAGGCCACGGCGTCGACGCGGATGCCGTCGAGGTGGAACTCCTCGAACCAGTACAGGGCGTTGGCGACGAGGAAGTTGCGCACCTCGTTGCGGCCGAAGTCGAAGACGTAGGTGCCCCAGTCCTTCTGCTCGCCGCGGCGCCAGTCGGGGTGCTCGTAGAGGGCGGTTCCGTCGAAACGCGCGAGCGCCCATTCGTCCTTGGGGAAGTGCGCGGGCACCCAGTCGACGATGACGCCGATGCCGGCGTTGTGGAGCGTGTCGACGAGGTAGCGGAAGTCGTCGGGCGAACCCCAGCGCGCGGTGGGCGCGTAGTAGCCGGACACCTGGTAGCCCCAGGATCCGCCGAAGGGGTGCTCAGCGACAGGCAGGAACTCGACGTGGGTGAAGCCGTTCTCCTGCAAGTAGGGGACGAGTTCGCGGGCGAGCTCGCGGTAGCCGTAGCCGACGCGCCACGAGCCGATGTGGACCTCGTAGACGCTCATCGGCGAGTTCGTCACGTCGGTGCCGGGGCGGGCGGCCATCCACTCGTGGTCGGTCCACGCGTACCCGTCGGCATCGGCGACCACGGACACGGTTTCCGGCGGAGTCTTGGTCTGCTTCGCCAACGGGTCCGCCTTATCGACGGCCCGTCCGTCCGCCCCCTGCACCGTGAACTTGTATTCGGTTCCCGGCTCGATGCCGGGGATGAAGATCTCCCAGATGCCGGTGGAGCCGAGGGTGCGCATCGGGTACTGGTTGGGGTTCCAGTTGCAGAAGTCTCCGATCACGGCGACACCCTGGGCGTTCGGCGCCCACACAGCGAAGGAGGTGCCTTTCACCTCGCCCATCGAGGTGTTGTAGGTGTGCTGGTTCGCGCCGAGGACCTCCCACAGGCGCTCGTGGCGGCCCTCACCAATGAGGTGCAGATCGAAGGAGCTCAGGGTGGGCAGGAAGTGGTACGGATCGGCGATGATCACCGGCGGCGTGTCGGGGTAGGTGACCTGGAAGCGGTAGTCGGGGGCGAGATCGTCGTCGAGCGGCAGCACCCAGATGTCGTCGCCGATCGGCGTCATGGGTTTGCCCTCGTTGTGGATCAGCACCTCCACGTCCGTCGCTCCGAGGAGGCGCGTGCGGATCACGGAGCCTGACGACGTCGCGTGCCACCCGTAGAAATCGTGCGGCGCGTGGTGCTTGCACTCGAGGAGTCGGCGCCGGTCCTCTTCCGGGATGTAGTGCGCCGGTTCCAGCTGGGCAGGGGTGTCGTCAAAGCCGGAGGTCATGGTGTTCCTTTGAATTCGAATTCGGTTGGTCGGTCTGGGATCAGTGTGAGGTCGGGTGAACGGTGGTACGAAGCGCCATCTTACGGGCGGTAATCCTCGTCGGTGATGTGGCGGAAGGCGAGGCGGGTGCGGGTGGGTCCGTCGATAGGCGGAAGGCGGAAGATGTGCGCGACGTTTTCCACGGGGCTCAAACGGACGTAATTGCGCATGGACCAGTCGTAGTCGGCGCCGGAGATCTCGTCGTGGACGGGGAATGTCGCGCCGGGCGCGAGACCGAGGGCGTCCATGTTGAGCGTAACGGTCGCTTCCTGCGTGTAGATCGGGTCGAGATTGACGACGACGAGGACGCTGTCGCCGGTGCCGGCATCGAATTTGGAGAAGACGAGGATGTTGTCGTTGTCCGCGTCGTGGAAGTGCAGGTTGCGCAGCTGCTGAAATGCCGGGTGCTCGCGACGGACCGTGTTGAGCAGCGTGATGTACGGCTCGAGTGAGTCGCCGCGCTCCAGAGCTGCCTGGAAGTCGCGGGGGCGCAGCTCGTATTTCTCGGAGTTGAGGTACTCCTCGCTGCCGGGGGCGACGGGCTCGTGCTCGTAGAGCTCGAAGCCGGAGTACATGCCCCACAGCGGGCTCAGCGTGGCGGCGAGTGTCGCGCGGATCGCGAAGGCGGCGCGGTTGCCTGTCTGGAGGAACGCGTGGAGGATGTCCGGGGTGTTGGCCCAGAACGACGGGCGCGAGATATCGGCGAAGCGGACGCAGTCCTGGGCGAAGCCGGTGAGCTCCTTCTTCGTGGTCTTCCACGGGAAGTAGGTGTACGACTGCGTGAACCCGGCCTTCGCCAGTCCCAGCAGGCGCGGCGGGCGGGTAAACGCTTCGGCGAGGAAGATCACGTCGGGGTGTGTCTCGTGCACCTTGTTGATAATCCAGTGCCAGAAATCGACGGGCTTGGTGTGTGGGTTGTCCACGCGGAAGGTCGTGATGCCCAGTTCGACCCAGACCATGAGTGCGCGGTAGATCTCCTGGTAGATACCGTCGGCGTTGTTGTCGAAGTTGATGGGGTAGATGTCCTGGTACTTCTTCGGCGGGTTCTCGGCGTACGCGATGGTGCCGTCGGCGAGCACGGTGAAGAACTCCGGGTGGTCTTTGGCCCACGGGTGGTCCGGGGCGGCCTGGAGAGCGAAGTCGAGGGCGACTTCGAGGCCGAGTTCCTCGGCGCGGGCGAGCAGCTTCTCCAGGTCTTTCTTGGTGCCCAGCTCCGGGTGGATGGCGTCGTGGCCGCCGTCTTTGGAGCCGATGGCCCACGGGGAGCCGACATCGCCGTCCTCGGCGACGAGGGTGTTGTTCGGGCCCTTGCGGTTGACGGTGCCGATGGGGTGGATGGGTGGGAAGTAGACGGTGTCGAAACCCATCGCGGCGACGCGTGGCAACGCCTCGGCGGTGGTGGCGAAGGTGCCGTGGACGGGATGGCCGTCGGCGTCCCAGCCGCCGGTGGAGCGCGGGAACAGCTCGTACCAGGAGCTGAACAGGGCCTTTTTGCGTTCGACGAGGATCTGGCACTCGGGGCCCTCGGTGACGAGGTCGCGGACCGGCCGGCCGGCGAGAACGGCGGCGACCTCGGGTTCGAGGGCGGGGGCGATGCGCTCGCGGAGGGGAGCGTCGGACTCGAGGGCGTCGGCGGCATCCACGAGCTGGCTGGTGCCGGCGGCGTGGGCTCCGGCTTCGGCCGCCGCGCGGCGCAGCAGTTCGGCGCCGTGGGTGAGATCGTTGGCGAGCTCGGCGGCGGATTGGCCGGCGGCAGTCTTCTTGGTCACGGCGTTGCGCCAGGTAGCCATCGGGTCGGACCAGGCCTCGACGCGGAAGCGCCACAGGCCGGGCGCGTCGGGGGTGAACACGGCGTTGCAGTAATCGGGGCGGTCGGTCTCCGGAGTCATGGCGACGGTGTATTCGCTGCCGTCCGGGGAGGTCACCACCACGGTCGCGGCGATCGCGTCGTGGCCTTCGCGCCACACCAGGGCGGAGATCGGCACTACCTCGCCGACGACGGCTTTCGTGGGCAGGGCACCGTCTGTGGTGCGGGGGCGGACATCGTCGATTCCAAGTCGGCCGATCACAGGGCTCACGTCGATTCACCTCGTCCAATTGACGTAAATGGGGGCACAGGGGCGCGCGGGCGCACCTTCTGGCACCCAGAGTAGCGAAGGAACGGGGGAGCCATTGGCCATGTCAGTCGGCCGTCGGGAAGCAAAATGCGCCACAATGGGAAGCGTGACTGACCGAACTCCCGAAATTGAACCGACAAATCCCGATTTGCTGATCGACTTCCGCGGCGTGGAATTCCGGCGTGGCGGAAAATCGCTGGTTGGCCCCATCGACTGGCAGGTGGAGCTCGACGAGCGCTGGGTCGTCATCGGCCCGAACGGTGCCGGCAAGACCTCCCTGATCAGGATGGCCGCGGCGCAGGAATTTCCGTCGGAAGGCACGGCATTCCTGCTGGGCGAGCAGATCGGCAAGACCGACATGCGCGATCTGCGCGCGGTGATCGGCATGACCAGTTCGGCGCTCGCGGAACGCGTGCCGGTGGACGAGCGCGTCGAGGACCTTGTTCTTTCCGGCGGTTACGCCGTCGTGGGACGCTGGCGTGAGGAGTACGAGGAGCAGGACTACGAGCAGGTGCACGATGCCCTCGACCAGGTCGGTGCGTTCCATCTGCTGGGCCGTCGCTGGGGCACCCTGTCGGACGGCGAGAAGAAGCGCGTGCTCATCGCCCGCGCGATCATGGTCAACCCGGAGCTGCTCATCATGGACGAGCCAGGCGCGGGCCTGGACTTGGGTGGCCGCGAGGACCTCGTCGCCTATCTGGGGGATCTCGCGCTCGACCCGGATGCCCCCGCGATCGTGATGATCACGCACCACGTGGAGGAAATCCCGTTCGGTTTCACTCACGCACTGCTTCTCGACGAAGGCGAGATCGTCGCCCAAGGCCTCATCGACGACGTGCTCACCAGCGAGAACCTGACGAAGGCGTACCACCAGCCGATCAAGCTGACGAAGGAAGAGGGCCGCTACTTCGCGCGGAGGGAGCGTCGGGGCGGGACGCACCGTCGATAAGCGGACGGGAGGATGCATATGTCCACGCGCGACGAAGAGGACATGCTGGGGATCAACTACGGCCGACTCGCGGCGACCGTGATCCTCGTGCGCGACGGCGCCCACGGGCTCGAGGTGTGGATGCAGGAGCGCGTGCTCACGATGCGCAATTACCCGGGGATGACCGTGTTCCCGGGCGGCGGCGTGGACATCCGTGATTTTCCGCCGAGCAAGGACGAAGCGAAGGAGCTGTGGTCCGGGCGGTCGGTGTCCGACCTTGCCAAACAGCTCGACATGAAGCCGCGGCAGGCCCACGCGCTCATGTTCGCCGCCGTGCGCGAACTCTTCGAGGAAACCGGCACTCTTTTGCTTGTCGACGACACCGGCGCCCTCCTCCGCGACGCCCGCCCCTTCCACCGGGTCCGCAAACGGCTTGAAAGCCACGAACTGTCGTTCACCGAGCTGCTCGAAGAAACCGGGCTCGATGTCGACGCGACTTTGCTCAAACCTTCCGGCCGCTGGGTGGGCAAGTCCGAGAAGGGCAATTGGTTCGACACCTTCACATTCATCGCCGAGTTGCCCGCCGGGCAAGAACCCGATGTCACCACCGGCGAGGCCAGCGACGCGAACTGGTTCCCGCCGAGCCTGCTTCTCGACGGCTGGCGCCAAGGCCTCGTCCGTTTCGCCCCCTCCACGTGGGCGCAGCTCTACGACATCTCCGAATTCTCCTCCGTCGCTGAGATCATGGAGCATGTCAAAGGTCTGCCCATTGAGGCCGTCGTCGGCGACCCCGTCGACATTCCCCGTTACCGCGAACTCTTCGAGTCCAACCCTGTGAACCGGATGGGGAAGAAATTTGAGCTTTAGCCCCGACGAGGTGCGGTTTCTCGCCGCCCACCGCGCCGACATTGCCCGCGTGGCCGCTTCCGGTGAGGTGGCGCTGACGAAGAAGTCCGCCATCGCCGACCGCACTGCGCTGTCCAAGCGCTTCGGCGGCAACGCCCGCGTCGTGATGGAGCTGCTGCAGGCGCGGAAGGTGCTGGCCCCGAAACTCGCCGTCCCCGCGGCCGGCGACGTTGCAGGTTCTGCCCCAAATTCTGCTCCGCAGTGTGCCACGGTTTCAGCCTCCGAGTGGCTCGCCGACAGCGATTCCGCCCAGCAGGCCACACCGCTCCGAGTGTCGATGGTGCGCGCGGAGCGCATCGCCGCGGCAGGGGCATCGTTAGTTCACGACGTGACGTGCTCCATCGGTACGGAAGCACCTGCGGTGATCTCTGCGGGGCTCGATTGGCTGGGCACGGACTTGGACTATTCCCGGCTCCTCATGGCGCGGGAGAATCTGCGTTCGGCTGCGGCCGAGGCTGGGGCTGCGGGCGCAGGCCGGGCGTGGGTCGCTCAAGCCGACGCACTGGTGCCGGTGACCACAACCGCGAGCAGTCCCGGACCGCGGATTCGTGCGTGCTCGGGAACCGGCTCTCGCCCGGGACGCGTCATCGTGGCGGACCCGGCCCGCCGCGCGGACGGGCGGCGCATCACGGACCCGGCGAAGCTCATCCCGCCGCTTCCGGACCTGCTCGACGCTTTTCCCGGCGCGGCGATGGCGGTCAAATGCGCGCCGGGAATCGACTACTCGGACTGGCACGGCCTGGTGAGCGTGGTCAGCGTCAACGGGGGAGTCAAAGAGGCGTGCCTGTACACACCGGATCTCGCGGAGGCAGGCCACACGCGGGAAGCAGTGGTCATCCGCGACAGCTTCACGGAGAGGGTGAGGAATGAGGGGGAAGGGGTGGACGTCGATAAGCCGCGAGGCTTCATCGTTGAGCCCGACGGCGCGGTGATCCGCGCGGGGCTCGTCCAGCAGTGGGCCGCGCGGCACAGCCTTGCGATGCTGGACCCGCACATCGCGTTCCTCACCGGCGATGCCGTACCGGACGGGTACTCCGGATTTCCATTCATCGAGGCGGTGCCGTTGAAGAAGCTGCGGCCCGCACTCCAGGCGCACGGGGCGGGGTCGGCGGAGATCCTCGTGCGCGGTGTCGATGTGGACCCCGACCAGCTGCGCGGCAAGCTGAAGCTCAAAGGCGACCGGCCGATGGCTGTCGTGATCGCGCGGATCGGGGACCATGCGACAGCGTTCATTTGCGGCGCGCGCGTGCGCTAGGCTCGTGTGAGCGAATCTGACAGATGGAAGGTGAAACATTCATGCCCACCATTGCTGTGCTGGTGAAGAACGTGCCGGACACGTGGTCGACCAAGTCGCTCGAGGCGGACAACACTCTTGACCGCGCGAACGCCGACAACGTCATCGACGAGATCAACGAGTACGCCGTCGAGGCCGCGCTGCGTCTGCGCGACGCCGGCGACTACCGCGTCGTTGCGGTGACGATGGGGCCGGAAGGCTGCGAGGAAGCGCTGCGCAAGGCCCTCGCGATGGGTGCCGACGACGCTATTTCGCTTATCGACGACTCCCTCGCCGGCTCCGACGCCATCTCCACCGCGTGGGCCCTCCACAATGTGCTGAACACCATCGACGACCTGGCGCTGGTCGTCGCCGGAAACCAGTCCTCCGACGGCGGCACCGGTGCGGTCGCCGGCCTGCTGGCCGAGTACCGTCAGGTGCCCGCTGTGACCCAGGCGCACAACCTGCGCATCGAGGGCGGCGAAGTGCTGGCCACCCGCGAGGACGAGCGCGGCACGTGGGAGATCGCCGCGCCGCTGCCTGCTGTCGTCGCGGTGACCGAGCAGTCCGATAAGCCGCGCTTCCCGAATTTCAAGGGCATGAAGGCAGCCAAGAAGCACGAGATCACGCGCTTGACCATCGCCGATATCGGCGTCGACGCCGGCCAGGTCGGCCTGGGCAATTCCGCGACGTCCGTCACCAGCGCCACCGAAGTGCCGCCGCGCACCGCCGGCGAATTGCTTGAAGGCCCCGCCGACGACATCGCGGCGCAGGTCGTCGAGCAGTTGGCCGCCCGCAATCTTCTGGACAACCAGAACAATCCGAACAATTTGAGCAACCCGAACAACTAAGGAGCCGCACCACAATGCACGTCTACGTACTGGCAGAACACACCGGCTCTGAACTGAGCCCGATTACCGGAGAGCTGATCACCGCGGCGCGCGGGTTGGGAGTGGTCTCGGCGGTGGTCGTCGGCAAGCCTGGCGACGCTGAGGCGCTCGCACCGTCGTTGGCGACGTTGGGTGCCGCCCAGGTGATCGACGCGTCCGCCGAGGACTACGGCGAGCGTCTCATCCTCCCGGAGGTCGACGCCCTGCAGGCCCTCGGTGCCGCGAACCCGGCGCCGATCGTGATCGCCGCGACCGTGACCGGCAACGAGATCGCCGGCCGCCTCGCCGCGCGCCTCGGCTCTGGTGTGCTGGCGAATGTCGTGGGCATCGAGGACAACCGTGCCGCCCACCACGAGATTTTCGGCGGCAGCTACACCACGACCGCGATCGCCGGCGGCGAGTGCCCGATCTACACTCTGCGCCCCGGGTCTGTGAAAGCCGAGCCGCAGGAGGCGGCCGGGGAGATCGCTCCGATGCCGCTGCCGGCGGCGACCGACCGCGACGTGCACGTCACCTCGTTCACCCCGAAGGTGCGCGCCGACCGGCCGGAGCTGACCCAGGCGTCCACCGTCGTCTCCGGCGGCCGCGGCGTCGGTTCGGCGGACGGCTACAAGGAATATGTGGAGCAGCTCGCCGATGTCCTCGGCGCCGCCACCGGTTCCACCCGCGACATCGTCGACTTGGGCTACGCGGATCCTGAGACCCAGGTCGGCCAGACAGGCGCGACCGTCTCGCCGGATCTGTACATCGCTCTGGGAATCTCGGGTGCGATCCAGCACATCTCCGGTATGCAGACGTCTGGCACCATCGTCGCCGTTAACCAGGACCGCGACGAGCCGATCTTCTCTATCGCCGACATCGGTGTGGTGGCCGATATCGAGGAATTCGTGCCGGAGCTGATCAAGGCGCTCAAGAACCGGTGACGGTGAGCGGGACCCGCTATTTCGACCACGCGGCCACCACGCCTATGCGGCAAGTGGCCGTCGACGCGTGGGCCGAGCACGCCCATCTGCTCAACCCGGGAGGCCAGTACGCATCCGGGCGCGCCGCCAACGCCGCTGTGGCTCAGGCGCGTGAGACGGTCGCGGAGCTTCTCGGTGCCGATCCTGTCGAGGTGATCTTCACCGCCTCCGGGACCGAGGCCGACAACCTCTCGCTGCGCGGTTTCGCCGGCGAGCCGGGCGCGCGCATCGTCGCCACGCCGATCGAGCACCCGGCGGTTCGCGAGACCGTCGCGGATTTGGAACAGCACGGGGCACAGGTGGACATGCTGCCCGTGGGAGGAGACGGCGTCGTCCGCGTGACGGACATCCTCGACCAGCCGGCAGCAGTGGCGACCTGCATGTGGGCCAACAACGAGACCGGTGCGGTCCAGCCCGTCGACGAAGTTGTCCGGCGCGCGGACGCCGCCGGCACACCCGTCCACGTTGACGCGGTGCAGGTGGTGGGGCACCTGCCGGTAGATTTCCATGCGCTCGGCGCGACGACACTGGCGGCCTCCGCCCATAAATTCGGCGGACCGCGCGGCGCGGGAATCCTGCTGGCGAAGCGTTCCCCAGCGCCGGCCGCCGTGCTCACCGGCGGGGGACAGCAGCGCGGAATCCGGCCGGGGACCGTGGATGTCGCCACCGCAGTAGCGACTGCCGCGGCGCTGAAAGAAGCCGTTGCCGACATGGAGACGGAACGTGCGCGCTTAGTGACGCTGCGCGACCGTCTCGTCGCAGAGGTCTTGCGCACCATTCCGGATGCGCGTGCGACAGTGCTGGAACACGGAGTTCCCACGCTGCCCGGACACGCGCACCTGATGTTCCCGGGGGCGAACGGCGACGCGATGATCATGCTGCTCGACAGCATGGGCATCGAGGCGTCCACCGGATCCGCGTGCAACAACGGCGTGAACCAGCGCAGCCACGTGCTTGAGGCGATGGGGCTTCCCGACGAGCACGTCGACGGCGCCCTCCGTTTCACCCTGGGGCGCACGACGACGGACGAGGATGTGCAGTTCCTCCTCGCGAGGCTGCCGGAGGTGATCGGGAGGGCGCGGGACGTCGCAAAGCTGTGAAGCGGTACCGTGCGTGTCGCGTGTGGCGCATGTGACTGAAGTGAGTTACGGTGCGTACCATGACTCGTTCTTTGCGCCCTGCAGCCCTCATCGCATCCGCGGCCATCGCCTTCGGCGGAATCATGGCCGCCGGCTCCGTCAACGCCGATAGCCGCGCCGACTGGGTCAACGGTGTCGACGTCTCCCACCACCAGGACACCGGCGCCAACGGCATCGAGTGGAACTCGGTGCGCGACGACAACAACCGCTTCGCCATCATCAAGGCCACCGAAGGGGTCGACTACACCGACGATGCCTACGCCAAGTTCGCGCAAGGCGCGGTCGCCTCCGGCATGAACGTCGGTGCCTACCACTACGCCCGCCCGGCCAAGGACCCGGTCGCACAGGCGCAGAACTTCGCCAACGCCTACAAGTCCGTCCCCGGCCTGAGCCTGCCGCCGGTGCTCGACCTCGAAGTCGACGAAGGCCTGAGCCCGGAGCAGCTCAGCGGCTGGACCCGCACCTTCCTCGCCGAGGTGGAAAAGCAGACCGGCCGCCGCCCGATGGTGTACACCTACCGCTACTTCTGGCTCGAGCAGATGGGCGACACCAAGGATTTCGCCGACTACCCGCTGTGGCTCGCCGCGTACCAGAACAAGGCGCCGGGTCCCGTGGGCGGCTGGGACAAGGTGGATATCTGGCAGCGTTCCGAGTCCGGGCGCGTCGCCGGAGTGAACACCCCGGTCGACCTGAACCTGTTCAACGGCAACCAGGGCCAGTTCGCGCGCTTCAGCGGAGGCGACCTCAATGCCGCGGGCGGCCTGCTCGAGACGATGCAGGACAGCGACATCGAAAGCGGCATTTCGGATTCCCTCGCGGTTCTGGAGCAGGGTAACTCT
This sequence comes from Corynebacterium sp. P4-C1, assembly GCF_030503595.1. Taxonomy (NCBI): domain Bacteria; kingdom Bacillati; phylum Actinomycetota; class Actinomycetes; order Mycobacteriales; family Corynebacteriaceae; genus Corynebacterium; species Corynebacterium sp. P4-C1. The sequence continues at coordinate 713,360 of NZ_CP129966.1, read as the reverse complement.
GCGCTCGCCGCCGCCATCCTCGGCCTTGCGTCCGGTGTTCTCGCGCCGCAGCAGGTGCAGGGAGCCGCGGAACAGTTCGGTTTCGATGCTGGTGACGCGCAGAACATCGCGGACACCGCGCGCACCCAGGTAGAGAATGGCACGCTGCCCATCGACGACCTCAACAAGATGATGGTGGGCGACGACTACTCCGTCGGCGACCTGCTCATCCTGCTCGACAACGCCAACAAGAACGGCGGAGGCGCCGCAGCAGCCGGCGCGGCCGAGGGATCGAGCCAGTAAGCGTCACGCCTGTCACGCCTCCGGCGGGCGTTCGCTCTCCGGATCGTGGCGCGGTGCCGCGGACGCCGCCATCTCCCGCGCCCACGCATCGCCCTTGAATTGGGCGGGTACCCCACCCCCTAGCAACCTGCGGGTCAGCTGGGGGGTGTCGCGTATTTCGGACGCCGACCCGAGCAAAATGATGTTGCCGTAGCGCCGGCCCTTGAGCATCGGCGGGTCGGCGATCGCGGCTACGTGCGGGAAGACCTCAGCCATGCCGGCGAGTTCTTCGCGAGCCTCGGTGAGGTCGCCGCGGGAGCCGCAATTGGCCACGTAAAGGCCGTCTGGCGAGAGGGAGCGGAGGCAGGACTGGTAGAAGGGGAGCGTCGTCAAGCTGCGCGGTGTCGTCGCTGACTCGAAAACGTCGCGGATGATCACGTCGCGCGACGCATCGACGAAGCTGTCGGTGACCTCGCGTGCGTCGCCGACGCGGATCTTCACCAGCGGGGAGCGCGGGATGTCGAATTTCTCGCGCGCGAGCTCCGCCAATCCCATGTCCCACTCGACGACCGTGTTGCGCGAGTACGGCCACACGTGCGCGAAATAGCGGGGCAGCGAGCAGCCCGCGCCCCCGAGGTGCGTAAGGCGCGGCTTTTCCCAGGCGCGGGTCTCTTCGACGGCCGCCGCGATCCAGCGCATGTACTCGAAATCCAGCCGTTCCGGCTCACCTGGCACGATGTGCGAGCTGGGCACATCGTTGACCATGAGGAGCATCGACCCGTCTGGTTCGTGGATGATCTCCGCGATTCCGGTGTCGATCTCGATCGTCTCGCTTTTCTGGGCCATAGACGCTGAGACTACAGACGCACATCTGTTGTTCGTAGATAAGCCGTGGCGGCGAGCCACCCGGCCAGCGTGAGGACGATGGACGCGAGAGCGACTTCGACGACCGTTGATGCGTCTATCGCCCCGGATCCGGCGACTGCGGAGCTGCCCAGCCACAGGGTGTCGCTCAGCAGTCCCGGCGGCAGGAGGAAGCGAGCGAAAGAAGCACCGGAGGCAACGATTCCGAAAGAAATGATGCTGGCGACCAAAGCGATGGCGACGGGGCCTGCGAAATTGCGGATCAGCATCGACAGGAAGGACTGCCAGGCAGCGACAGCCACGGTGGGCAGCAGCGAGAGAAATGCTACCGCGAAGAATTCACCGGGCAGCGCGCCTGGCACCCCGAGGACCAGTCCGACCGCGACGGCTAGGACGACGAGCACGGCCTGCATAGCCGCCGCTGCAAGCGAGATCGCAGCGATCTTGGAGGCGATCAGGCTTCCCGCCGGGCGGGTGGAGGTGAGCAGGGAATGCCAGTTGTGGCCACGGTGCTCGACGCGCCAGGCAGCGGAGGCGATGATCGCGATGCCGGATGTCATGAAGATCATCCCGTAGAAGAGCATGATCTGGGAGAGATAGCTTGTCCACCCGGCATCGAGCTGACCTTGGTTGCCGACATAGTTGCCGGCCCCGATAGCCACAGCGATCAGCGGAACGAGGGTGAGCACTGCCCACAGGTGTGACCGGCGGTATTTCATGAGGTCGTTGCGCAGTAAATCCATTCTCTAAAGCTCCTTCCGGTTGAGCATGCGCGTTGCTGCGGCGAATACAGCACCGACAACGACGATGTAGGCACCCCATGCAAGCCAATGCGGTGCAGTCGGCGCGGTTCCTGAGTCGTCGAACGTGAACGGGACGAGCATCGCGAAGTAGCCGAACGGATTGACAGCGGCGAGCCACGTCGGCGACAAAAGTGCGGCAATGCCGAGGAAACCACCTACGACGCCGATCGCGAGTACGACGATCTGGGAGTCGGTCACGGCTGCCAGCCATAGCATCACCGCGAGCAGGGCAAGCGAGGTTCCGAGCGCGCCGAGGCCGAAAAGCGCCCAGGTGACCAACATTTCGGGCCCCGGCGCGGGAGCCCCGGCAAGGATAGGCAAGGCCAGGATCGTCGTGAACTCGACGAATTTGAACATCGCAACAAGCACCGCCGCCACACCGAATTTGCGCACAACCAACGTGCCAGGCGGCACACCAGCGATGGCGTTGAGGCGCCACCCGCCGCCCACGTTCTCAGTGTCCGCCACGCGGCTGGCGACGACCGCTAATTGCAACGGCGACAGAAAAGCTAGCGCCATGCCGTAGCCGACAAGGTGGCCGGCCCAGGACATCTCGGGGTCAGCACGGAAATCCTCGATGCGTCCTCCAGCGAAGAGATTCATTCCAGCAAATAGGACAATGCCCACACACAGCAGGAAGCCGAGCAGCACGACCTTGGTGCGGCGCAATTTAGCAATCTCGATGATCATGCGCTCAAACCCTCCCGTCCCGTCAGGCCGATGAAGATCTCCTCTAGGCTGCGACGCTTGCGCACGACTTGGTGCAGTGGAATGCCGCGGCTGACAAGGTGGGCGCAGACTTCTGCGACTTGGGTGTCGCTCAAACCCTGCAGTTCGAGTCCACCGGCCGCCGGGATGGGGCGAAGGGCAGCAAGCAACTGGGCGGCGGCATCCGCGGAGGGGGTTTGGATGAAAAGGTCGGGGAGTTGGGCGTCGTAAAGCTGTTGCTGTGAGCCCTGAAAAATGAGTGAGCCACGGTCGATGATGGTCAGATTCGAAGCCATTTTCTCAATTTCAGAGAGCAAGTGGCTGGAAACCAGCACCGTGCGGCCTTCGTCGCGGGCGAGGCTGACAATGAGAGCGCGGATCTCCTCGATGCCGGCCGGGTCGAGGCCGTTGGTGGGTTCGTCGAGGATGAGCAGCTGCGGGTCGCGGGCAAGCGCCATCGCGATGCCGAGGCGTTGTTTCATACCGAGTGAGTAGTTCTTGACCAGTTTGTCCATGTGGTTGCCCAAGCGCACAAGCTCGATGGCGCGCTGCGCATCCACGGGCGAGGCACCGAAGAGCCGCGCCGCGATCTTCATGTTCTCGCCGCCGGTCAGGTGCGGGTACGCGGAAGGTGCTTCGATAAGCGAGCCCACGCCGGCGAGCACTTCAAGGCGGGTCGCGCGGTTCATTGGCCGCCCGAGCATTGCGATCTCGCCGTTGGTTGGCGTGACCAGTCCCAGCAGCATTTTCATGGTGGTCGATTTACCTGATCCGTTCGGTCCGAGCAGTCCGTGCACGGTGCCTGCCGTGACGTCGAGGTTCAGCTTGTCGACGACCGTCGTGCCCCCGTAAGTCTTCGTCAGACCTTCAGTCCTGATGATTGATGATGTCTCCATGCCCAATAGATTTCCGCACAACCAGGGGTTTCCGCGTCGGCGCGGAGCATGATTTCTGCAGTCGTACCCGGGTATGACTCGGCTTAGGAATCCAGCAGGTCAGCCCGTCCAACAAGGCCGGTGCGGTAGGCGAAAAGCGCGGCGTGGACGCGGTCGCGCGATTGCGTTTTAGCAAGCACGCGCCCGACGTGTGTTTTCACCGTCGGCATAGAAATGAACATGCGCTCGGCAATCTCCGTATTCGTCCATCCGCGTCCGACGGCGACGAGGATCTCGGTCTCACGCTCGGTTAACTCGTCCAAGGCGAGGCGGTCGGAAGGAGACAGCAGGACAGCGTCTTCAGAAGAAGAGGAGCTGAGCTTATCGATGATCCGTTTCGTCGCTCTCGGCGAAACCACCGCATCGCCGGCGGCGGTGGTGCGGATACCGCCCAAAAGAGTGTCTGGCTCGGCATCTTTGAGCAAGAACCCGCTTGCCCCCGCGGACAACGCACCCATGACGTAGCCTTCGTCGTCGAATGTGGTCAATATGATCACCTTCGTGCCGGGAAAGCGATGCGAGAACTGGCGGGTGGCCGCAATGCCGTCGAGCACCGGCATCTGGATGTCCATGAGCACGATGTCGATCGGATCAGCGGCCATCGCCGCAAGAGCTTCTTCACCGTTGCTGGCGAGCCAGTGCACTGACAGGTCCGGCTGGGAATCGATCACTGCACGGATTCCGTGGAGAAAGAGCAGCTGGTCGTCGACAAGACCGATGGAGGAGGTCATGGCTCGACCTTATCTGCGCGCCGTAGGGGCAGGTGAGCTTCGGTGACCCACGTGCTGTGATCTGAAGGGGATGAGGTGAGGGAGCCGTCGATAAGCGATGCGCGTTCGCGCATGCCACGAAGACCGTGTCCGAGCTTGTGCGCGGTGCCGGGCGTGAAGTCGTTCTCGAGGCGAAGCGCGACCTCGTCTGGGAGCCAGGAAACAGCGAGACGAGCGGTGCCGTTGCCGTGCTTCATTGCGTTGGCGAGCGCTTCTTGGACGATGCGGTGGATCGTCAGCGTCGTGCCGGGGTCAAGCGTGGGCGGTGTGCCGTCGACGCTGTAAGTGATACGCAGTCCGCTTGCGCTACTGGTGGCAACGAGTCCGTCGATATCGAGTTCCGGAACGTGCGGTTGGACCGGGCGCTGCTCTCCTTCGCGCAGCAAGCCTACGACGCCCCGCATCTGGCGCAGTGAGTCGCGTCCAACAGAGCTGATCGTGCGCAGCGCGTCGTCGGGCGAGGCGCCGTAACGTGCGCCGTCGGCCTGCGCCACGATGACGGTGAGCGAATGCGTCACGATGTCGTGAATCTCCCGGGCGAGATGCGCACGCTGCTCCGCTGCTGCGCGCTCGAATTCCTCGCGCTGGCGCTCGAGCTGGGTTTGGAGCTCTGCCGCCGCTGATTCTTCCGCCCGGCGGCGCAGCTCGCCGAAGAGGAACCCTACGGTGAGCAGCGTAACGCTCCAAGCGATGTAGGGAACCCGCTGGTTCAATGGCAAGGCGACGAGACCGGGAACGATGAACATCGTGGCCACGATGTCTCCGCCGAGCAGAGCGGCCGCGACAATGAGACGGTGCGATGCGGGAAGATGACGGATTGCCATGTAGCCGGTGAATACAGCCAGTGTGATAGTGCCAGTAGGCAGCATTTCTGCGAAGGCGCTAGTCGCTAGCACTGCGGCGCACACACCGATGGTCACGGCCGGCCACCGCCAGCGAGTGAATGGCGCAGCGGCGACGCACGCGACCACAGCAGCGTCGGCGGCGCGAAGCCCTGACGAGAGCGGGCCGAGGAGACCGAACCCTACGAGCACGAAAGCCAGGCCGGCGTCAGTGAGCCAGACGGAGACGGCGCGTCGGCTAGTCGTCGGTGTTTCACTCATGTCTCGCAAGGGTAATTTCTCGGATCGTCATTCACGTCGTACCTCGGTATCACGTTTGGATTCGCATTTTCCGTCCGCGGTCGACCCCGAGTACACTCCGCCTCGTGCGAGTTCTGGCAGCAATGAGTGGCGGCGTCGATTCCTCTGTGGCGGCGGCGCGGCTTGTCGACGCCGGACACGACGTCGTCGGCGTCCACCTCGCCTTGAGCAAGGACGCGCAGCAGACCCGCGAATCCGCCCGCGGCTGCTGTTCGCTGGAGGATTCCGCCGACGCGCGCCGCGTGTGCGACAAGCTGGGCATCCCGTTCTACGTGTGGGATTTCTCTGACCGTTTCAAAGAAGAGGTCATCGACGATTTCGTCGAGAGTTACGCGCGCGGCGAGACCCCCAACCCGTGTCTGCGCTGCAACGAGAAGATCAAGTTCGCGGCCTTGCTCGAGCGCGCGGTCACGCTCGGTTTCGACGCGATCGCGACGGGGCACTACGCGCTTATCGACGACGCCGGCAACCTCCGCCGCTCCATCGACGCGAACAAGGACCAGTCCTACGTGCTCGGCGTGATGACGCGCGACGAGCTCGACCGGTGCCTTTTCCCGGTGGGCGACACCGAGAAGCCCCAGATCCGCGAGGAGGCCGCCGCCCACGGGTTCTCCACGGCTTCCAAGCCGGATTCCTACGACATCTGCTTCATCCCCGACGGCAACACCCAGGCATTTCTGGGCAAGTCGATCGGCATGCGCCCCGGCATGATCGTCGACCAGGACGGTGAGGAGCTCAAAGAGCACGATGGCGCGTTTCAGTACACGATCGGCCAGCGCAAGGGTTTGAATATCCGGGTGCCTGCCGCCGACGGCAAGCCCCGGTACGTCACGGACATCGACGCCGCGACCGGCACAGTCACCGTCGGCCCCCGCGCCGCTTTGGACGTGACTACCATCCACGCCGACCGCCTCAAAGTCCTCCACCCGGCGATGGAGGGCGAGTTCGATGCGAACGTCCAGATCCGTGCCCACGGTGGTGTAGTGCCGTGTCGCGCACACGTTGATGTGGATTCCGACACCATGACCTTGGCTCTGGCCGAGCCCCTTTCCGGCGTGGCACGCGGCCAGGCTGCTGTGCTCTACCTGCCGGACCCGGACGGGCAAGGCGATATCGTGCTGGGCTCCGGCACCATCTGCGGTACTGAGTCGGCCGGCGCAGACACCGCCAGTGCCGGATCGGCCGGTGCAGATGACACCGGCGAAGAAACCGCCGGCGCGGAGTCGGCGTGACAGCGTTCGGGCTGGGGACCATGCCGGGCACCGATCTCGTCCAGGCGGCGGACGTGGTGCTCTCCGAGAGCCCGCTGCCGCATCTGCCGCAGCTGCCCGCGCGGGGTGTCGGCTCGGACCTAGTCGGCCGGACTGCGGCACTGCTGCCTCTCAACCTCGACATCGGTCCGCGCTCCTGGAGGGTCACGCGCCGGCCGCAGTTGGCCACCATGCGCGCCCGCGACCAGTTCGAGCGCGACCTCGACAAACTGGAGGAACTGTGGGACGGCAAAGTCGACGAGGTGAAGGTGCAGCTCGTCGGGCCCTGGACGCTCGCCGCCCAGATCGAGATGTCAAACGAGCACCGGATGATCACCGACCGCGGCGCTACCCGGGACATCGCCGACGCGCTCGTGCAGGCGGTGGGGGAGCATAGGGGAGACGTCGAAAAGCGGTTCGGCGCGCGGACGGTGCTGCAGCTCGATGAGCCGTCCCTTGCCGCGGTGCGGAACGGGACGGTGAAGGGCGTTACCGACTACGAGGAGATCCCTGCAGTGCCCACCGAGCGCGTCTTGGATGTGCTCGGAATGTTCGGCGTGCACCTGGTCAACAGCCCGGAGCCGCTTTACGACGCAGACTGGTTCACCGTGGATCTTGCCGCCGCGCTGGACCTAGACGCGTTGGCTGGTGCGCTCGACCGCGGGGCGCGCATCGCGGTACCCGTGATGGAGCCGCGGGAGGTGTTCAACCTCTTCGACAGGCTCCAGATCGACCCGGCGGAAACCGAGGTCGATGTCTACGCCCAGCCCGGACCGACGCTTGTGAAAACGGCTGCGAATTACCATGCGGCGGCGGAGATGGCGGAAGCGGTCGCCCCCAACCGTCGATAGCTATGAGTTTGGCCATAAACAGCCTATAGACCCATTTCAACGCCTCTAGCGGATATGATGGAAGCATGGGAAACAACGGGCTGAAGTGGCAGAAGAAAGAGAGCAACTGGGTCCTGTGTATCGGGACCGCCGTCGGATTCATGATCGCGTCTTGGCTGCTTTTCGACGATCTCCTCATCTCCTTCACCATCGGCCTCGCCCTGGGAGTCGTGATGCTTCCTTTCTCGGGTAAGCACTCCGTCGCCATTGGTGACGGCACGGTGACCTACGATGCCGGGGATGGCGAGAGCATTGTTCCCGTTGCGGAGGTCGCCGCACTCCACCAAGAACCAAAAGCTGATGTGCTCATGGTGGAATTCGCCAGCGGGAAGAAGGTCGCAATCGACACCTGCGGCGACGAAGCCGGAGTCGCGGAGTTTGTCGAGCAAGTGCACAACACGCCCGAACTCAGCCACATCGGCTAAAGCCCGCGTTGGCAGCTAGCTGATCATCGGCCAGCTAGTCGAGATACCGGAGGTGTCGCGGCCGCGGGATTCGCAGTACTTCCGGAAGTCCGTCTGGATCTCGAAGTGCTTGACCGCCTGGAATTCCATGAGTTCGTCGAGTTCTTTCTGCGACAGCTCTGGCCAGACTTTGTTGACCTGCTTCCAGGCGATGCGGGCGGCGGCCATGGCATCCGCGGTGGCCTCGTGGGCGTTGTCCAGCTGCACGCCGTAGAAGTCGGACAGGGCACCTAAGTTGCGTTTGCCGCCTTTGCGGTAGCGGTCCATGGCGCGGTCGATGAGCAGGGGGTCGTAGACGGGGCCGGTGACGGTGAAGTCGCCGGTGAGGGTGCGCAGTACGGTCAGGTCGTAAGGCGCGTTGAAAACGATCAGGGTGAACCCGTCGTCCCAGGCCTGCCTGATGGTCTCGACGGTCTCGCGCAGGACGTCGTCATGGGGGCGGCCCTCGGCGCGGGCCTTCTCGGTGGAGATGCCGTGGATCGCGGCGGCTTGCTCGGGGATTTCCACGCCGGGGTCGGCGAGGTGCTCGGTGGCGGTGACGTCGCGGCCGTCGATACGCACGAGTGCAGAGGTCACGATGCGTGCCTCCCGCGGATTCGCCGACGTGGTCTCCAGGTCGAAGGAGAGCATCCGCTTCGCGTCGAAAGTAGGCATGTCGCCCATTCTAATGAGCACCGCGACACGTTTTTGCTGAAGTGCTTGACCTTGCCCCAACGTCAACGTTCACACTGTGGTCATGGGTGAGTACACGGAGTACACAATCGGAGAAGCCGCAGCGATGCTCGGCGTGACGACGAAGACGCTGCGGCACTGGGAGGCGCGCAGCCTGCTCGATCCGTGGCGGACCGCGGCCGACTACCGCGTTTACACGGACCATGACATCGAGCGGGGCGCCGCGATCGCGCTCTACCGCGGTGTGGGCATGCCGCTCGGCGACATCGCAAAGCTTATCGACGCCCCTTCCCACACCCTCCGCACCGCCCTCACCCGCCACCGGGCGCTACTGGCCGACCAGTTGGCCGCTGTGAGCAGCCAACTGGAGGCAGTGGACGCACTCATCGAAGAATCCGGACAATCCGGCGAAGGAGTAATCAACATGGACGCAATGAAGAAGTACCTCGGCGAGAAGATGCCGGAATACCAGGCTGAAGCCGAGCAACGCTGGGGTGATACCCGCGAATGGGCGCAGTCCCAGGAGAAGCTTGCCCAGATGGGTGAGAACGATTTCGCTGCTCTGCAGCGGGAGCACGAAGGGTTCGTCGCCGAACTGAAGCAGGCCCAGAAGGACGGGGTCGCGGCAGGCTCGGAGGAGGCGAAGGGGCTCGTCGATAAGCACCGCGCGTTGATCGGAAGGTGGTACGAGGTCACGCCGTCGCGGCAGCTGATTCTCGCCCGCATGTACGTCGGTGATGTGCGCTTCCACGAATCGTACGGCGGGACGCAGGACTACTTGCTCGGGCTCGTCGAAGCCCAGGCCGCGGCCGAGGGGGTGGATATCGACAACCCGCAGTGGTGACACATCTCTAGACTTAATGCCCGTGACTGAGAACAACGCACCGGACGGCACCGAAGAAACAGTGGACAAGGACCTCCTCCGCGAGTGGACGGAGCTGGCCAAGGAAGTCCGCCACCACCGGGACCTGTACTACAACGGCGACCCGGTGATCACCGACGCGGAATTCGACGGGATGTTCCGCCGCCTGCAGAAGCTGGAGGAGGACCACCCGGAGTTGGCGGTGCCGGATTCGCCGACGAAGGAGGTCGGCGCACCAACAGCTGACACCGCGTTCGCGGATGTGGAGCACCTCGAGCCGATGACGAGTCTGGACAACGTGTTCTCGGCCGAGGAGCTGGCGGACTGGCTGGCCAAGACGCCGGGGCCGTACCTGACGGAGCTGAAGATCGACGGGCTGTCGATCGACTTGGTCTACGAGAATGGAACGCTCGTGCGCGCCGCAACGCGTGGCGACGGCCGCGTCGGCGAGGACATCACAGCCAATGCCAAGGTGATCGAGGACATCCCGCACGAGCTGACCGGTGACGCGCCGGCGCTGGTCGAGGTCCGCGGCGAGGTGTTCATCCGGCCGGAGGATTTCCCGGAGCTCAACGAGCTGCGCCAAAAGGAAGGCGGCAAGCCGTTCGCGAATCCGCGCAACACAGCCGCGGGCGGCCTGCGCCAGAAAGACCCGGAGGCTGTGCGCAAGCGCAAGCTGCACATGATCTGCCACGGAATCGGGGCGCGTGAGGGCGTGGAGTTCACCTCGCAGCACGACGCGTACGAGAAGCTCGCGTCGTGGGGGCTGCCGGTCAGCGAGTACACCAGGAAGGCAGAGACAGCCGAAGACGTGCAGAAGGCTGTGGCCTATTGGGCCGACCACCGCCACGACGCGATCCACGAGATGGACGGTGTGGTGGTCAAGGTCGACGACTTGGCTGCGCAGCGCCAGCTGGGGTTCACCTCCCGTGCACCGCGCTGGGCCATCGCCTACAAGTACCCGCCGGAGGAGGTGACCACGAAGCTGCTCGACATCGAGGTCTCTATCGGCCGAACGGGCCGCGCGACGCCGTACGCGGTCATGGAGCCGGTGTTCGTGTCCGGCTCGACAGTGTCCATGGCGACGCTGCACAACCAGACGGAAGTCAAGCGCAAGGGCGTGCTCATCGGCGACACGGTGGTGGTGCGCAAGGCGGGCGAGATCATACCGGAGGTGCTTGGGCCGGTCGCGGACTTGCGGGACGGCACGGAGCGCGAATTCGTCTTCCCCGAGAACTGTCCGGCATGCGGCACGAAGCTCGCGCCCGCGAAGGAAGGCGACGCGGACTGGCGTTGTCCGAACACCCGCTCGTGCCCGGCGCAGCTCGGCGCGCGCTTGGAATACATTGCCTCCCGCGGGGCATTCGACATTGAGGCACTCGGCGAGAAAGGCGCGCACGACCTCATCGCCTCGGGCGTGCTTATCGACGAATCCACCCTCTTCTCGCTCACCTCCGACGATGTAGAAAAGTCGTCTACGTACACGAGAAAAGACGGGCAGATCAATGCGTCGGGCAAGAAGCTTTTGAAGAACTTGCAGGAGAAGAAGTCCACAGACCTGTGGCGGGTGCTGGTGGCGTTGTCGATCCGCCACGTCGGACCGACGGCGGCGCGTGCCTTGGCGGCGCGCTACAAGTCGATGGATGCTCTGCGCGCCGCGTCGGTGGACGAGCTCGCGGAGACCGACGGTGTGGGGGCCATCATTGCCGAATCCTTCAAGGACTGGTTCGAAGTGGACTGGCACGTGGAGATCGTCGATAGGTGGGCGGCTGCCGGCGTGACCATGGAAGACAACGTCGAGGATGCGGCACCCCAAACGCTGGAGGGCCTGACTGTCGTTGTCACTGGCACCCTGGAGAATTACTCCCGCGACAGCGCCAAGGAGGCGATCCTGTCACGCGGCGGCAAGGCGTCTGGTTCAGTGTCGAAGAAGACCGACTACGTCGTTGTTGGTGAAAACGCCGGCTCCAAAGAACAGAAGGCCCGCGACCTGGGCATCACGATCTTGGACGAAGCCCAGTTCGAGCAGCTGCTTGAAACCGGCGCGGTGTAGCGGGAGACCTCATTTAGGTGGTGCGGTGCTCACCGGCGCTCTGGGGGCGTGCCACCACACGGGCAGCCTGGAACCCGACGAGGGCTGCGCCCCAGAGAGCGAGCAACCACCACGCAAACACAGGCAGGTCGGTATTCCAGCTCATTCCGCGGGCCAGGAGGAAGACGATGAGGACGGTGAAGACGGCGTCGATAAGCCCGACAATGGGGGAGCGTACTCCGCGCACCGCAGTGAACGTGGCGAGCGCGAGAATAACGATCGTGAGTACCAAATTAATCATCGCTGGGTTCCTTTCAATAGTGTGATGCTGAGGTCGTCGACGCTCGCTTCGCTGGAATTAGCCACGAAGGCGGCGCGCCGGGGATTCGCAGGGTCCCAGACGAGCATCGTGCTGTAGCCCCCGGTGCCGCCGTTGTGGAAGGTGTATGCCGTTCCGCCGTCCTCCAACTCAGCCCAGCCGAGGTCCGGGCCACCGTGCGCGGAGATCCAGTCGACGTACTTCGCTATGTCCTTGGCAGTGGAGCGAATCGCGCCAGCGGGTGCCCAGCCATTCATTTCCCACCGTTCCGCGGGACGGCCAGCCAAAGTGAGTCCTTGCGGATGACCGTCGGCAGTTCCGGGCAGGGCGAGGAACGTCGAAGTCATGCCGGCGGGTTCGAGGATCTTCGTGCGGAGGAGCTCGTCGTAGCTCATACCTGCGTTCTTGGCGAGCAACTGACCGAGCAGCGCATGGCCGAAATTGGAGTAATTCTCCTCGCCGCGGCCTTTAAGCTTCAACTTCGGATTAGTGGCAGCAGCGAAAATATCCTCTGGGGTATCTCCGCGGTACGGGTTCCCGCCGTTGCGCAGCATCATGGAGAGGAACTGCGGGAGACCAATGCTTTCGAGCCGCGACAGTCCGGACGTGTGGTTGAGAAGCTCTTCCACGGTGACATCAGCAATGGGAGTGCCGGCGGCGTCAATAATGTCTTGGACTTGAGTGTCGAGGCGCAGGGTGCCAGCCTCGATCTGCTGGCGGGCGAGTTCGCCGTTGAACGTCTTGGTGAGAGAACCGATTTCAAACTCAGTGTTCTCGTCTGCGCCCAGGCCGCCGAAGCGGACCTCCCCGCCTTCGCTGACGAAAGCGGCGAGCTCGTTGGAGCCAGGGTCGGCGCCCGTTTCCAACAGAGTGGAGATTTCCTCCTCGCCGGTACGCTGCGTTGCCAACGCGATGGGGCGGGGCCCGAACGCGATGAGCAATGAAAGTGTCGCGAGAGCGGCGACCCCAGCGACGATGAGCGCTGCGGGACCGAAATGCCTTTGTTGGTTGCGGTTGTTTTGCTTAGTGGTCATCAGTGATCTTCTCCTGCTGCGATGATGGTCAACAGTGGGACGACGCGGGCGGGGCGCACCTCGAAGTGGCCGTTGAGCTTGGCTACCCACCCCGCGTCCTGCAGGGCTCCCAGGTGGTGGTAGCCGGTGCCGGTGGAAGAAACGATTGCTTCCTCCACGAGTTCCGCGACTGACGCAGGTTTCGTGAGGAGCCGGCGGAGTATCGCTCCGCGGATAGGGTGCGCGATAGCGGCGATTCGCTCGGTGTACTCGTCCCATTCGTGGCCCAGCAGATAGTCCGTTTCGCGCTGCCACTGGTACGCGTATTCGTGGCCGCCGACGCGGACGGAGCCGCCGAAGACGAGCGCGCCATTATCTGGCCCGTTATCTGTTCCAGCCTGCGCGCCAGCTTGCGGCCGGGATGCCTCCACTCCGTCGACGACCCAGTAGTCGCCGGTGGTACGGGTGAGCGGGGAGGTGCCGCCGGACGATGATGCTTGGGATTCCAAGGCGGCGACGCGCTCCTCGAGCGCCCCTAACCGCTCCAATAAAATGGAATCGTTTTGAGTCAGTTTAGTAATCTGCTGGTCCACAACTCCAATATTATAAAATATGTTTGCAATTGTCGAGGATTCTTGGGTTGGTCAGTGTTTCAGAGTTTGGGCATTGAGAAAGTGGGGGCATTGAAAAAGCGCGTCGGAGCGCGCTTTGAGATGGCCTTAGTGGGGTGGTGGCTCCCGGAGGCGGAACTAACGCACCAAGGCGCCGACGATCGCACCGAGGTCGCCGATGTGGGTGACTTCGGAAGCGAGGAAGTCGGGGCCGCCGGTGCGGCCGACGATCAAGTAGAGGCCGGTCGTGCCGAGGGGGGTGACCGCCAGGGTGGAATCGAGGAGCCACCATGCCTCCGGCACCCATGTGTCGGTGTCGTCGCGGAGGATGCGGGCATGGGAGACGTCGATAAGCGCGGGCGCGGAACCGTCGTCTCCCGGTGCAGCCTGGGATGCGGCGACGCGCTCGCTGCCTTTGCCGGTGTCGCGAAGGACGACCGCCCACGAGGATGTCAAGGCGAGCGGCATGACGGAAACGAGTTCCTGCATTGCGGCGGGCAGGTCGTTGACTTGGTTTGCGACGCGCGCCAGCATCTGCACCTGCTCGCGGCGGTCGACGCGGCCGGTGAACGGGCGGATCGAATCGACCTCCACTCCGTCGACAGACACGGCGGCGGTGATGAGCGAATCGACCATGGTGCCCGTGGGCAGCTCAACCACGATATCGTCGGTGACCAGCGCGGCACCGTCGTTGAACGTGGTCTCGACGATGTCGACAGACTTGATATTCGCGTCGATCATGCCGAAGGCCTCGGCGAGCTCACCGAGGCTGCCGGGGGTATCGGGCAAAACGACGCGGATCAGGTAGGACATGGACCTATTTATAGCAAGCTGGCATGTCCAGGGCGGGCGTACGATCGGGGGCCGGACAGATTCAACCCGATCGGAGGTAAATAATGCAGCCGAATGGACTCGACGAGTCCACCCTGGCGGGAACTGAGCCCCGCGCATTCGCGGACGCCCTGCTCGGCGCCGGAACGAGGCTGGCGAAGGACGGCGACGAGGTCGTTGTCACAGGGCATGACCTCGCGCGCGAGGTGGCCGAGACACCGGAGAAGTTTTCTTCCGCCGTGTCGCGCTTCATGCAGCTGCCCAACGGCCTTGACGGTGAAGAGCACGCCAAGGTCCGCACGATGATCGAGCGCTACCTCGATGCTCCCGCCGTCGAGGGGCTCGAACCGGCGTTCCGGGAGATTGCCCGGGCCATCATCGCCGATGCCGCAAAGGAAGGCATGGTCGACGCAGTGGGGGACGTGGGCGCGCAATTCGCGGTCCGCGCGATGACCGCCTGGTTGGGGTGGCCGGCAGAGGTCAACGAGGAGTTGGTCGCGTGGGTCGCGGACAACAATGCGGCCACCCGTTCCGGGCAGCTCGAGCGCACGGCCGCGGTGGCGGAGCGTTTCGACGATATCATCCGTTCCGTCGTCGCACCGTTGCAGGAGAATCCGGATGATTCGGTGACGTCGCGCCTGATTTACGACGACAGCCTTGGCCGCCCGCTGGAATTCGAGGAGGTCGTCTCCATTCTGCGCAACTGGACCGCAGGAGACCTGAGCTCCATGGCGTACTGCATCGGCGTGATCGTCGAAGCCTTGATCCAGCACCCGGAGCTCAAGGAGCGCTTGGGTCAAGGTGTCTCCCGCGCCGAGTTCACAGCGATAGCCGACGAGATCCTCCGTGCCGATTCCCCGTTCGTAAGCAACCGGCGCATCACCACCTGCCCCGTGTCGCTCGACGGTGTGGAGCTGCCGGAGGGGCAGAAGGTGCGCATCCACTGGACCGCCGCCAACCGCGACCCGGAGACGTTTGACGACGTCGACGGCTTCGATCCGGAGGCGAACGCGCCGCAGAACCTGGTTTGGGGCGCCGGCCCGCACGCATGCCCGGGCAAGGACCTCTCCGTGATTGAGCTGCAGGCGTTCACCGAAGAGCTCTGCGCGGCCGTGGAGTTGTCGCGTGCGGGCGATGGGGAACGGGAGATCCACCCGGTGGGTGGCTGGGCGTCGCTTCCCGTGCGCCTTACCGCTCGCGGTTGAGCAATCCCGCGTGACGTAAGATAAGGCGCGTCAAGAGCAACCCGAGGATTTAAGAAGGTGGGACAACGTGGCTGAAGCCTCAGGAATCTCCCGCGAGGAGGTCGCAGGCATCGCGCGGTTGGCGCGCATCGCCGTGAGCGACGAGGAGCTGGACCAGCTGGCTGGTCAGCTGGACACCATCGTGGAGGCCGTCTCCGCAGTGCAATCAGTGGACACCGAAGGCGTCGAGCCGATGAGCCACCCGCACAGTGTTGAAGCGGCAATGCGTGAGGACGTCCAGCGCACCACCCTCACCCAGACCCAGGCCCTCGACCAGGCACCGGAGGTTGAGGACGACCGCTTCATGGTTCCGCAGATCCTGGGGGAGGAGGACTAATGGCCGACTACACTATTCCCGCTGAAGGTTTGACCAGCCTGCCGGCGCACGTGCTGGCAGAGAAGATCCAGGCCGGCGAGGTGACCTCCCGCGAGGTCACCCAGGCATTTCTGGACCGCATAGCGGAGACAGACGGGACCATCGGCGCTTTTTTGCACGTCGGTGCAGAGGAAGCGTTGAAGACTGCCGATGAAGTCGACGCCGCTGTGAAGGCTGGCGAAGCTCCGGCGTCCCCGCTTGCCGGTGTGCCGCTGGCTTTGAAAGACCTATTTGTCACCACCGACGCTCCGACCACGGCCGCCTCGAAGATGCTCGAGGGCTACATGAGCCCGTACGACGCGACGATCGTGACCAAGATCCGTAAGGCAGGCATCCCGATTCTGGGCAAGACCAACCTCGACGAGTTCGCGATGGGCTCCTCGACGGAGAATTCCGCGTACAAGGTCACCCGAAACCCCCATGACCTGGACCGAACCCCGGGTGGTTCAGGCGGCGGAACCGCGGCGGCTCTGGCTGCGGGGCAGGCGCCCTTGGGCATCGGCACCGACACCGGCGGCTCCATCCGCCAGCCAGCGTCGCTCACCGGCACCGTCGGTGTGAAGCCGACCTACGGCGCTGTCTCCCGCTACGGCATGATCGCCAACGCCTCCTCCCTCGACCAGTGCGGTCCGTGCGCGAACAACGTGCTCGACACTGCTTTGCTGCACGAGGTCATTGCCGGCCACGACGAGTTCGATGCCACGAGCGTCGACCGCCCAGTCAGCTCCGTCGTCGCTGCCGCCCGCGAGGGTGCTTCCGGCGATCTCACCGGCGTCAAGGTGGGCCGCGTGAAGCAGTTCGGCGGCGAGGGGACGCAAAGTGGTGTGGGGGAAGCCATCGATAAGGCGATCGCGCAGCTGGAATCCCAGGGTGCGGAGATCGTTGAGGTGGATTGCCCGAATTTCGCCCACGTCATGGGTGCGTACTACATCATCCAGACTTCCGAGGTCAGCTCGAACCTCGCGCGTTTCGACGGCATGCGTTACGGCCAGCGCGTCGGCGACGACGGCACGAATTCGGCCGAGGACGTCATGTCGCTCACCCGCGGTGAAGGCTTCGGCGACGAGGTCAAGCGCCGCGTCATCCTGGGCACCTACGCTCTGTCTGTCGGCTACTACGACGCGTACTACCTGCAGGCGCAGCGCATCCGTACCCTCGTGGCTCAGGATTTCGCCAAGGCCTTCGAGCTGGTGGATATCATCGCCGGTCCGGCGACTCCGACCACGGCGTTCAAGCTGGGCGACAAGGTCGACGACCCGCTGGCAATGTACAACTTCGACCTCTTTACGCTGCCGCTGAACCTGGCTGGTCTGCCGGGCATGTCGGTGCCGGCCGGCACCGCGTCCGACACCGGACTGCCTGTCGGTCTGCAGCTCATCGCGCCGGCCTTCGCCGACGAACGTCTCTACCAGGTGGCCGCCGCTTTTGAAGCCCGCCGTTAACCCCTGGAATACCCTCGCGGCACTCGCCGCGGGGTATTTTCTCGTTCTGATCGACCAGGGCTTCATGCCCGTGATCACCCCGATGCTGCCTTTCGACGTGGGCAATGCGGTGTGGCTGACCAGCGTGTACCTGCTGTGCACCGTGGCCCCCATGCCGGCGACCGGCCGGTTGGGCGACGCCTACGGTCAGCGCCGCGTGTTCCTCATCGGCCTGGCGGTCTATGTAGCTGCCCTCGTGTTCGCGGGGGCATCCTGGTCGTTCGGCTCCCTCGTTGTCGCGCGCGGGGTGCAGGGCTTCGGTGCCGCTGTTTTCCTGCCGCAGGCCTTCGGGCTGATTCCTCGTGTTTTCAACGAAGACACCCAGGGGCGCGCCTTTGCCGCGTGGGGTGTGATCGGTTCGGTCGCCTCCCTGATAGGTCCGGTGGCTGGCGGCGCCATAGCTGAATCGGCTGGCTGGCGCGCCGCGTTCTTCGCCCAGGCGGGGCTTGGTGCCGCCGCACTTGTCGCCGGCCTGGTCGCGCTGCCGAAGCTGCCGGCGGGGCAGCAGCGGATCTATTTTCTTCCCGTCCTGCTGTCCTTCGGCGGACTCGGGTGCTTGGTCTACGGCATCCAGTACGGCGAGTGGCTGAGCATCGCACTCGGCGTCGTGAGTCTCGCTGCCCTCTTCCTAGCTGCGCGCAGCGGCGAGGACAGAGGCTTCCTACCCCTGGAACTCGTCCGCGACCGTTCCTTCGCCCTCGGTGCCGTCGGCGTTGCCGCGATGGGCTTCACTGTGGCGTCGATGTTCATCCCGTTGATGTACTGGTTGCAGACAGTCGCCGGGGCATCGCCGACCGCCTCCGGACTCATCGCGGCGCCGATGTCGGTCTTCGCGTTGGTGCTCACACCTGCCGCCGGCTACCTCACGGACCGGCGTGACCCCGGCCTGCTGTGCGTCGGCGGCTTTCTCGTGTGCGCGGCGGGCTTGGGGTTCGCCATCGTTTTGATCGGCGCATCCGCGGACGTGTGGTGGTTCGCCGCCGTGACCGCGTTGCTGGGAATCGGCGGGGCTTTCGTGTGGGCACCGAACGCGGCGGTGACCATGAGGGGCGTTGCGGAGGGGCAGACCGGCGCGGCGTCCGGGTTGTACAACACCGCCCGCCAGGTGGGAAGCGTCCTCGGTGTCGCATTGATGGGCACAGTGCTCGCCGCCGGGCCGATCGAGGCCACCGCGGGGAAGGCGGTCGCCCTTCCGCTGGCGGCGATGCTCGTCGGTGCCGCTGCTTCAATTCCGCTGCGCACCAGGAAGGGCAATAAGGTTCCGCACGGCGCGGACAGCGCTACTTAATCGCGCTAGTCTGGGTCATATGCGTCTTGCCACACTTACTTCCGGCGGCGACTGCCCCGGCCTCAACGCTGTCATCCGCGGCATTGTCCGCACCGCGAGCTCGGAATACGGCTCTACCGTTGTCGGCTACCAGGACGGCTGGGTAGGTCTCATGGAGGACCTTCGCCAGGATTTGTACGACGACGCCTTCATCGATTCGATCCTGCTGCGCGGCGGCACCATTTTGGGCACCGGCCGCCTGCACCCGGACAAGTTCAAGGCCGGCTTGGACCAGATCAAGGCGAACCTCGAGGATGCCGGTATTGACGCGCTGATCCCGATCGGCGGCGAAGGCACCCTCAAGGGCGCCAAGTGGCTCTCCGACAACGGTATTCCGGTGGTGGGTGTGCCGAAGACGATCGACAACGACGTCAACGCGACCGACTACACTTTCGGCTTCGACACGGCGGTGTCGGTGGCAACGGATGCCATCGATCGTTTGCACACCACGGCGGAATCCCACAACCGCATCCTCATTGTCGAGGTCATGGGCCGTCACGTCGGCTGGATCGCGCTCCACGCGGGCATGGCCGGCGGCGCGCACTACACGGTCATCCCGGAGGACCCCTTCGACATCGAGGACATCTGCAAGGCGATGGAGCGCCGTTTCCAGATGGGGGAGAAGTACGGCATCATCGTCGTCGCCGAGGGCGCTGTGCCCAAGGAGGGCACCATGGACGCGGGCCTCGGCGAGGAGGACGAATTCGGCCACAAGACCTTCAACGGCATGGGCCAGATCATCGGCGACGAGATCAAGCGCCGCCTAGGCTACGACGTGCGCACGACCGTGCTCGGCCACACGCAGCGCGGCGGCACCCCGACGGCCTATGACCGTGTCCTCGCCACCCGCTACGGTATCCATGCCGCTCGCGCCGCACACGAAGGCAATTTCGGTACCACTGTCGCACTCCACGGCGAAGAAATCGCGCTCGTCCCGCTCGCGGATGCCGTGGGCCAGTTGAAGCGCGTTCCGGAGTACCGGATCAAGACTGCCCGTTCCGTGTTCGGTTAAAATCACCACGTGCGCACTCTTGTCACCGGCGGAGCCGGCTTCATCGGATCCCATCTCGTCGACGCCCTCATAGGGGAGGGGCATAGTGTCGCTGTGCTGGACAATTTGAGCAGCGGCCGCGCTGACAACCTGAAGCATCAGCCGTCGGTGGAGCTCGTCGAGGGCGATGTGCGGGACGAGGGGGTTGAGGGGATCGTCGATAAGCTTGCTCCCGAGGTGATCTTCCACCTCGCCGCGCAGATCGACGTGCGCAAGTCCGTCGAGGACCCGATCGCGGACGCGAGGGTGAATATTTTGGCGACGATCAATCTCGCAGAAGCCGCGCGGAAGGCTGGTGTGCGCAAGATCGTGCACACGTCGTCGGGCGGGTCGATTTACGGCACTCCGGATACGTTCCCTGTCGACGAGTCCTTCCCGGTCGATCCGCACTCGCCTTACGCGGCGTCGAAGCTGGCCGGCGAGCAGTACTTGGGCACATTCCGCCACCTCTACGGGATTCAGGCGAGCTATATCGCGCCGGCGAATGTGTACGGGCCGCGGCAGAATCCTCACGGGGAGGCCGGTGTTGTGGCGATCTTCTCGGAGAACCTGCTGCGGGGCAACCCGACGAAGATTTTCGGTGGTGGCACCAACACCCGCGACTACGTCTACGTCGGCGATGTGGCACGCGCATTCGTGCTGGCCGCGGGGGAACGAGGCGACGGGACGCGCTTCAATATCGGCACCTCAGTGGAGACGACCGACCGTGATCTGCACAGCCTTGTAGCGAAACATGCCGACGCGCCCGATACGCCCGAGGATTTTCCGCCGCGGCTTGGCGACGTCCCCCGCTCCGCCCTTTCCTACCGCCGTGCACGGGAGGTTCTCGGATGGGAGCCCACCGTCAGCCTCGACGAGGGCGTGGCGCGCACCGTCGACTACTTCCGGACGATGCAATGAGTTCCCGTGACCAGAGCTTCAGCGACAACCCGGCGCTGAGCAACCAGTGGGTGAGACTGGAACCGTTGAGCCTCGAGCACGCTGAGTCGCTCGCCTTCCATGTCGGGGACTTGTCCAAGCTGTGGTACCAGGACCACATCCCGACTCCAGCGGGAGTTCCCGAGTATATTGAATCGAATCTCGCTGATCAGGAACGTGGTGAACGTGCCCCGTGGGCGATCGTCGACCCGGCTGGCACCGCCATCGGTGTGACCACGTTCCTGCACCCGGACCCGGCGAACCGGAGCATCGAGATCGGCTCGACGTGGATCACCAAAGAGGCCCAGGGCGCGCCGTTCAATAAAGCGGCGAAACTGCTCATGCTCCAGCGCGCCTTCGAGGATCTCGGATGCCTGCGCGTGGAGATCCGCACGCACTACATGAACCGGCAGTCGCGCGCGGCCATCGAGAGCCTCGGCGCCAAGCTCGACGGGGTACTGCGCAGGCACAAGATCCTCAAAAGCGGCCTCGTCCGCGACACCTGCGTCTACTCCATCCTGGACACCGAGTGGCCCGAGGTGAAGACCGCGCTCGAGGCGCGGCTGCGAGCTTAAGACCGCTGCCTGGCTTCTCGGGCTGAAGCTTCCTCAACAGTCGGTGCGGAAGCTGCGACTTCAGTCCCCCCAGTCGTCTCCGCGATGTCTCGGCGGCCGATCTTGCGGGTGCGTAGGTAGAGCCAGATTCCGCCGATCCAGGTGAACGCAATGACCGCGATCAACGCCACCAGCGGGGCGATCTCGCCGGGTAGCTCGGTTGAAGCGTTGAAGATCGAGTGAATGGCGAATCCGAGGAAGTACCAGATGACCAGTTGGCCGATGCGCCAGCGGAGGGATTTGTCCGTGCGGCACAAAAAGACGCCGAGGCCCCATGCCGAGAGACCGAGGTAGAGCGAGTGGCCCCATGGTCCAGGGACGGTCCGGGCGGCATACCCCAAGAGCGAGCCCTCGACATCGGAGTTGAGGTTATCGAGCGCCGCTTTCAAGATGTAGGTGGCGTTCTCCAGCGCCGCGAAGCCGAAACCGACGGCAATCGCGATGGTTACGGCCTCAATGGGGCGGCGGATGCGGAAGATCATGGTGCTCAGGATGAACACCGTGGCGAATTTGAATAACTCCTCGGCTGTGGGGGTCAGCAGAGCGAATCCCAAACTGCCCAAGCCCAGCCAGTCCTTGAAGGCGATGATGGATTCATTCGTGGTCACTGAAGGGGCGCACAGAGCCATACCTGAGACGAACCCCGCGAAGATGAAGGCGGGAGAGGAATGAACAGGGCGACCCGGGTGGTTGCGCAGCAGAAGCCACGCCAGCAGTAACCACAGCGCCGCGTGCAATGCGCTCATTGCCGCGATCGTTGCGTTGAAGGGGAGCTGGCTGAAGTAGATAGCCGACCAGACAGCGGAGGCGAGGAGGATCAGCATTCCTGCGATGCGGAGGATGAGGTTCATTTTGTCGGTCACTAGTCGCCCTCCGTTTCCTCGGAATCGTCAGCGGAACTATCAGTGTTCACGTCAGCGGAGTCGATCAAACGCTGGGCGAGCTCTTCTGCGTCGTCCCCGCCGAAAGAGAAGTAGCGGGTGGTCTGCCCGTCGGCAATGGAGACCGCCACGAGTTTGCGTTCGGCGTCTGCCTCGGTGCGCTTCACATGCACGCCTTCACGCGGGGACTCGACGTTACCAGTTTCCACGTTCCGGTCGAGTGTCACTCTGCGGTAGAAGCGGGCGAGGGCTTTCTCTGCGTTGTTGGGTGCCGGTTCGGAGCGGCCAAGAATGCGCGTCGAATCGCAATCCCACGTCTTCGTGCTTTCCGCGAAGCCCGACGGGTTGCTGCACACAAGCTGCCCGCCGTTCTCGTCGGGCACGCCAATGCTGCCCAACTCCACAGGGTTGTCGGGCACCTGGGACTCTTCGGGTGTCGTGGTGGCGTCGACAACGCGCGGAAAGACCAGCGCGGCGGCGACGAGGAATAAAAGAATAAGCCCGAGCACAACGGGTGCTCGGGAAGATGTTTGATTATTCATAGCGCCGATCAAAATACATGACGGCAACTATTACTGCAATGCGGCGTCCAGTCCTATGTCGAGGATGGCAACCGAGTGCGTGAGCGCGCCGACAGCGAGGAAATCCACGCCGGTTTCGGCATACGCGCGGGCGCGGTCGAGCGTCAATCCGCCCGAAGATTCCAGCTTCGTCGACGGAGAAAGGGCATTCCGCTTATCGACGGCCTCCCGCGTCCCCTCCACCCCGAAATTATCCAGCATGACCAGATCGGGGGAGAATGCCAGGGCTTCTTCGAGCTGCTCGAGGTCGTCAACCTCGATCTCACTGGGGAGGTCCGGGAAGGCGGCGGTGGTGCGCCGATACGCTTCAGCCACGGTGCCGACGCTGGCGACGTGGTTGTCCTTGATCAGCACAGCATCCCCCAGGCTCATCCGGTGGTTGATTCCGCCACCGCACCGCACCGCGTACTTGGCTAAGTCGCGGTATCCGGGCAAGGTCTTGCGGGAGTCGCGGACTTTGGCATCGGTCCCTGAGAGCTCCCGGGTCCACTCGTGGGTGCAGGTGGCGATGCCGCTGGCGTAGGTGAGCAGATTCAACGCAGTGCGTTCCGCCGACAAGACCGCCCGTGCTGGGCCGGAAATTGTCGCGAGACGATCACCCGGTGCGACTAGGTCGCCGTCGGTCGCGTGGACCGTCACGGCGATGTCTGGGGAGACTTCGTTCATGGTCCATTCGACGGTGCCGAGACCCGCGACCACACCGGGCTGGCGCGGGACGAGGCGGGCGGTGAGCGTGACATCGGTGTCGACAGTCGCCTCCGAGGTGGCGTCGGGGCCGTGCGCGAAATCTTCTTCGAGGCCGAGACGGATGAGGCGCAGAGTCGCTTCCTTATTCAGTGGTGCACCCATGCGGCGTCACTCCCCGCTGCCTGGGTTGCCGATGGCGATCATGCGCTCTAGCGACTGGCGTGCCTTATCAGCGACATCCTCTGGCACCGTGACTTCGTCGCGCATGTCGCGGAGGCTGGCCACGAGCTTCTCCGGCGTGATCATCTTCATGTATTTGCAGGAGGCCTGGGGGTTGACGGGCTGGAAGTCCGCCAGCGGCGACTTTTTCTGCAGTTGGTGCAGCATGCCCACTTCAGTGGCGACGAGGACGGTGCCCTGCTTGTCGCGGTCGGCTTGGTCGAGCATGCCGCCGGTGGAGAGCATATGGACGCGCTCCGGGGCGATGACGCCTTCGCCGGCCAGGTAGATCGCGGAATTCGCGCATCCGCACTCGGGGTGGATGTACAGGGGAGCGTCGGGGTGCGCGGCTGCTTGGTCGGCTAGTTCCTTGCCATTGATGCCGGCGTGGACGTGGCACTCACCGGCCCAGATTCGGATGTTCTCCCGGCCGGTCTGGCGCTTGACGTGGGCGCCGAGGAATTGATCGGGGCAGAAGAGGATCTCAGAATCGGGGTCGATGGAGTTGACCACGTCGACGGCGTTGGAGGACGTGCAGCAGATATCGGTCAGGGCCTTCACGTCCGCTGTGGTGTTGACGTAGCTGACTACCACCGCGCCCGGGTTCTCGGCTTTCCAGTCCCACAACTGATCAGCAGTGATGGAGTCGGCCAGGGAGCAACCGGCGTCTTCGTCAGGAATGAGAACCGTCTTTTCGGGGCTGAGAATCTTGGCGCTCTCAGCCATGAAGTGCACGCCGCAGAAAACGATGACATCTGCGTCGGTATCAGCCGCGATGCGGGATAGAGCCAGCGAATCACCGGTGAAATCTGCGATGTCCTGGATTTCAGGTATCTGGTAATTGTGCGCCAGAATGACGGCGTTTCGTTCTTTTTTGAGCTGATTCACTTCATCGGTCCACATATGTCCAATCTAACCCTCATGTGGCACTGAGATACCGCGCTATGGTCGGAAAAATGCACGACCGAATTCCCGACCCTTGCCGGCTGCTCATCGTAGGTATCAACCCAGGAGCGCTGTCCGAGGAGGTGGACGCACCATTCGCGCACCCCGGTAACCGTTTCTGGCCCGCGTTGGAAGCCGCCGGGATGACGCCCTACCGCGTGCAGGCGAGCCACGGGTTGGCGGAGCAGGACGAGGACATGCTCGCCATACAGGGGATTGGTTTCACCAACCTCGTCGACCGGATGACGCCCAAGGCATCCGATTTGAGCAGGGTCGAATTGGTGAAGGGGGGAAAGAGGCTGGAGGGAGCCGTCGCTAAGCATCGCCCAGCTGCTGTGATGATTGCTGGTGTCGGTGCCTACCGGGATGCCTTTGGGCGGCGAAAAGCGGTGCGGGGACTGCAATCCGAGACGATCTCCGGCGTGCCCGTGTGGGTGGTGGGCAACCCGAGTGGACTAAATGCGCACGAGACCGTCGAAACGCTGGCTGCGAGCTACCGAGAGGTGTGGGCGTCGACGCACCCACCCCAGTGAACGGATTCCATAATGTGGACGCTATAGTCCACATTATGGAACCAGCGGAGATGGAACAGAAGAAGCACGCCGAGGAGCGCTCGGCTTTCGTCGCGACGCTAGGCTTCCCGCTCCTCGTGATCGCGGGTGGCATCATCGGTTTCGCCGCGCCTGGTGCCGTCGAACCGATTTCCGGCTGGACGACGTGGCTGCTCGGCATCGTCATGTTCGGCATGGGACTGACGCTCACGGGCAGGGACTTCGTCTTCGTTGCCAAGAAACCTCTTCCGGTGGTGATCGGCGTTGTCGCGCAGTTCGTCATCATGCCGCTCGCCGCTGTCGCGTTGACCTGGGCGTTGCGTCTACCACCGGAGGTCGCCGCGGGCGTGATCCTGGTCGGCTGCGCGCCGGGAGGCACATCGTCGAATGTGGTTTCCTACCTCGCGCGCGGCGATGTCGCACTGTCCGTGACCATGACGACCGTATCTACGTTGCTGGCGCCAATCCTGACCCCGCTGCTGACGCTGTGGCTGGCCGGCGAGCACATGGACGTCAGCGCCGAGCCGATGGCCTGGTCCATCGTGAAGATGGTCATCCTCCCGGTCGGCCTCGGCCTGCTGGTGCGTCTGGTCGCGCCGCGTGCCGTCGCCGCCGTGCTGCCGGCGCTGCCATGGGTGTCGGTGGTGGCCATCGCCATGATTGTCGCGATTGTCGTGGCCGGCTCCCGCGACAAGCTCGCGCAGGCCGGGATGATCGTCTTGTTGGCGGTCGTCCTGCACAACGCGATCGGCTACACGCTCGGCTACCTCACCGGCAAGGTGACCGGACAGCCGGAGGCCACCTCGCGCACCATGGCCGTGGAGGTCGGCATGCAGAATTCTGGGATGGCGGCCACGCTGGCGGCCAGTTACCTCAGTCCGCTGGCGGCGCTGCCCGGTGCTGTGTTCTCCGTGTGGCACAACATTTCCGGTGCGATCCTGGCGCTGATTTTCCGTGCGAAGGACAGGAGGTCCTCCCCGGCGGATGCGTAAATCAGACGTAACCCGAGCTATCGTCCCGGCGTGCGTGCGGGGGCACTACACTTGGCAAGCATGACTGCGTACGACCTGATGGATTACAGCGACGTCCTGGAAAAGTACGACCCGGTGATGGGTCTTGAGGTGCACGTGGAGCTGGCCACGGAGACCAAGATGTTCTCCACCTCGTCGGCCCACTTCGGTGCGGAGCCCAATACCAACATCGACCCGGTCTCGCTGGGCCTGCCGGGCGCGCTGCCTGTGGTCAACGCCAAGGGCGTGGAGTGGGCCATCAAGATCGGTCTGGCGCTGAACTGCAAGATCGCGGAGTCGTCCCGTTTCGCGCGGAAGAACTACTTCTACCCGGACCAGCCGAAGAACTACCAGATCTCCCAGTACGACGAGCCGATCGCGTACGACGGTTACCTCGACGTCGTGCTCGACGACGGCACCGAGTGGCGCGTCGAGATCGAGCGCGCCCACATGGAGGAAGACACCGGCAAGCTGACCCACCTCGGTTCCGCTTCAGGCCGCATCTCCGGCGCCACCGCCTCCCTGGTGGACTGCAACCGCGCAGGAATCCCGCTCATTGAGATCGTGACCAAGCCGATCATCGGGGCAGGCGAACGCGCCCCGGAGGTGGCGCGCGCCTACGTCGGCGCTCTTCGTGAGCTGGTCAAGTCGCTCGGTGTCTCCGATGCGCGCATGGACCAGGGCTCCATGCGTTGCGACGCCAACGTCTCCCTACGCCCGGTCGGCCAGGAGAAATTCGGCACCCGCACCGAAACCAAGAACATCAACTCCCTGAAATCCGTCGAGCAGGCCGTCCGCTACGAGATGCAGCGCCAGGCAGGCGTGCTAGAAGCCGGCGGCGAGATCGTTCAGGAGACCCGCCACTACCAGGAGACCGACGGCTCCACCTCCAAGGGCCGCCCGAAGGAAGAAGCTAGCGAGTACCGCTACTTCAACGATCCGGATCTGCCGCCCGTCATCGCCAAGCCGGAGTGGGTCGAAGAGATCCGCGCGACCCTGCCGGAACTTCCGTGGGTGCGCCGCGCCCGCATCCAGGAGGAGTGGCAGCTGCCGGAGAAGGAATTCCGCGACCTGGTCAACGCCGGGGCCCTCGACCTGATCGTCGATACCGTTGAGGCTGGTGCCACCCCGGACGAGGCCCGCGCGTGGTGGGTCTCCTACATCGCCGGCAAGGCCAACGAGCTCGGCCGCGACCTCGATGCGCTCGGTGTCACTCCGGCCGATGTCGCTCGGGTCGTTGAGTTGGTCAAAGACGGCAAACTGACCACCAAGCTCGGCCGCCAGGCCATTGACGGCGTCATTGAAGGGGAGGGAAGCGTCGACGAGGTCGTCGCGAAGCGCGGTCTCGAGGTGGTGCGCGACGACGGTGCCATCGAAGCCGCCGTTGACGAAGCCCTCGCCGCCAACCCCGACATCGTGGAGAAGTACAAGGCCGGCAACACCAAGGTCACCGGTGCCATCGTCGGCGCCGTGATGAAGGCGACGCAGGGCAAGGCTGACCCGAAGGCGATCAACGAGATCATCGCGAAGAAGCTCGCGGACTAATCCCTACCTGCTGGCCCCTGCGCGTCCGGCGCAGGGGGGAGCAACGCCTAGACGACACAACGACGACTGTCCCCCGACCAGAAACTGGATCTGGCCGGGGGCAGTTTTTGCGTCGTTAAGCCGAAAGCTATTGCTTTTCGGGTTTGGCCGCTGGGAACTCGCCGGTCTTGTACATCTCCTCGTAGGACTTCCAGTTGATCTGGTCGCCCTTGGAGTCGGGTGCTCCGCCGTAGGACTCGGAATCCGGGTCGAGCGCGGGGACATTCTTGAGGCGGAAGTCGTTGGAACCGTCGGCGTCGAGGTCCGCCGCGACCTCCTCCTGGACCGAGTGCCAGAGGTCCTGGTCGCCGATGTTGGAATCGGAGGTCAGAGTGTTGACTTCGTCGCGCTCATCCTCGGTCAAGTTGTCTTGGTCCGGGTGGAGCTGCGTTTGGGCGAGCTCGGCGAGGCGCTCGCGGCGGCCGGTCTCTTCCTGGATGTTCTTGCGGTCGCGGAACCAGGCGACACCCATGATGATGCCCAGCACGAGGCCAAGGTAGCCCAGCACCGGGTAGACCCAGCTGACCAGGTCTGCGAAGCCGATGAAGGACAGCGCGAAGCCGATGGCCACGACGATGAAGTAGTAAGGGCGGAACTTCTCGGGCTTGTCGTGGCTGAGACGGCGGCCGAGGGCGTAGAAGAGGCCGACGGCGGTGTTGTAGATCATCAGGTAGATCACGATGGAGACGGCTGTGCCCACAGCCGGGTGCATGGTGTCGAACACCATGAGCAGCGGCAGGTCGGCGTCCATGACGTTCTCCATGTTGAAGAACAGGATGAAAACGAGGATCATCAGCAGGACCGCGAACATGATGCCGCCGAGCAGGCCGCCCTTGCCGGTCTGCGCCGGGTTCATGTGGGAGCCGGCGAAGACGAGCATCATGGAGCAGTCCATGATCATGACCAGGGTGGCGTAGTTCATCGCTGTTACGAACCAGTTGCCGAAGGTGCCCGAAGCGTGCTGGTTGGTCTGTGCTAGGTCGTTGAGCTCGCCGATGTTGTCCGGCATATTCATCATGGTGATGATGAACGCGCCGAGGATGCAGATGATCAAAAGGGGCGTGATCAGGGAGATGACGTTGGTCAGTTTGTCGATGTCCAGGAACCCGGACAGTACCAGGAGCACGACCATGATGGCCGAGCCGATCCAAGTGGGGAAGCCGAACTGCTGCTCCATGTTGGATCCGGCGCCGGCGACCATGACAAAGCCGATGCAGAACAGGGTGAACATGGTCGTGATGTCCATGTACCGCGCCAAGAACGGGCGTGAGACGCTCTTGAACACTGCGCTGTGGTCGTCAGCCAGGTAGTAGGAACCGAGCTGGTAGACCCAGCCGCTGAAGACGGCGATGGTGAGGCCCGCGACCGCGGCGCCGACGATGCCCCAGTAGCCGTAGGAGAGGAAATACTGCAGCACTTCTTGGCCGGAGGCGAAGCCGGCGCCGACTGTGAGGCCGACGAGCGCCATGGCCACTTTGAGTGTTTTCTTCATAGAAGAACCTTCAATTAGAGAAATTTTATGATCGGGTAGAGAGTAGCAAAGCTGTGGCACAATGGGCGGGCATGGATGCTTATACCGCTGCTTCTGACCGTTACGACAACGCTGGTGAGAACTGGTTCCGCCGGATCGGGAATTCGGGCCTGAAGCTGCCCCGGGTCTCGCTCGGTTTCTGGCACAATTTCGGCGACGACAAGCCGATCGAGACCCAGCGCGCCATCATGCGCCGCGCTTTCGACCGCGGTGTGACCCACTTCGACCTGGCCAACAACTACGGCCCGCCCGCCGGGTCTGCGGAAATCAATGCCGGGCGCATTCTGGCGGAGGATTTCGCTGCCCACCGCGACGAGCTGATCATCTCCTCGAAAGCCGGCTGGTACATGCACGAAGGTCCGTACGGCTTCGGCGGTACGCGCAAGTACCTCCATTCTTCGCTGGACCGCTCGCTGGAGCGCCTGGGACTGGATTACGTGGACATCTTCTACCACCACCGGCCCGACCCGGACACCCCGTTGGAGGAGACCATGTACGCCCTGCGGGATATTATCGCCTCCGGCAAGGCGCTCTACGCCGGTATTTCCTCGTACGGCCCGGAGCTGACGGCGGAGGCCGCGGAGATCATGGCGGGGGAGGGGTGCCCGCTGCTCATCCACCAGCCCAGCTACTCCATGGTCAACCGGTGGGTCGAGGAGCCCGGTGAGGACGGGGCATCCCTCCTCGAGTCCGCCGCGGAGAACGGCCTTGGCGTGATCGCCTTCTCCCCGCTGGCGCAGGGGTTGCTCACCGACCGTTACCTCGACGGAATCCCCGCCGATTCGCGTGCGGCGGCGGGCAAGTCGCTCAGCGAGGACATGCTCAGCGAGAGCAATATCGCCATGGCGCGCAAGCTCAACGAGGTGGCGAAGAAGCGCGGCCAATCTCTCGCGCAAATGGCCATCGCGTGGGTCTTGCGCGACCAGGGGGAGCGCACGGTGACCAGCACGTTGATCGGCGCATCCAGCGTCGAGCAGCTCGACGCGAACCTCGATGCCGTGGGCAACCTCGAGTTCAGCGACGAGGAGCTCTCGCTTATCGACGACATCGCCCACGACGCCGGCATCAACATCTGGGCTGGGGCGACCGCTTCCCGCACCCGCGGCTAGAGCAGATTCCCCTGCGTGGCAGCCGGGATGTCCGACCCGGCTGCCTTAAGTTTGAGGGTATGACTGACAAAGGCAGCAAAAAGCCCGTGAATAAGCTCGAGGACGTCACTGAGATTGACGACCTCGACGTTCCCACTACCAACGTCTACACGCGCACCGGCAAGGCCGCGCCGACAGAGGTGTTGCCGTCCACGCCGAAATCCCAGACTCAGCCGGCATCGACCGCAGCCGAGACTGATGCAGGCGAAAAGTCCGCGAAATCTGCGAAATCTGCGAAGTCCGCTAAGTCCAGCAAGATTGCCCGCACCGCTGAGCCGGAGGTGTCCGGCACCGGCGGCTCGACGATCGCCCGCACGACTTCCTCTGAGCCTGTCGCGGCGAGCACGGTGAGCACCGCCGGTACCCTCCACACCACCGAGGCCGCGGAAGGCATTGGAACGGATTCCACTCTGGAT
Source organism: Corynebacterium sp. P4-C1 (assembly GCF_030503595.1). Taxonomy (NCBI): domain Bacteria; kingdom Bacillati; phylum Actinomycetota; class Actinomycetes; order Mycobacteriales; family Corynebacteriaceae; genus Corynebacterium; species Corynebacterium sp. P4-C1. Next base: position 682,369 of record NZ_CP129966.1, on the reverse strand, counting down.
ACCGATACCGCCAAAACCGCTCAGCGCGAGCCGCAGGAGCAAGCACCGGTCGGCCGCGGCACGATCGATGTCGGCTTACTGATCCTGCGCCTGGTCGTGGGCGGTATTCTCATCTGCACTTCACTGGCTGTCCTGTTCCAACTCGGAGGCAATGACGGCCTCGCAGGACTGGAGGATCAGCTCGCATCGCACGCTTATCCACGCGCATTGGCGATCGCCCTGCCCACCATGGGGCTCGCTTCAGGTGTGTTCCTCGTGCTGGGCCTTCTCACTCCGGTCGCGGCATTGGTCGCCGTCGCCGCCACTGGTTTCGTGGCGGTCGAGGCACTGAGCGGTTCCGAGGCGGCGACGGATGTCTTCGCGTGGGAGCCTTCGGTGTGGCTGGCAGTCGCCATGCTCGGAATGGCGCTAGCGGTTCAGTTCACCGGCCCGGGCGTCATCGGCGTCGACTTCAACCGCAGCTGGACGCGCCGCCCGATGGCCAGCTCCTGGCTCTGCGCTGCGATCGGTATCGCGGGCACGGTCCTTCTCTGGATCTTCGCCTAGCACGTCCGAGCTGAGGCGCCCGCCGAAAGCGAATACCAGATATCCCACGAAAATCGCCAGGCCCATCAGGCCGATGATGTTGGTGTTGAACCACAGCGGCCAGGCGAAATTCTGGGCATCCTCCTCGGCCACCAACTCGTAGCCGGGGACAAGCCACGCGCCGGCAGCCACGGCGAGCAGGAAGCGCAAGCCCTGCTCGCGCACGGCGAAGATCAAAGGCAGTACCAGCACAATGCCCGCCCAGTGGTGGGACACGGCGTACGGGCCGCCGAGGGAGATACCCAGCACGGTCACGAACAGTGCCTCCACGCTGCGTCCCCGTTCCTCCAGGCGGTAGGCGATGAAGATCGTCGCCGCCGCGAACATCAACAGGAATAGCGGTGAGAGCTTTTCGACGGTTCCCGCATCCACAAGACCCCGCGACAGCAATCCGCCCAAGCCCTGGTTCGGCGGGTAGAACACGTCGCCGCCGCGGTCGGTGGCAAAGAATTCTTCAGTCCAGAAGTACACAGACTCGCCGGGACGGAAAATGAATCCGATGACGGCGGTGAGCGCGAAGAATCCCGCCGAACGGGCGATCGACCACCAGTCTTTTCTGGCGAGGAAGATCACTGCGTAGGCTGCCGGGGTCAGCTTGATGCCGGCAGCGAGGCCGATTCCCAGGCCGCGCACGGGTTTCGGGGTGTAGCCGAGTACGTCCGCGGCGACCAGGAAGACGAGGAAGATGTTGATCTGCCCGTAATAGAGGTTGGACGACATTGTGTCCAGGCAGGTGGCGAAGCCGGTGAGGGCCGCCGCCCACGCCCACCAAGGCCGCAGCCCGAGCCGGTGGCACGCCATCGCCATGATGCCGAATAGGGCCGCGACGATGGAACAGTTCCACATGATGTCCATCGCGAGCTCTGGCACCCACGTCAGCGGGACGAAGAGTAGAGCCGCGAACGGCGGATAAATGAACGCGAAACCGCTGCGCGAGGGGAAGCCCTCGTACAGTGGCGCGCCGTCAATGAAGGCGGCGCCGGCGTCGCGGAACACGCCGACGTCGAGAAGCGTCTCCTGCGCGGCGAAGGTCAAGCTGTGTCCGAGGTTGAGCCCGCCGAGAACGACGCCGAGCAGCAGAATGAGCGGCATATTTCTTTCCTGGTCTAGTCCACGCGTCGGACAGCGCCCTTGTCTGCGGACGTGGCCATCTTCGAGTACGCGCGCAGCGCCTTGGTGACGTGGCGGGTGCGGTTCGGCGACCACGGGTTGTCGCGCAATTCCATTTCGGCGCGGCGGCGGTCGAGCTCATCGTCGTCGACTTCGAGCTGCAGCTTGCGGTCGCGGACGGAAATGCGGATGGTGTCGCCGTTCTCGATCAGACCGATGAGGCCGCCCTGGGCCGCCTCGGGGGAGATGTGGCCGATCGACAGGCCGGAGGTGCCGCCGGAGAAGCGGCCGTCGGTGATTAAGGCGCAGACCTTGCCCAATCCTGCGCCCTTGAGGAAGGACGTGGGGTGCAGCATTTCCTGCATGCCGGGGCCGCCGGCTGGCCCCTCGTAGCGGATCACCACGACCTCGCCAGGCTGGACCTCGCGCGCGAGGATCATGGAGACAGCCTGCTCTTGGGAATCAACGACCCGGGCGGGCCCGGAGAATTCCCAGAGCTCCTCTTCGACACCGGCGGTTTTGAGGATTGCGCCGTCCTCGGCAAGGTTGCCGCGCAACACGACCAGGCCGCCGTCGGAGGTAAAGGGGTGGTCGAAGTCGTGGATCACCCCGCCCAACGGGTCCGTGTCCAGCTCGTCCCACCGGTTGGACTGGGAGAACGCCTCGGAGGAACGGACGCCGCCGGGCGCGGCGTGGAAGAGTTCGATGGCCTCGTCGGTGGCATTGCCGCCGCGGATATCCCAGTCGTCGAGCCAGTCGTTCAGGTTCGAGTAAGCGACGGAGTGGACGTCGGTGTTGAGCAGACCGGCACGGTTGAGCTCACCCAGGATGCGGGGAATGCCGCCAGCGCGGTGGACATCCTCGATGTGTGCGTCGCCGTTCGGCGCAACCTTAGAGATGCAGGCGATCTCGTGGGAGAGTTCGTCGATGTCTTTCAGATCGAAGTTGACCTCGCCCTCTTGGGCCGCGGCGAGAGTGTGGAGGATCGTGTTCGACGATCCGCCCATGGCCATGTCGAGCGCCATCGCGTTGCGGAATGCCTCGCGCGTGGCGATGCTGCGCGGCAGCACCGATTCGTCGCCTTCGCCGTAGTAGCGGCGGGCAATGTCCATCACGGCTTCGCCGGCGCGCTCGAAAAGGCGGCGGCGTGCGGTGTGGGTGGCCAGGGTGGTGCCGTTGCCCGGAAGCGACAAACCGAGAGCCTCGGTGAGGCAGTTCATCGAGTTCGCGGTGAACATGCCGGAGCAGGAGCCGCAGGTGGGGCAGGCGGATTCAACGATGCGGTCCAGGTCGGTGTCGGAAATCGCGTCGTTCGCGGAGCTGGACATCGCGTCGACAAGGTTCGTTTTCGTGCCCGTCTGCGCGACACCGTCGATGACCACGGCCTTACCGGCCTCCATTGGGCCGCCGGAGACGAAGACAGCGGGGATGTTCAGCCGCATGGCGGCGTTGAGCATGCCCGGTGTGATCTTGTCGCAGTTGGAGATGCAGACCATGGCGTCGACTGTGTGCGCATTGACCATGTACTCGACGGAGTCGGAGATGATCTCGCGGCTGGGCAGGGAGTAGAGCATGCCGCCGTGGCCCATCGCGATGCCGTCGTCGACAGCGATGGTGTTGAACTCCTTGGGGATGCCGCCGGCCTCGCGCACGGCTTCGGCCACGATGTCGCCGACATTCTTCAAGTGCACATGGCCGGGGACGAACTGGGTGTAGGAGTTCACAATGGCAACGATCGGGCGGCCGAACTCGTTGTCCCTCGTGCCTGTGGCTTTCCACAGCGCACGCGCGCCAGCGGCCTGGCGGCCCACAGTGGTGATGCGGGAACGGAGCGGGATTGCGTTGGGCATAAGGCTTACTCCTCGTTCTTAGGTGCAGTTCTCGAAAGTTTTTCGCCGGCTGCGGTGCGCTCCTCGTATTCTTCGGGCGTGACCAGGATGGAATTGCCCTCCTGGTCGGTGACCTCCATCATTCCGTCCGCTGCCTCGGAAGCTTGGGTGATCACGTCGGCGATCCGCCCGGAGGAGGCCTCAGCGAGTTCCGGCAATGAATTGAACGATACTCCGGGCAGTGAGTACTCCTCGCCGTCTACGGTGGCGATCTTCGCGCGCGAGCCCTCGAAACCGATGCCGCGGAGCTGGTCCCACGGCAAACGCACATTCTTCCTGAACAGGTAGGACACGGCGATGCCGTCATCGTCCACCCGCGTCTTGGCGGTGAACACCCACGCGATGAAAATAATGGGGAAAATCAGGAGCCAGCCGAGCTTGAGCGGGGCCCAAGAGATTCCGATGAGCGCGATGCCAGTCATGAGCACCGCGGCGAGAACGTGGGTGCGGTCCGGGGTGAACGTCATGGTGTCATGCTATCGGGCTGGCGCTCGCTGTCTCCCTCGGGGTGGAGGCGGGAGCGGGAGTCTGCGCCGTCTCCCGTGCGCTTGTCGGTGCAGTGGTTTGCTGCGTTGTGCGCGGCTGCTTGGAGTTCTGCGGCACCGGTGCCTGTGCGGACTCGGACGTTTCCGGTGTCCCCGACTGTGGCGGTTGAGTTTCCTTGCTCGGCTCCTCCTCGACGCTGGTCGGGGCGGTACTGGTGGCTTTGGCGCCGCTCGTGGGCGTCGCCGGTGCGGAGGTGGATGACCGCGGCGGCGCGAAGACACCGGAGCGGGCCTCGCTGTTCTCTCCCGCCGACATAGTCATCCCGCGCAGAATGAGCAGGCCCAGGAAGAGAGCGATGAGCAGACCTGTGGAAGCCCTGACGCGGCCACCGAAGGTGCCAAAGGCGAAACGGCGCTTCGACTCTGCCGCCGCCGGGTCCTCTTCGGCCGGGACTTCTTCGTGGTCGCTGAGCTCCGGATCGGGATTGCGGCCCACTTCCGCCTCGACGTCTGCATCGTCGCCGAAGCCGTCCCCGGGGCCGTCGCTGGAACCGTCGTTAGCGGGAAGGACCGACGTTGCGGCCGCAGACGGGTCCGCATCCAGGTCGTGGTCCGTGCTCCAGCCCCTCTTGTACCGGCCGGTGCTCACGGCGGGGAAGGACTGCGTCGCGTCGTCGTCAAGCGGGCGGGTGGCCGTCTCCGAGCCGTACTCGTCGAAGAATTCCTCGAGAATGTGGACGCGGAGGGCGCGCTCGATGGGGAACTGGTCGCCCGGCGTGCAGCGGACCATGAAGCGGACATCCAGGGTCCACGGCATGCCGACAGTGTTCGGCGGGTTGATCTCGATTCCGGGCTGCGACAGGAGCTCGCCGCGGACCAGGGGTGCGATCTCGGGGTTGGCCAGCGCCTTCCGGGCCGCGCGCTCGGCGCGCGCGATGACCTCGTCGACATCGCGGGAACGGGCGAGGGGAACGGGCACGACGACGAGGGCGCGCGACCAGATATTGGAATTATTGATGCACACCTTTGCCGTCGAATTCGGAATCGTCACCGTGTACTGCTCCAACGTGCGCACCTGGGTGGCGCGCATGGTGATCTGGATGACGTCACCCGTGATTTCGTCGCCGCCGAGATTGAAGGTGACGAGGTCGCCCACGCCGTACTGCTTCTCCGAAAGAACAAAAAAGCCCGCCACGAAATCAGCAATAATATTCTGCGCGCCGAAACCGATTGCGGCAGAGACAACGGTCGCGGGAATTGCGGCGCCGGCGAGCGAGAAGCCGATCTGCTGCAAGAAAAAGACGAGGATGAGGAAGTACGCCAGCAGCTGGAGGAGATAGATCGCGACTCCAGCGATGGCGAGCGACGACTTTCCCTCGTCAGGGTCCTTTGCGTCGGCCACTTGGCGCTCCGCGTACCGGTTGGCCAGACGGCCGGCGCGGGGCACCAGCATCGCCACCACAATGAGCAAAGCGAGGTTGATGCCGGTGTCGGCCAACCAGCGCCACATCTGTTCGAGAATGAGTGTGAAAGGCATAGCAAGAACAGATTATCCTCAAAATTCCTGTGGGAAGCGTGGAGATGTTTTAAGATCTAGGCATGATCTTCAACGGCCTAGTAGTAGAGATTCGCACGGCGCTTGCCTTACGTGCGACAAAGTCGTCTACCTAGAAGCCGTAAGACAAGCGCCCCCGCCTCAGCATTCGAGCGGGGGCGCTTGTCGTGGATCACCCAGAGTGCTTAAAACTCACCAAAGGAGTTCGGAAATAGTGGCAGCGTCACAGAAGAAACAAGCGGAGCGCATCACAGGTGCCGAAGCTATCGTCCGCAGTCTCGAGGAGCTGGGCACCGAAATCGTTTTCGGTATCCCGGGTGGAGCGGTTCTTCCGCTTTACGACGCCCTGTTCGCCGCCAAGAAACTGCGCCACGTCCTGGTGCGCCACGAGCAAGGCGCCGGCCACGCCGCCGAAGGCTACGCCATGGCGTCCGGCGAGGTCGGCGTCTGCGTGGCAACCTCGGGTCCCGGTGCGACCAACCTCGTCACGGCCCTGGCCGATGCGTACCTCGACTCGGTGCCGATCGTGGCCATCACCGGCCAGGTGGGAACCCCGCTGCTGGGCACCGACGCGTTCCAAGAGGCCGATATCCGCGGCATCACCATGCCGATCACCAAGCACAGCATCATGGTGACCGATGTGGATGAGATCCCGCAGGCTCTCGCCGAGGCTTTCCACCTGGCCAGCACCGGCCGGCCGGGCCCGGTCTTGGTCGACTTCCCGAAGGATGTCCAGAACGCAGAGATCGACTTCCGGTGGCCGCCGGTCATCGACCTGCCCGGCTACAAGCCGACGACCAACCCGCACGGTCGCCAGATCTCCTCCGCGGCGAAGATGATCGCCAAGGCTGAGCGCCCCGTGATCTACGCCGGCGGCGGCGTGATCAAGGCGAACGCTTCGAAGGAGCTCTTGAAGTTCGCAGAGGTCACCGGTGTTCCGGTCGTGACCACCCTGATGGCGCTCGGAGCGTTCCCCACTCACCACCCGCTCAACATGGGCATGCCGGGCATGCACGGCACGGTTCCCGCCGTCGCCGCCCTGCAGAAAGCGGACCTTCTGATCACCATTGGCGCGCGTTTCGACGACCGCGTCACCGGCGACCCCGACCATTTCGCTCCCGACGCCAAGGTAATCCACGCCGATGTGGACCCAGCCGAGATCGGCAAGATCCGTGCCGTCGACGTCCCGATCGTCGGCGATGCCAAGGAGGTTCTGAGCCAGCTCATCGAGCCGTTCAAGAAGGGCAAGAAGGTCTCCGCTCCGAAGATCGACGAGTGGAAGAGCTACCTCGATGACATGAAGGAGCGCTTCCCGCGCGGGTACGAAAAGCACGCGGACGGATCCCTGTCGCCCCAGTTCGTCATCGAGACGCTGTCCAAGGAGGTCGGCCCCGAGGCGATCTACGTTGCAGGTGTCGGCCAGCACCAGATGTGGTCCGCGCAGTTCCTCGACTTCGAGCACCCGCGCACTTGGCTCAATTCTGGTGGTTTGGGAACGATGGGTTATTCCATCCCGGCGGCGCTCGGCGCCAAGGCAGGTTGCCCGGATAAAGAGGTCTGGGCCATCGACGGTGACGGTTGCTTCCAGATGACCAACCAGGAAATCACCACCGCCGCTGTCGAGGGCTTCCCGTTCAAGGTCGCGTTGATCAACAACGGCAACCTGGGCATGGTCCGTCAGTGGCAGACGCTGTTCTACGACGGCCACTACTCGCACACGAAGCTGCACCAGGACGAGACGTACATCCCGGACTTCCTTGGTCTGGCCACGGCTCTCGGTGCTGAAGCAATCCGCGTCACCACCGAGGAAGAGGTCCTGCCCGCCATTAAGCGTGCGCGCGAAATCAACGACCGTCCGGTCCTCATCGATTTCGTCGTCGGCGAAGATGCCCAGGTGTGGCCGATGATCTCCGCCGGTAGCTCCAACTCCGAGATCCAGTACGCGCGCGACCTGCGCCCGCTTTTCGAAGAAGACATGTCCGCCGGGGAAACGCCCGCCGACATCCACGAGACCGTGGCCGAGAGCACGACCGATGCACCGGCAGATGCGGAGGAGAAATAATGATGAACAACAACCAGATTTACGACGATGTCACCCGTAGTGTCCTTTCCGTTCTGGTGCAGGACGTCGACGGCATTATCACCCGCGTCACCGCCATGTTCACCCGCCGCGGTTTCAACCTGGTGTCGTTGACTTCCGCGAAGACGGAGACTGAAGGAATCAACCGCCTCACCGTTGTCGTGGACGCCTCCGAGCACGCTGTCGAGCAGCTGACCAAGCAGCTCAACAAACTGATCCAGGTGATCAAGGTCGTGCGCCTCGAGGAGGAGAACACGATTGCCCGCTCGCTGATGCTGGTCAAGGTCAACGCAAACAACAGCAACCGCCCGCAGGTGGTCGACGCGGCGAATATTTTCCGTGCGCGCATCGTCGATGTGGCGCCGGACTCCGTGGTCATCGAAGCAACCGGCACAACGAGCAAACTCCGTGCCTTCCTCGAGGTGCTGGAGCCGTTCGGGGTCCGTGAGCTCGTCCAGTCCGGCCGTGTCGCTCTCAACCGCGGCCCGAAGACGATGGCCCCTTCCAAATAGCCCGCAGTGTGGGAGCAGGACTCTATGAATACGGCATAAAAGCGGCATAAATACGGCCCTGATCCCACACAGAACCGCGCGCGTCCCGTATAGTGAAACATGGCGCCCAATATGCGGGACGCGTTCAATAAACGCTCAACGCGCTCCGGCGCGCAGGAACCAACAGAAAGGTGAGTGCTTCGCTCATGGCAATTGAAGTTTTCTACGACGACGATGCTGATCTGTCCATCATCCAGGGCCGCAAGGTCGCTGTTATCGGCTACGGCTCCCAGGGCCACGCCCACGCGCAGAACCTGCGCGAATCCGGCGTCGAGGTCGTCATCGGTCTGCGCGAAGGTTCCAAGTCCGCGGAGAAGGCCCGTGAGGCCGGATTCGAGGTCAAGACCAACGCCGAGGCCGCCAAGTGGGCAGACGTCATCATGCTGCTCGCACCGGACACCTCCCAGGCCGAGATCTTCACCAAGGACATCGAGCCGAACCTCAACGAAGGCGACGCCCTGTTCTTCGGCCACGGCCTGAATATCCACTTCAAGCTGATTGACCCGGCCGACAACATCACCGTCGCAATGGTCGCTCCGAAGGGGCCCGGCCACTTGGTCCGCCGCACGTTCGCTGACGGCAAGGGCGTTCCCTGCCTGATTGCGGTCGAGCAGGATCCGGCCGGAAACGGTCAGGCCCTCGCCCTGTCCTACGCTGCTGCCATCGGTGGTGCACGTGCCGGTGTCATCCCCACCACTTTCGAAGCTGAGACCGTCACTGACCTGTTCGGTGAGCAGGCTGTTCTGTGCGGTGGCCTGGAAGAGCTGATCAAGAACGGCTTTGAGGTCCTGACCGAGGCCGGCTACGAACCGGAGATGGCCTACTTCGAGTGCCTCCACGAGATGAAGCTGATCGTCGACCTCATCTACGAAGGCGGCCTCGCTAACATGAACTACTCGATCTCGGACACCGCCGAGTTCGGCGGCTACCTGTCCGGCCCGCGCATCGTCGACGAAGGCGCCAAGGATCGCATGCGCGATGTCCTGAAGGATATCCAGTCCGGCGACTTCACTAAGCGCCTGATCGCCAACGTCGAAGGCGGCAACAAGGAGCTCGAGGGTCTGCGCGAGAAGATCTCCCAGCACCCGATCGAGAAGACCGGTGCGCAGCTGCGCGACATGATGTCCTGGGTGCAGAACCCGCTCAGCGACACCGCCCGCTAAATCACCGGCAGCGACTTGCCGCCCGAGGTCTCCTCGGGCGGTTTTTTAATGCTTATGTATCGGCAATGGGGGGGGAGGAAACACCGCGCAGGCAACGCGGGTGAATCTGTTTGCATTTCTCTCCAGCTTAGATTTCCCGAAGGCTGTCTACCTGGTGGTATAGCGTTTAGTGCATAAGTGTGATGCCAACAGATTCACCGGCGGGTGTGCTGTGTGAGGTGGAGGGGGTTCTGGGTCTCAGGCATGAGTGAACCCCGCGTCCCTGGAGCGGGAATCGCGGGGTTGGGGTATGCGTCGCGGTGCGGCGCAACTGGCCGCCGGAGGGAACCGGCTAGCCGTTCTTAGTTGGTGGCGTTGCCGATTGCGTCGCCAGCCTGGCCAGCCGCATCGCCGACAGCGTCCGTTGCCTGGCCAGCCGCATCGCCGACGGCATCGCCAGCGTTGCCGGCTGCGTCACCAGCGGCGTCACCGGCGTTGCCGGCTGCGTCGCCAGCAGCGCCTGTAGCATTGCCGGCCGCATCGCCTGCAGCGCCGGTAGCGCTGCCTGCTGCGTCGCCTGCGCCCTCAGCAGCACCGCCCTCTGCCGGTGCAGTGGTGGTCACGTCGATGGTGGTGGTGCCGGTGACTTCGGTGGAACCCTCGGTGGATTCACCGTCGCCGCCCTTGACCAAGGACCAGATCAGGAGGCCGAGCAGAATCAGGGCCAGCAGGCCGAGCAGCCACTTCCACCAGCCGCTGCCGCCATTGTTCTCCTCGGCGACGGTGGAGCCGCCGGTGGTCGCCGGGCGGGAGTCGGTGCGGACCTCGCGGGTGGAGCGGGTGGCGTCGTTGTCCGCCGGCGTGATGCGCTCTTCGTTCACGCGGGTCTCGTTGAGCTTGTCGTGGGCGTGGGTGCGCGCGTCGCTCAGCTTGTCGTGGGCCTGGGTGCGGGCATCGTCGAACTTGTCGCTGACGCGGTCGCCGTGGCCGAGACGGTCGGCAGCTTCCTTGGGCAGGTTGTGCGGGTCGTTCGGGTTCGGAGTCTTGTCGGTCATAGTCGCGACCACCTTTCTTTCTAAGCTTTCTAACTAACGGACCGTTTGAACAGTCAGCGTCCCACCCTAACAAGATTTGCCGCTTGTCGCCGTCGTCTTTTCCTGGCCGCAGTATGTCTTGCCTGGCGAACACCGGAGTCTGTGCTGGTCAATGAAAAATCGGGCGATCAGGATGTTTTCAATAAGATTGCATTAAGCGTCAAGTTGTCATAGAGTGGTGACCATGACGGAACATAGCCACGGGCACAGCCACGACCACAGCGTCAGCGATGCGCCGCTGTGGGCGCTGTCCGCGGCGCTAGGGATCACCGGCGTGGTGTTCTTCGCTGAGCTCGTCGGCGGATGGCTGTCAGGTTCGATGGCGCTCATGGCGGATGCGATGCACATGCTCTCCGACGCCACGGGTCTGATCATCGCGCTGGTGGCGGTCGCGCTGGGGAGGAAACCGGCATCGCGGTACGCCACCTTCGGCTACCGGCGCGCTGAGGTGCTGGCGGCCGCCGTCAACGCTGTCACGGTCGCGGCGATCTCGGTGTGGATCGTCGTGGAGGCGGTGCGGAGGATCGGCAGTCCGGAGGACATCGATACTCGGGCGATGATCATCGTCGCGGTGGTCGGCCTAGTGGCGAATGCGGCGTCGGCGGCGGTGCTGCAGTCGCAGCGTAAGCAGTCGGTGAACATCGAGGGCGCCTTCCTCCACGTCATGGTCGACCTGCTGGGGTCGGTGGCAGTGATCGTGGCCGGTCTGGTCATCGTGTGGACGGGATTCACCGGTGCAGATGTCGTGGCCTCCCTGATCATCGCGGGGCTGGTGCTGCCGAGGGCGTGGGGGTTGCTGAAGACGTCGATAAGCGTGCTGCTCGAGCGCGTTCCGGACGGTGTCGATCCCGACGATGTGGAGTCAGCGTTGCTGCATCTAGAGGGAGTGGAGGCGATCCACGACCTCCACCTGTGGTCCTCCGGCGGAACAGATGTCTTGTGCACGGTGCACCTTATTACTGTGGCCGAGCACGCGCCGCTGCTCGACCGTGCGCAGGCACGCTTGCGGGAGCTGGGGATCGAGCACGCGACGATCCAGATCGAGCCGCCCGAGCACTACACGCACGAGAATTATTGCGCCCCTCACGCTGACCGGTAGTGATCTAGAGTTGGGGTCATGGGGTTTACCACGCCGAGCTACTCCTTGACCGATCTGTTCGCGCGCGCTGAGCGGGGCGAGCTTCAAACGCCGGATTTCCAGCACACCTATCTGTGGGACGTCGATCGCACGCGCACACTCCTGTCGACTGTGCTGCGCGGTTACCCGGTGGGCACGTTGCTGGCGCTGGACACCCGCAATGAGCCGATGCGGTTCCGTCCGCGGCCGTTGCAGGGTGCGCCGGCGACCGACACGCAGCCAGGGTTGCTGCTGCTGGACGGTCAGCAGAGGTTGTCTTCGTTGTACCTGTCCCTGCAGGGCGACGGGCGCATCGAAGTGCTCGACTTCCGCGGCCGCCGCATTTTTCGGCGCTTCTTCGTGGATGTCCGCGCGGCTGTCGCGGACGACCCGATGCCGGCGGAGGCGGTGTTCGCTGTCGACGACGACGGAGTGGTGCGTTCCCACTTCGGCCCGGCGATCGACGGCGGCGTCGGCGACAGGCAGACGATGGTGGACAACTTCATCGTCCCGGTTTCCGCACTGCTGTGGGAAGAAGGGAACGATCTGCTCTTCGATATGGCCGCCACCACCGATGACCCGGCCATCCGGCATGATGTGAAGGAGTTCCACCGGCGCATTCTGCGCCCGCTCGCGGCCTACGACATTCCGATGACGCGCCTCGATCGCGGCACCTCCCAGATCGGGGTGGGGCAGATCTTCGCGCAGGCGAATTCCTCGGGCGTGTCCATGGATGTTTTCGAGCTGCTCACCGCTGTGTTCGCGATGGAAGACCCGGAGTTCTCCCTGGCCGCGCACTGGCAGGAGTGCGAGCAGGTGCTGCGGCAGCACCCCGCGCTCGACGAGATTGACCGTGTCCGTTTCCTGCGTGGAGTGTCCCTCCTCGTCACCAGCGCACAAGGGTCGGCGCGGGGCCACCGCGGCGATATCTTGAACCTGTCCCTGCACGATTACCTGTGGGCATCCCGCGATCTGCTCGACGCTTTCGTGCGTGCTGCGGAATTCCTGTCGGACCGGTGCATCTTTAGCGTCGAGCAGGTGCCGTACTCCCACCAGTTGGTTCCGTTGGCGGTCATTCTGGCGCGGCTCACGTGGGACGGGGAGTGCCTGGGTAATCCGGAGACCTGGGACCGCATCAACCAGTGGTACTGGAACGGCGTGTTCGGCGAGCTGTACGGCGCGCACGCCCCGTCGATCCGCGCCGGTTCCGATGTCGACCAGGTCACTCCGTGGGCGAAGGGGGAGACCGACCGGGTGCCGAAGACGGTGGAGGACGCTTTTTTCACCGAGTCCCGGCTCCTGACCGCCAGGGCTGACTCCGGTGTCTACCGTGGGTTGTTCTCCCTGCTCATGGCGCGAGGTGCCCGTGATTGGCGCACGGGCAAGCCCTTCACGGCGGAGACGGTCGCGGAGCTCCGCCCCGGATTCCACCAAGTCTTTCCGGACGGCTTCTGCCGTGTCCGCGGCGTCGACGCTGACTTGGCCCAGTCGGTGCTCAACCGCACCCCACTCGGCCGGCGCACTGAAGCGGTCATGGAGGACGCCGCACCGAAGCGGTACCTGTCGCGCCTGCAGTCGAAAGCGATCATGGAGGACGACGAATTCGATGCTGTCCTGGCCACTCACGAACTGGAGCCGGACTATTTGTTCACCTCCGACTGGCAGTCCTTTTTCATCGACCGCCGCGACAGGCTCGTGGGGATCATCGAGTACGCGATGGACAAGAAGGTCGTGCGCGACCTAGACGGCGATTCTGAATGACGCGGATTCGACCACGGGCGACCGGGCTCGCCGCGGTCTTGGCGGGTGCGGCTCTTCTGCTCGCCGGATGCGGTGAAGCTGGTCTGGACGATGGCCCGGGCGGGGAACGGGTGCTCCAGGAGGCGCGTTCGGTGAACCAGTCGCGGCACGTCGCTGAACGTTTTGAAAGCCATCCGGTGGTGCTAGACGACGAGGCCGGGTTCAACGCTTGCGAGCTTTTCTACCCGTCGTCGGAGGTGCTGATCCTCGCCGACGAAACGCCTGCGGCTCAATTGCGCGCCGCATCGCTGGCTGTGGTGGCGCACGCCCCGATGCTGATCTACAACAGCGAACACCACGCCGAGGTGATCCAGCAGATTGAGCGTATGGCCACCCACACTGTGTATGCGGTGGGCGATGTGCCGGTGCTGGGGTACACGGACCAACTCAAAGTGATCAGGGATCCGGGCGGGCGTGAGGCCCTAGAGAAGGCGACCGCGCTGGGTTTCGCCGAGAAAGAAGTGGCGGACGAAAAAGCGGCGGCGGAGGAGGTCGCGGTGCTTCGCGACGGGGAGCCGGTGTGGCTCCGCGCTACGTACGGCCCGCGGCAGCATGTGCCGGAAGACGCTGAAAATGGGGTGGTGCCGGTCCGCTCGCGCCAGGACGCGGAGATGGCTCCCCAGGTCATCGCCCTGCCGACATCGTCGCTAGCTTCAATAGCCACTGCCCGGGCTTTCGGCGCCAACGTGTACGTGACGGATAACCCCGATCCGCGGGTGAGCCACAAAACGCTTCTGCTCACTGCCGGTTTGTCGGATCTGCCGCTGGTGGCGCTGGGGGATTTCGGCACTAGCGTGGAGCTCGGGGAGCGGATCCGCGAGGCGGAGGCGGGGGTTCTGCCGGGAGAGTTGGATAATATCGCTTCGCTTCCGCAAGTATCGGATTAAGGTTTAATGAATCAATACCCGCTAACCAATACGTCTAGGAGATGAGCACCGTGTCCGCACCTGTGTCCAACCCGGAAGCCAAGCCTGTTGTTCTGATTGCCGATAAGCTCGCCCAGTCCACAGTGGATGCGCTGGGGGATTCCGTCGAGGTGCGTTGGGTGGACGGCCCGAACCGCGAGGAGCTGCTTGCTGCGGTGCCGGAAGCGCAGGCACTCCTCGTGCGTTCCGCGACCACCGTGGACAGCGAGGTCCTCGCCGCCGCGCCGAATCTGCGCATTGTCGGCCGCGCCGGTGTCGGCCTCGACAATGTGGATGTGGAAACCGCCACGGAGCGTGGCGTGATGGTTGTCAACGCCCCGACCTCCAATATCCACTCGGCGTGCGAGCACGCGATCGCGCTGCTGTTGTCCACCGCCCGCCAGATCCCGGCTGCGGACAAGACGCTGCGCGACGGCGAGTGGAAGCGCTCATCCTTCAAGGGCGTGGAAATTTACGGCAAGACCGTCGGCATCGTTGGCTTCGGCCACATCGGCCAGCTGTTCGCCCAGCGTCTCACCGCATTCGAGACGGAGATCATCGCCTACGACCCGTACGCGAACCCGTCGCGCGCCGCACAACTCGGCGTTGAGCTCGTGGAGCTGGAGGAGCTCGTCTCCCGCGCCGACTTCGTCACCATCCACCTCCCGAAGACCAAAGAGACCCAAGGCATGTTCAACGCGGAGCTCTTGGCGAAGGCGAAGGAAGGCCAGATCATCATCAACGCGGCCCGCGGCGGGCTCGTCGACGAGCAGGCGCTTGCCGACGCAATCGTCAACGGCCCCATCCGCGGCGCCGGTTTCGACGTCTACGCCACCGAGCCGTGCACGGATTCCCCGCTGTTCGCCCTGGACGAGGTTGTGATGACTCCGCACCTGGGGGCGTCGACAAGCGAGGCTCAGGACCGCGCGGGCACGGATGTCGCGCGTTCTGTTTTGAAGGCGCTGGCCGGCGAGTTCGTCCCGGATGCCGTCAACGTTGTCGGCGGTGCCGTGGGCGAGGAAGTCGCTGTGTGGCTCGAACTCGCGCGCAAGCTCGGCCTGCTGGCAGGCAAGCTGCTTGACGACGCCCCGGTGTCCCTGCGCGTCACCGCCCGCGGCGAGCTGTCCACCGAGGATCCGTCGACGCTGGCTCTGTCCGCTGTGCGCGGCCTGTTCTCCGGCATTGTCGAGGAACAGGTGACTTTCGTGAACGCCCCGGCAATCGCGAAAGCCCGCGGCCTGGAGGTCGAGTCTGGCGCGGCCAACGAGTCCCGTGACCACCGCTCTGCGCTCGAGGTGCAGGTCGTATCCGCGAACGGCGGCACTGCGACTGTTGAAGGTGCACTGACCGGCCTGGACCGCGTGGAGAAGATCGTGCGCATCAACGGCCGCGGCGTGGACATGCGCGCCCAGGGCCGCAACCTGTTCCTGTCCTACACAGATAAGCCGGGCGCTCTCGGCCACGTCGGCGCCCAGCTGGGCAACGAGGGAATCAACATCGAGGCCGCAGCCCTGACCCAGTCTGCGAAGGGCGACGGCGCCTTCCTGATTCTCCGCGTGGAGAAGGAAGTCCCGGCCGAACTCGAGGCAGCTGTGGCGAAGTCCATCGAGGCGGACTGCATCCAGCTCGACCTCGATTAAACGGCCAGCTAGCAGGCGGCTACTGAGCGGAAAGCCAGAAAAATCCCACCCCGGATTGCAATTAATCCGGGGTTTTTCTGCGCCAAAGCCAAGACATATGACAGTATTAAGCACACTTAATTTTGTTGTCCAAACCTGAAGGGGGCGAACATGACCACCGCAACGCGCAAAGACGACCCGGGGTCGCCAGAGGCATCCGCGGTTCCGCGTGAGCGTCTAGAGATTTCCGTAACGCCGGACGGTGCCGAGCACATTGTGGGCGTGAAACCGGAGAAGATCATCGGCACCGGTGAGCGCATCGCCATTGCGATCGCCGCAGTGCTGGCGGCCCTCGGCTGGGGCGCCATCGCGATGAACCGCGGCGAGACAATCAACTCGGTGTGGCTCGTCCTAGCCGCCATCGGCACCTACATCATCGGCTACAGCCTCTACGCGCGGCTGGTGGAGTACAAGGTAGTCAAACCGCGCAATACCCGGGCGACACCCGCCGAGTACGTCAACGATGGCACCGACTTCGTCCCGACTGACCGCCGCGTGCTCTTCGGCCACCACTTCGCCGCCATCGCCGGTGCAGGTCCGCTCGTCGGCCCTGTCATGGCCGCGCAGATGGGCTACCTGCCGGGCACCCTCTGGATCATCTTCGGCGTGGTTCTCGCCGGCGCTGTCCAGGACTACCTGGTGCTCGCGGTGTCCTCGCGCCGCCGCGGCCGCTCCCTGGGCCAGATGCTCAAGGACGAGGTGGGCAAAGTCGGCGGTTTCGCGGGCACTCTGGTCACGATGGTGATCATGGTGATCATCATTGCCGTGCTCGGCCTCGTCGTGGTCAACGCGCTCGCGGAATCCCCATGGGGCGTGTTCTCCATCGCAATGACTATCCCGATCGCTTTGTTCATGGGCGTCTACGGCCGCTTCATCCGTCCGGGTCGCGTGGCTGAAGTCTCTGTCATCGGTGTCGTCCTCCTGCTCGCCGCGATCATCGGCGGCGGTTATGTCGCCGAGACGGCCTGGGGCGCCGACATGTTCACGTTGTCCAAGGGGACCCTGGCCGTGTGCATCCTTGTCTACGGTCTGATCGCGTCGGTGCTGCCGGTGTGGCTGCTGCTCGCTCCGCGCGATTATTTGTCCACGTTCATGAAGATCGGCGTCATCGCGATGCTCGCGGTGGCGATCTTCGTCGACAGGCCCGAAGTGCACATGCCCGCGGTCACCGCATTTGGCCGTGAGGGCGGCGGGCCGGTGTTCTCCGGAAACCTGTTCCCGTTCCTGTTCATCACCATCGCGTGCGGCGCGCTGTCGGGCTTCCACGCGCTGATCTCCTCGGGCACGACTCCGAAGCTGCTGGAAAAAGAGACGCACGCCCGTGCCATCGGCTACGGCGGCATGCTCATGGAGTCCTTCGTGGCCATCATGGCGCTGATCACGGCGATTGTCCTCGACCGGCACGTCTATTTCGCCATCAACTCCCCGAAGGCGAAGACCGGTGGGGAAGAAGCGTCCGCCGCGGAATTCGTGAACGGTCTGAATATTCCCGGTGAGGGAGTGACCGCGGAGAAGCTTTCTGCGCTGGCCGAAGCGGTCGGCGAGCCCACGATCGTGTCCCGCACCGGCGGTGCCCCGACGTTCGCCATCGGAACGTCCGAGATCATGACCAACATCGTGGGCAATCCGGCCATGCAGGCATTCTGGTACCACTTCGCCATCATGTTTGAGGGCCTGTTCATCCTCACCGCCATTGATGCGGGTACGCGTGTGGCGCGCTTCATGATGGGCGACATGGTGGGCAACATTAAGGGGCTGGAGAAGTTCAAGGACCCGTCTTGGCGGATCGGCAGCTGGGTCTCCACCCTGCTGGTCTGTGCCATGTGGGGCGCGATCCTGGTCATGGGTGTCACTGATCCGCTCGGCGGCATCAACGTGCTCTTCCCGCTGTTCGGCATAGCCAACCAGTTGCTCGCCGCGGTCGCACTGTGCCTGGTCACTGCCATTGTGTTCAAGAAGGGCCTGTTCAAGTGGGCGTGGATCCCGGTGGTGCCGCTCGTGTGGGACCTCATCATCACGATGACGGCCAGCTGGCAGAAAATCTTCAGCGACGATCCGTCGATCGGCTACTTCGCGCAGCACGCCAAGTACAAGGATGCGCGGGCTCAAGGGTTGGAGGCATTCCAGGCTGCGAAAACGCCGTCGGAGATCGACATCGTCGTCCGCAACACGATGATTCAGGGTGTTTTGTCCATCTTCTTCGCTGTGCTCGTCATCGTCGTGGTCCTGGCGACCATCGTCGCATGCGTTCGCGCGGTTCAGGCGCACAACCGCGGCATCGAGATCGAAGACCTCGAAGAGCCGGAGGTTCCGTCCACCTTGTTCACTCCGCGCGGCATGACTGCCACAGCGGAGGAGAAAGCAGTGGCCAAGGAACTCGGGATCGATCTGAGCACCCCGGCAGGAGCGGGGCACTGATGGGCGCGGTAGCGGAAGGAGTTGTCTCCGCTTTCAAGTGGACGAACTGGTACATCAAGGAATTGATGGGCGACAACGACTACGCGAAGTACTGCGCCCACCAGCGCGCCCACCATCCGGACGCGGAGTTGATGACGGAGCGGGAATACTGGAAAGCAAAGTGGGCGCATCAAGAAGCCAACCCGGGAAGCCGTTGTTGTTAAGCTTTAACGCATGAAAATTGCGGTTATTGCAGGAGACGGCATCGGCCCGGAAGTGATGGAAGAGGGCCTGAAGGTCCTGCGCGCAGTGCGCGACGACGTGGAGCTCACCGAGTACGACCTCGGTGCGCGGCGCTATCTGCGCAACGGTGAGTTGCTTACCGACGAGGACTTGGCGAGCCTCCGCGAGCACGACGCGATTCTCCTCGGTGCGATCGGCGACCCGGACCGCGTCCCGGCCGGCGTGCTCGAGCGCGGCCTGCTGCTACCGCTGCGCTTCAAGCTGGACCACTACGTGAACCTCCGCCCGTCGAAGCTGTACCCGACGGCGGTGAGTCCGCTCGCGAATCCCGGCGAGATCGACTTCGTGGTTGTGCGCGAGGGAACCGAGGGACTCTACGCCGGCAACGGTGGCACGCTGCGGCAGGGCACTCCGGCAGAAGTGGCCTGCGAGGTTTCCCAGAACACCCGCTACGGCGTCGAGCGTCTCGTCCGCCACGGTTTCGAGACCGCGATGGCGCGCCGCAAGAAGCTGACGCTGGTGCACAAGACGAATGTGCTCACGAATGCCGGTGCATTGTGGCAGAACACTGTTAACGATGTCGCTGCCGAGTACCCGGAGGTCGAGGTCGACTACAACCACATCGACGCCGCGACGATTTATATGGTCACCGATCCTGACCGGTACGACGTGATTGTCACCGACAATCTCTTCGGTGACATCCTCACCGACCTCGCCGGCGCTGTCGCCGGCGGCGTGGGGCTGGCGTGCTCGGGCAACATCGATGCCTCCCGTGCAAACCCGTCGATGTTCGAGCCGGTCCACGGATCAGCGCCGGACATCGCAGGCAAGGGACTCGCCGACCCGACTGCGATGATTCTTTCGGTCGCCATGATGCTGCGCTGGCTTGACGACGAAGAGGCCGCCACCCGCATCGAAGATGCCGTCGCGGAGGATGTTTCCGCACGGCGTGACAACGAGACCGCCGGCGGTGCAAGTGCGGAAAACGGAAGCTTCACCGAAAGGGTCGGAACCCGTATCGCGGAATCCCTCAAGTAAGGTTTTCCTCATGCGTTTCACTTCCCGCCGTTCCACCTCCACCGCCGCGGTCGCGGTGACAACCTCGATGCTGCTGGCCGGATGCTCGGCTTTCGGCGGGGGAGACGGGCCCTCCGACAGCGGATCGGAATCCGGGGCGAATGCTCAGGGCGGCGGTGTGGCGGCTTCGCTGGTGAAGGACGGGTCCCAAGTCATCGCCGACCCCGACGGGACAGGGTCTGAGGTCTCCCAGAAATTCTTCCCGGAATCGGACACAGTTGTCGTGGCCGCCGCCGATCGGGAAAGCAGGCTCAAAGCTGCGGCAATCGCTGTGGACGAGGGGGCTCCGATGCTGACCCGTTTCGGCACGCCCGAAACGTCCGCTGCCGTCGACGCCGAAATCGAGCGGCTCGGCGCTACCCGCGTAATCAACGTCGGTGAAGGCGCTGGCGAGGAAACCGACGAGGACGACCTCAAGCTCATCGCGGACACCCAGCCGGTGGCCGCGGAAGAGGAACAGGAAGTCCGTGCGATTGTGGACCGCGCCCAGGGGGATGGCCGGGGCACGGACAGTGACGGGGCCGGAGAGGATGTCCCGATCTTCGCGACCGAACTGACCTCCTTTGCCGCCACCGCGACTGCTGCGGCCAAGAAGCTTCCCGTCACGGTGCTCTCGTACGCCGACCCGCGCGTGACCAAGGAATCGATGGACCAGGTCAACGGCAAGAAGGCTGTGGCGCTCGGCCGTCAATTTGGCAGCACGGAGCGGTTCCGCAGCACGATTGAGTTGGCCAAGAACGGCGAGGTGACCGGTGGTGGCGGCCTGATCTTCCCGGGGCGGCGGATGATCGCCACCTACGGGCACCCGTCGGGCCCGGCGCTGGGCCAGATGGGTGAGCAGCCGCCCGCGGAAGCAGTGAACGTCGTGAAGGAATGGGTGCGCCAGTACCAGGAACTCACAGACGAGAAGGTGATTCCGGCCTTTGAGATCATCGCCACTGTGGCATCTTCGGATCCGGGTGACGACGGCAATTTCACCAACGAGTCCGACCCCGCGGAACTCGTCCCGTACATCGACGCCATCACGGAAGCGGGCGGCTACGCCGTCATCGATTTGCAGCCGGGCTTGACCACTTTCAAGGAGCAGGCACTCAGGTACGAAGAGCTGCTGAAGCGCCCGAATGTGGGGCTCGCGCTCGATGCCGAGTGGAAGCTCCAGCCTGGCCAGCAGCCCGCGGCCCAGGTGGGGTCCGCGAATGCGGCGGAGATCAACGAAGCGACGCAGTGGCTCGCGGAACTCACCCGCGAAAACAAACTACCGCAGAAGGCGTTGATCGTGCACCAGTTCCAGCTGGCGATGCTGCCAGACCGCGAGAACATCGACACCTCGGCGCCCGAGCTGTCCTTCATCCTGCACGCGGACGGCCACGGCACAACTGAGCAGAAATTCGAGACATGGAACGTCATGAGGAAGGACCTGCAGCCGCAGTTCTTCATGGCGTGGAAGAACTTCATCGACGAAGATATGCCGATGTTCACCCCGGAACAGACGTACAGCACAGTCAATCCGCGCCCGTGGTTTGTGAGCTATCAATAGTCGGGAATTGAAAGGCTAACCTTAAGCGGCGGGGATAGTCGTGGCGTATGCTCAGCAGCATGCGTTTTGGACGAATTGCTACACCTGAGGGAATGACTTTCGCGGTCATCGACGACGAAGCGACGACAGCGAAGCAAATCAAGGGAA